>NZ_JAWOSW010000004.1:0-339607 GCF_033338535.1 Vibrio sp. Vb2131
ATTGGCGCTGGACTAAACAAAGGCCCCCTTTTAGGGGGCTCACACAAAGCCACCTTCTTTAGAAGGTGGTAATTTACATTATCCGACAAAACGTTAGAGTACTAGCTAATCGAGTACACAATGCAAATCTAGAATCATCTGGCTGCATTTTGATTGTTAATGTGAAGTATTTGAAAGTCGAAAGGGAATATGGGAAAGCTCCTCAACTATCTAGAGTTTCATTAGCAAGTGTAATTCCTCAAGAAGACAAGTATAACTTTGATTCGAGTGCTTATGTTCGTGGTCAAATTGCCAATATGTGTGAAGCTAGTGCTAAAGCTCCGATCAATACAAAGTTTCAAATTGTAAGCGGTCAGTAAGACGATTCATACTCGACAGCAGTCTTGTTTATCAAATGCACATGGGAATAACATGAGAATTGTTAACGTTTTATTAGTAGTGCTCCTTGTTACGGCATGTAACGATACTACGTCAAAGTTTGAGGCAACTAAAACGACAGAAAGCCTCCTAACTAAGAACCGAGAAGCTCCAGAGCAGTTGTACAGCGAAGCAAATAAATTTTATGAACAAGGTGATGTGCAAGGAGCAAAGTCTTTATTGATCAAAGCTATCGAAGTGGATGATGTTCATAGTAAAGAGCTTTTAGGGATAATCCTTCTGAAAGAGCCAAAAGTCATGGATGTTAAGCGGGGCTTTTCTTTAATCTCAGAGGCTGCTGATGATGGGTTGGCGAGTGCACAATTTTATTTAGGATCATGTTTGTATGATGATGGCTGTGGTTTACCTGAAAATAAGGTGCTTTCAGCCTATTACTTGACGCAAGCGTTAAATAATGGTGAAGGTGGTGCACAAATGCTACTTGGATTTCTAGATGAAGAAATAGGTGACACTGCGATTGATCAAAAAACATATGCGGTAGAGCTGAATCGCTATATAGAACAACTCAATTAATATTGCGGCTTAATGTTTTATAGGGTTTTAATCGAACCTCAAACAGAGAGTGCTGGACTTCTACAAAGCAGTAGAAGCCACAGCGAAGCTGCAACAATAATCGAGTGTGTAATAGAAAATAAAAAGCCGTCAGAACCACTGATTTTGACGGCTTTTTATTCTATGACAGGTAGAGGCTTCAATTTTCAGCGCGATAGATCCATGAAAACTTAAGTGAGATTCCAATCAGGTCGCATGATCTCACTAGTGTCATTGGAAATAAATGAATTGTTTCTAATACATAGAACGTATTAACATGGTTGCACTTGGCCCATATGAGTAAATTCATTGAACATACAATTTGAGAGAGGGTTTAGTTGTAAAAATAATAGTTAGTTGGAATCTAGGTTAAATGAAAATAAAACTATTTAAAAAGCTACAAGTTGTATTTCTTGTGGTGTCAGCATCTTTAATGGTGGGGTGTTCATCTATAGATGCGCATGCTGGTGGCGGATACGGAAAGCCGTTTTCAGGCACCGCGTTATCAGTCGCACGACAACCTTGCTATTTAAGAGCTGATATTACTTCTATCGCGTTATACCCACTATCATTGATTGACATTCCTTTGTCGTTAGCAACGGACGTTGTGTTTCTTCCTGTTGATTTAGTCATGGTAGTTACGCCAACAACGAGTTATGGCGGTGTTGTTTCTCTAGGTTGTCCAAGCGGAAGCATGATCTAAAACGCTTATTTTATTCAAATAAATGGAAGGAAATGAAAGTGGAATTAAAAAGTAACTATTCAGAATCAGAAATAAACCAGCCACCATCGGTACTTCTTGTTACGTCTCTGTTGTGTCTGGCGTCCGTTTGTTGGGCTGCATTGCTGTTGGCCATTGAATATATTGTTGGGATAGAAATGAGTGGTACAGGCTTTCTTAGCACGTTAATCCCAGCCATGAGTGTTGGTTATTACTTCGGCTACAAGACTGGAGATGTAATGCCATCAAAAACAAGATGGTATGCTGTTTTACTGTGGACTTTAGCAAGTTTGGCAGTGTTCTCTCTTATCTTAATGTCGTTAGATATTTCTCCGTTTTATTTATTATCTGAGCTCGGTGGGGTAAGTATTTTTATTGCTATCATAATGCTAATAACGATTGGCATCGCCTACTTAACTTTAAAAAGTGGTGAGAAAATGGCGATTAGAGTATTACTCAAAGCCAAGGAAAGTCAGTAGATAAAATACAACAAACGATTCAATTAGGATCATGACAAGACGCCAGCCATAATGTGCTGGCGTTTTAGTTTCCTGTTTGTAGGGTTTTTTGTCTAAAAGGCAAACCCATTTATTGTGTTGTCGTTTGAGTTAATGGTTTATGCCTTGTGCGCAAGATAGCTTAGCAGGTTTATGTATCGAGAAACGTGTGTATAATTCGCCACGAATTACGATTTATAGATATGAAAGGTAAGTATGGCAGTCCTCGAAATTCTCTCCATTCCAGACCCAAGGCTTAAAGTAAAAGCAGAAAAAGTCACTGATGTATCGACAGTACAAACGCTGATAGACGATATGCTAGAAACACTTTACGCAACGGGCAATGGTATCGGTTTAGCTTCAACCCAAGTAGGCAGAAAAGAGGCGGTTGTTGTCATCGATATCTCTGACGAACGCAATGATCCTTTAATCTTGGTTAACCCAGAAGTGGTGAGCGGAGAAAACAAAGCACTTGGTCAAGAGGGATGTCTCTCTGTTCCTGAGTACTACGCAGATGTAGAGCGTTACACGTCAGTTGTTGTGTCTGCACTAGACCGTGATGGCAACCCGATTACAATCGAGAGCGATGAGTTCTTGGCGATTGTGATGCAGCACGAAATTGACCACCTATCGGGTAACTTGTTCATTGATTACCTCTCACCGTTAAAGCAAAAAATGGCGATGAAAAAAGTGAAGAAGTACGTAAAAGCGAAAGCTAAGTAATATGAGAGGAAGTAACCCTCCATGTCGAGTTACTTCCTTTTAAATCAAGAATAGGAAGGTAGGGAGAGCGGTTCATCTCTGCTTTTGGGGGACATAACGCTTTACGACTTTCATAAGCCTTTGAAATGAAGAGCAGTCCATATGCGATTCATGAGGGCAGGAGGCGACATGGTTTAGGCTGTCTCGCACCGCTTTCAAACGTTTTATTTGCTCATCAATCTCAAGTGCCTTTTTCGTTAGTAAGTCACGATCGATATATGGCTTTGAAACTTCTGATTGATTCAACATTTCTGCCATTTCGTTAAGCGATATTCCAGCGATACGCCCCAAACTAATTAAATTGAGTGTATTGAGTACCTCTGGTGAATATTGGCGTCTCAATCCATTCCTTCCTATCGAGCGAATTAACCCCAGCTGTTCGTAGTACCTGAGCGTTGAAGTCGGCAATCCTGATTTTCTAACCACTTCTGCAATATCCATATTATTCCCCATTGACTTCAAGTTGGCTTTAAGTTGTAGCATGCAACTAAGACCTTAACAAATCAAAAACTTGAGGAGAGAAAAATGCTGCTTTTAATGGGATTGCAAGCGGTGCTAATAGGGATTGGTGCCACTTTGATAATGGATTTATGGGCATGGTTACAAAGGATAGTGTTTGGTATTCCTTCATTAAACTATGCGTTGGTTGCGCGCTGGGTTTTGTACATGCCCCAAGGAAAGCTTATGCATGCGCCAATTATGGCGTCAGAGGCGATGCCGGGAGAAAAGTCACTTGGCTGGTTTTTGCATTATGCCATCGGCGTTACTTTCGCTTTGGCTCACGTTACTGTTTTTGGTCATCATTGGTTGGTAGAGCCCAGTCTAATGCCCAGCTTAATTACAGGCGTGGTAACGTTGATCTTCCCATTTTTGGTCATTCAACCTTGTCTAGGATTTGGTTTTGCTGCGAGTAAAACCCCAACACCTTGGAAAGCCCGTTTTCTTAGCACATTGGCGCATTTGGGTTATGGTTTGGGTTTATTCATAGCCGGGTTTGCAATCAAAGTTACGAGCCAGTATTTTGCATAGATAAAATGAGCATCATGCAAACGAGTGGTTTTTATCTATGATGCTCAACTCTTGGTTGTTTTTTGCGCTTTGATCATAGTTGACCGATATGTCTAAAGTCTGTTGCATTTATCCAAGACGTAAAGTCGGCGGACATTTAACATTGCCTTAACGTCAGAATGGCAAGCGGTTTACCAAGAAAAACTAAAATTATCTGGTTTGACATAAAGAATATTAAGGGTTTCAGATGGCTTCAAAAGTGGCAGGGATATCAATACTGAGTTTATTGGCAGCGCCAGTTGCGATGGGAGAAACAGCCAGTGCTTATGATTTATGTTTGCTAGACAAAATAAAGCAAAGCAAAGATGAAGAAACCATAAAGAGCATTCGCGCGCAGTGTGAGCTTGACACAGTAACCAGCACAGTGCCCGCTGATCCAGAAATTGAAGAGCCTGAAGAACTTCAGGAAAGTTTGGTCGACAAGCGTTTGGAATCAGAACGAGAAAACGCGTTCGAACCGTTTAGTCTGGTCGCGCATCGCGTTAACTATATTCTTCCGTTTACATACAGTGATCGTGTAAATAAACGCGCGTATGCCGACACCAAATACGGCGATGAACTGCGTAAGGAAGAGGCGGAGTTCCAAATCAGTTTTAAAGTACCAATGAACTATGATGACTTGTTGTTTGATGGCGATGGTCTGTTTTTTGGAATGACTCTTAAATCATTTTGGCAGGTATACACGGGTGCAGCATCTCGTCCATTCCGTGAAACCAATTATCGTCCAGAGCTTTTTTACTACACCCCAACAGACTGGAAACCACTTGATGGTTCGACTTGGTTAGGTTTTGGTATTGAACATGAGTCTAACGGTCAGAGACAGGAGCTATCGCGCAGTTGGAACCGTGTCTATGCCAACTTAACCTTTGCAAAAGACAATTTTGCGGTTTCTATCCAGCCTTGGTGGCGTATACCTGAAGATGAAAAGACATCGCCTAATGATCCCAAAGGTGATGATAACCCTAATATCGAAGACTATATGGGACACTTTGAGCTATCGAGTGCTTACAAGTGGAATGGTTACGAGTTTACCTTTTTAGGTCGCCAGAACTTTCAAACACATAAGGGTTTTGCAGAACTGGGTGTGTCATTTCCGATTTGGGGCAAAGTTCAGGGGTACGCACAATACTCAGCGGGTTATGGTAAGAGCTTGATCGACTATGATCATAATCAGCAGCGGATTGGTGTTGGTATTGCAATCAACGGTGTTTTGTAGTTTTTCGTAGATGGATAGAAATTAACACTGGCAATTGAAATTTCAATATTTAGAATGCGAGGCTGAAATTGATTTCTAACCTAGAGTGATTTTATGCTTCGTGATTACACCTTCGATTGTCTTGTAACTATGCCTCGCCATGAGCTGGAAGAGTTTAGTGCTCGTATGATCAGTAAAATGGTGCCAGAAGACGTGATGAATGAGTTGTTCACTTTTGATCAAGAAGAAGTGGATAGTGAAGATCGCATGTTGTCTGCACGTCTTGATGCAATGCTACGCATGACAGCAATCGCACTGAGTGAAATTCAACAAGCGTTTGATGACTCAGACAACGCAAAGCAAAATAGCGAGCGAATGACGAGATTGGTGCTTTGGCATTTCTACGCGATCTCATTCCGTTTGGAAGAGGCCATCACGCTAGAAACACACTGTGCTCTAGTGGAAAAACTAATCGAAAATGCACCTTCGGATGTTTTTGCGTGGGTAAAAACATTGACGGAGCTGCTACACACTTACGCTGAAATCAACGCGAAAGAGAATCCTCAAGACTAAACGCCTGCCGTTTATCGTTCAGTAAATTAGAAACAAGGCGAGCCATTTGGTTCGCCTTGTTTTTTCGCGTCAGATAAACCTTCGGGTTTGAAATACCAAACAAGCCTAGACTCAGATTTGTTCGTTCACTAGCGAACGGCGTGATTCCTTCTTACACTAAATCAAAGTGTTTGTTGCTAAACAAGCAAATGCATGACTAAGTCGTGTATTGTTTTCCACTTAAATGCGGATAATTTATGTCGAAGAACCTTCTGGTTTTTAAATTGGAACCGACTATTGAGCGTGTACGCTTTCCAGCTGAGCTTCATCTATCTAAAGGAAGTGAACGATGGATCCGTTAACGCAAGGTTTATTGGGTGCAGCTTTGCCACTGGCCGTGAGCAACAAGCGAAACCTTGCAGTTGTTGGCGTGTTGGGCGTGGTCTCTGGGATGGCTCCGGATTTAGATGTGCTCATCCGTTCTTCAACTGATCCTTTGCTGTATTTGGAATACCATCGCCAATTTACTCACTCGCTCTTGTTTATCCCGTTTGGTAGTTTCATTTGTGCTTTGGTGTTGTATCCATTGTTCGCAAAAAAGCGAGGACTAAGCTTCCGGCAGAGTTGGTTTTACTGCGCGCTTGGTTATAGTACCCATGCGTTATTAGACGCATGCACCAGTTATGGAACACAGCTTCTATGGCCGATAAGCAACACGCGTTATGCTTGGAACACTATTTCGGTAATCGACCCCGCGTTCACACTCCCTATTTTAATATTGCTTTTGTTTGTTGCACTGAAGCGAAGCCCAAACTATGCCCGCATTGCATTTTTATGGTGCCTGGCTTACCTAAGTCTTGGAACGATACAACGAGATAGAGCAGAAGTAGCTGGTTGGGAAATCGTCAAAGAGCGACAACACAACGCTATACAATTAAAAGCCAAACCAAGTTTCAGCAATCTTTTGGTTTGGAAACTAATTTATGAAACGGAAGAGAGCTACTATGTAGATGCCGTAAGGGTGGGGCGTTCAATAAAAATTTACCCTGGCGAATCAACTCCAAAGTTAAATATAAAAGAGCAATTTCCGTGGCTAAACCCGCAATCGCAACAAGCAAGAGACATCGAACGTTTCCGTTGGTTTTCAAACGGTTTTGTAGCGACGGATCCGAATAATGAAATGCGAATTGTTGATATGCGTTATTCCATCGTACCAAACCAAATTAATGCGTTATGGGGCATTAATCTATCCCCAAAAGCCAGCGCAGACGCGCACGTTGAATACACTGCTCATCGAGGAAGTACTGCAGAAGATCGCCAAGTTTTTTTCAACATGCTTACGGATTTTGAGTGATGGTTTTACTTTGGATTTCGATGCGGTTTCGTAATAACTATTACGCAGACTGAAAGTCCTTTACTAGGGTCGGCTTGCTAGCGAAGAAAATCTTGCCAAACAGGGACTTGTACTTCCAGCCAAGAGACAAAAGCCGTTTAGCTAAGTTCTTGTTTTCAATGATTGCAACCTCAACACCTTGGTAGTGGTAAGGATTGCTTTTGATGTAGTCGATAAATGCAGTAAGCACGCCTTGCCCGCGAACGGAGGGTGCAAAGTTGACTGCTACAATAGAAAAGCGTTGGCTACCTGCTGGGCAACGGACTAAACAGTGCCCAAGAGGATGAGTAATAGTCTCAGAAAATTCAGGAAAAGGGCGAGACTCAAGCTCTTGAGAAAGCGCATCGTATCGCTGACATAGATAAGAAAATAGTTGTTTCGCTTCGCTGTTCATATCGGTGCCGCTTTTGTGTTGCTTGGTTTGAAAGCATTGATGTCTCAAACATTGTAACCATAGATAGCAACACAAAACGCGGTAAACTTTTTCAGTAATGATTTCCTATTTTTGAAACCTTAATTGTTACAAATGAAGTTGATTGGGTTTTATATGGTAGTTGTGAACGAGTGTTTCTAGTTGAAGGGAGAATACGCTGGTTACTGGATTCTTACTGGAATTCCTTTGTTAAAAGGCGAGCTGCTTGGTTTAATGCCGCTCGTTTAACTGCGAGTGGCATCTTTTGTATTTCGTCACCTTGTACAGCGACGATGGGACATGATGTGGGATCTTCTATCCTAGCTCTTCATGGTCTAAATTATCTCATTAACCACTCAGAGCTAGATTCTTAGTCTCGCCAAGGCTCGCTGGACTGACACAAAAACATCGTTAAACTCCTGTTATTAAATTATTTGGTCCGCCTTTGCTTACTTTTGAACGCTTAACTAGGCGTTACTCCAAGTGCTTAAATTGCAATGCCACAAGTCGCTGATACAACTCACAGCTTTGCATTAATGATTGGTGGTTACCAACATCGACTAACTCGCCATTGTCGAGCACCGCAATTTTATCCGCATGTTGGATAGTCGAAAGACGATGAGCAATAATCAGCGTTGTGCGTCCTTTCATTAGAGCTTCAAGTGCTTGTTGAACGTGATGTTCACTTTCACTATCAAGGGCGCTGGTAGCTTCGTCTAGCAGTAAGATTTTTGGATCTTTTAGAATCGCGCGAGCAATCGCAATACGCTGCTTTTGTCCGCCCGATAGCCTAACGCCGCGCTCCCCTAAAAAGCTGTGATAGCCTTCGGGAAGCTTCTCAATAAACTCATGGGCATGGGCTTTTTTCGCGGCTTCGATAACTTGTACATCCGTCGCTTCAGGATTACCGTAGCGAATATTATGAAAAACATCATGGCTAAACAGCGCTGGTTGTTGTGGTACGAGCGCCATTTGACGTCGAAGCTCGTTTGGGTCGAACTGTCGAATATCTTCACCAACAAACAACACTTGCCCTTGCTGTGGGTCATAAAATCGTTGCAGCAGTTCGAATAGTGTTGTTTTACCTGCACCAGAAGGGCCGACCAACGCCAGTACTTTTCCTTGTTCAGCGGTTAGATTTAATTCTTTGATTGCTGGTTGATTTGGGCGAGAAGGGTAGTTGAAACTCACCGAATTAAAGTTAACCTCAGCAAGCATGTCGGCACGGACAGGCAAATGGTTGCTTGGCGCTTTAATATCACTGTCTACTTGAAGGATCTCAATCAGCCGTTCGGTAGCACCTGCGGCTCTTTGCAATTCACCCATGACTTCGGAAATGGTTGCAGTCGATGAGGCAACCATAATGGCATAAAACACAAATGCGGCTAGGTCACCCGCAGACATTTTTCCGTGAATCACATCGCTGCCGCCTACCCAAAGCATGCCTGAAATCGCGCTGAACACAATCACAATAACGCCTGATATCAGGATCGCTCGCTGCTTTACTCTCTGTCTACCTATTTCATAAGCTTTTTCCACCTCGACAGCGAAAGCCGCTCGTTCATGCGACTCTGAGCTAAAACTTTGCACGGTTTTAATATGTTCTATCGCTTCTCCAGCGTAGCTTCCGACATCGGCCATTGAATCCTGACTTTTGCGAGAGAGCGCACGCACGCGTCGTCCATAAAACAAAATTGGTACCAAAACCAAAGGCACAGAAGCAAGCACAATCAGCGTGAGCTTAACGTTGGTAGCGAATAACATAATGATGGCACCAAAACACATCAAAGCGCTACGCATCGCCATCGAGAACGATGAACCAATAATGCTTTGCAGCAATGTGGTATCGGTAGTCAGGCGCGACATTATGTCGCCACTACTGTTAGTCTCAAAATAGCTCGGATGCAGCGTAATCACATGGTTAAACACTGCAAGGCGAATATCCGCACTAACGCGCTCACCTACGGCAGAGACAAGGTAAAAGCGAAAGAAAGTCCCAATGGCAATACACAATGTGACACCGACAATAAACTGAATCGCATTGGTGAGCTCTTGCAATGATTGCTGAGCAAAGCCTTGGTCGATAAGAATGCGCACTCCATAGCCAACGGATAACGTCAAACTTGCTGTCGCGACAAGGGCAACCAAGGCTGCCGCAACCCGCCATTTATAAGGTGCAATAAAGGTGCTGAGTTTAAGAAGAATGCTGAGGTTTTTGTTATTTTTTCTGCTCATGAGTGACTCACAAAGCGTTTTAGGTACCTGGCATAGTAAGCCAGTTTGGTTGGTGAGACCAGCGATCTACCGCGTTCGGATTAGGAAGTTGAGGAGTTTGATAGAGTAAACATTACTCTATCTGTTTACTTTTAAGTAATCACTTAAGTCACATTGACTACTTACGGAATCCCCATAGGATTGAAATTCAAACTTTCTGATGGGGTTGGTGGCTTCGCAGTTTAAATTAGACATATTTACTCTTTCCTTCATACCGATGACATGATGCCTGAAAATTCCTTTCCAAATAACAACCTTTTGATTGGCAACGGTTGTGGTCACTTCTACACTGCATATTGTTTGAAATAGGCCATCGAAAATACTTAGAACTTTGTTCCTTTTTCTGAAAACAGGATCAAACTTGAATTCCCCATTTGTATTCGTGGTGAAGCTACGTTCGAAAGAACGATTTGCTGACCGAATGTTAAGTACTACATTTGCATTCTTTATGGGAGTATCGTTCTTCGTAATACGTCCTTTTATGCTTGGTGTAAACTCTTGAGCTTCCTTACCAAAAAATAAAAAGCCAACAGCAAAAACAGAAATCAGTACGAGTATGAGTAAAGCTGCAAACTGTTCTAAGAACAGAAAAACATTGTTGATCATCGCTTACAAATCAGTAGTCAGTGAATACACCTCGAATTGTTGCGTATTGTCTCGAATGACTATAGCGAGTATCTAAATCGGTGAGACATAATTCACGATTTTTTTAGAAGTTTTGGAGGATAGAGTGACCCAGGCGATCTTTGTTTTGAAAAAGAAGCACTGCGATAGTGACAGATATAGCCAATATCGCATGTATATCGAAAATCACTTAAACGTCTAAGAGACTAGAATCAGCTTTCAGTTCGGAGGGGGTTACGCACGGCTTTTGACGAGTAGCAGGTCGACTTTTCCTTTGGCTGTTTTACTAACTGTTTGCATCAACTGAAAACTTGGTTTTTCGATGCCTGAGTTTTCTATCCCTTTGACCATTAAGAGCCAAAGCTTGGCTGTCATTTGCGCATCGGCTAGTGCACGGTGGAAAACACCGTCGTTGTCGATATTTTTATAGCGAACAAGTTCACCTAGCTTATGTGATGGGGCTTCTTGAATGAGCCGTCTTGCTACCAGTAAAGAGCAAGCAAACTCACCCGAATAACCACAGTTGATTCGTTCAAGCTCTGCATCTAAAAATCGTTTATCGAAGGACGCGTTGTGAGCGATAAGGTTCTCGCCAGCAATGAACTCACTAAATGACGCCATTACCTCTTCGCAGCTTGGTACCGATCGCAACATATTGTTGGTAATGCCGGTGTAGTTCTCAATGAAAGAACTCACTCTGAAACCGGGATTCATGAGTTGCTGAAAACTATCGACAACCTCGCCATTGACTAACTTTACTGCACCAATTTCTATTGCGCGATCACCTAAAGTAGGAGAGAGACCTGTGGTTTCAAAGTCGAGTACGACCACAGAGTTTGCTTGAGGCATAAAATTTTCCAGCTGAGTAATATTGCGCAAGAGTATTATCGAAAGCGACAGAAAAAGAAAGGCGAACACAATGGTGAATATCTGTCTATCTTTACTCCACAAAGTCAGTGTTCGTCGTCCACTGTTTATGGACAGGTACGTTCTGGCTTACCCATCGCGGCTTGTGCGGTAGCCTTATATTTCAAATGTTTTTCGGCTTTTCGATTCATTTCAATTAAGCATTAACTTTCGATACAACATACTGATTATAAATTGATTTTATAAATCAACTTCGGCATCATTCACGGCTTGATTTTGAGGATGAATATCATCACAGCAAAAAATTAGAACAACTTATAATGCGAGGCTAGGGAACGATGGAAACAATAAAAAATCACTATTTAGATATACCTGAAGAAAGAAAATTGCGTATTTTTCGTGAGGAAGATGAAGATTTTTACAACTTCTGGGAAGAAATGCTTGATGAAAAACAATCTTTTTATCAGCAACCTCTCAAAAGAATGAAAGGCGACGCTTGGTATTCGCTTGATTTATTCTTCACTGCTTCAAAATACGGACAACATCAGGCCTCGCCAGCTTATATAAAAAGAGCGCTTGAGTTACTGAATAACGTGTACTTGCTGGCCAATCATTCAGACAAAGTGGTTGAATTCTCCGTTGGGCACCGACATTTTTCGGAAGTAGGTAACCGTTCTATTGCAGGGGGAACGATGGATGCTTGGTTGGATGAAATCTGTTTAGCGATGGCCGCGAGAGATTGGCGCTGCGTAGAGCTGATGACCATCATGGATGAGTCGTTAGTGCGTTTAAAAGATCCATTCGATGTTGCGCTAGTCGAGTTCGTTAACGGTGTATTTAGCAATTCATCAGCGTTACCAGAGTTATTGCAAACTGTGATGGAGAAATCCTCCCCGCAATACTTAGAATCAACCAGAGTGCCATATGTACACTCTTTGTTTATTCCATTTGTGAATGTGTTTGTTGCCATTATCGATGGCGATGAGGCACATTATCAAGAGGCACTGAGGGATGCGTTAGAGGCGCATTACCAGTTCTACATGAATGAAGATGTTCGCTATTCGCCAAAAGGAAATGTTTCTCTGAAACTGACTGGTCTTGCTGCATTAGCATACGATAAGTATGGCTGGACGATTCCAGAAGCCGCATATTTACCGAAATGGCTTGTTTACGGTGAGCATGATCTTCGTTCTGCGTAAATCACTCTTAAGTTAAATCTATGTCCAATCGGAGGTTCAGCATGGAAGCGTAAGCAGAAAATGCATCGCGAAAATGCAGTTTACGCCTCCGTTTTAACAAGTTACATTGTTGAAACTTTGATTCAAAGGACAGAACAATGAGTGCCCACCTAAAACAGCTTTGTCATACCCATCTCCCTGGTAATAAAGAAGATTCTCCAGCCGAACACTTTGTGAAAATGGCAAAGTGGTGCGAAGAAAACAACGTCAATCACGATGTCTACGGTGAGGGAGAAACGATTCAAGCGTTCGAGCAAAAGGTTGCCGATCTGCTAGGTTACGAGGCAGGGCTTTTTGTTGTAACAGGGACGATGACGCAGCCAACGGTGCTCGAAATCGTTACAAGGCAAAAGCGTAATCCTATTATCGCTATGCACGCATCTAGCCATATTCCGGTGCATGAAAAACAAGGCTATCAGCTTCAACATCGCTTTAGTATTTTGCCAGTAGGGAACCCTTATCAAACATGGAAGCTTGAGGATCTCACTGCTTGGCCGGATGAAATCGCAGCCGTTCTTTATGAACTCCCGATGCGAGAAATTGGTGGTCAGCTACCTTCATGGCAAGAACTGGAAGATATCAAAGCGTACTGCGCCGAAAACAAAATTCATCTCCATATGGATGGCGCAAGACTATGGGAAACCGCAGCTTACTATCAGAAAGAATACCGCGAGATCGCCGCTGGTTTTGATACGACCTATGTTTCACTATACAAAGGCATCAACGGCATGGGCGGATCTATGTTGCTTGGCTTAAAGTCGTTCATTGAACTGGCTTCAATGTGGATGAAGCGGCAAGGTGGCAACCTCTATCACAGAACACCTTATGTGGTCTCTGCGGCAATGCAGTTTGATGAAAGGTTGTCACAAATGCCGGCTCTGTTTGAGCGAACAAAACAGATCTACAAGATCATTGAAGAGTTCCCATCTTTGGCGGTGAGACCAACCCAGCCTCAAGCAAACATGTTGCACCTTATCCTGCCATTTAGCTGCGAAGAGTTGAAAAAACTCCAACACACGTTTGCCACGGAAAAGGGCATTTGGTTTGGTAACCCGCAAGTCACGGCACATCCAAATCAATCGATTGTTGAATGGTATATTGGTGACTACCTGCTCAATCTTGGTGATGACGAATTAAGGTCGTTTTTCAATCAGTTACTCGGTAAGAAGGCATAAACTTATCAATATGCGAGCTTACTAACACGCCATACGCGACACTTCATGTATTCTTAATGAAGCGAAGAAGAGGATTTATCAATGTCAAAAAGCTCCAAACTTCACAATGAAGACAAACTGGTTAAGAAGGCACTAGAGATTGGTGGGAAGATGGCGAAGCTACAAGGCTTTGACCTTCCTCAGTCACCACAACCTCTAAGAGTAAAAGCGATTTACCTATTCTTGGTTGATGCCAAACAGATCACCCCATTACCGGAAAGCAAGCTAGACGGCGCAAGCATCAAACACCGACTGGCAGTCTGGATACACAGTGCATTGCCAGACAACGACCCTCTAAAGTAGAAAACCTCATAAGTCATATAGGTCATTGATTAACTAGGCGAGCCAAATGGTTCGCCTTGTTTGATCTTGGCGAGTGCACCGAGGTCTTTTGGCGTGGCGGTATCATTGATTTACAAAACAAAATCAAAAGGACTAAAGATAAATCCCGAGAAGCGCTACAATGCAGGTGTTGCGAGAGTGCAACCAAGATTACTCATTTACAGAAGCCTTGAAGTAACCATACATGTCTAAAGATTTCGAATTCACTACAGAATACATACTCGACAAACCTTTCTTTGCTGAGTGTTATGATCAAACTAGCCAGCCAACGAAGTTCCCACAAGCGTATCTAAAAGGGATGCTGTTTCTTATCTTTGGTGTGGTTTTATTGGAGTTTGAACTGCTACCTAACGGTTATGTCGGTTGGTTCTTTATCGTATTGAGTGTGATTGAAGCGTGCAGCGTTTACTTCAAAAGAACTTGGTGGCTGTGGCGTCAAACCATCAGCTCAAGTCGCGGCAGTAAAGTGGTGTTTGAAGTGAATGCAGATGGCGTACGCTACAAAAGCGGTAAAGTTGACCGCAGCCTCGCTTGGAATGATATCGACCAACTCGAACAAACTGATTTGGGCTTTATCCTTCACCTTGGTAAACAACGCCAATACATCAGCAAATCTTGCTTAAATGAAGAAGCGATCACGTTTATGGTAGAGCGGCACGCGGCATCAAAAGCGAGCTAACAAAAAAAGCGAGTCCGTGGGTTTGCTTTTTTGATCTTAGGGTTTGATGCTTATGGGGTAGCTCTGATTCAGACTCAAAATCTGAACCACTACACTCGGTGTTTCTGGTTGCGTCTTTCCAGTATATGGACTCCTTAAGTGTGCTGCGGAGTTAGTGTGTAAACTGAACCAAAAAAGTGACAATGAGATAGTTTATTGTGAGCCTACAGTGATGACGCCAACTTCTAGAGCATTTTTGCTCGATTACTATGTTCGGCAAAGGTTTGACATTCGTTAGTTTGTTGGATTTTCCCTAATAAAGTTCATGTGGCCAGTGTTGGACTTATGCGTCTAAAGGTAACTTCTATGCGGAAGAAACTTATTCGATTTGAGGGGGCTATCCATGGGATTGCGATTCGAGCCCCATGGGAGGCGTTCGAAGTTTTAGGGAAAGTAGCCTATGAGAATGGAGTGTACAGCGAGAATCGAACCTACATCATCATCAGCTTGGAAGGGGGCGCAGTTCGGGTTTTGTAAGAGATATTTCCCATTAAATCTATTTAATGTCAATTGTTTAAGTTACTTTCCCAACAGAAATCCAAAAACAGTTGAAACTGTAAACCTACATTTTGGCTCCTAATCACGAATTTGAAAATAGTGAAAAATTCATTATTTTCAAATTCGTTTTGATAAATCGCGCCCCGATTTGGTTAGAAAGTTTCATCTAAAAAGTGCTTAATAAGAATCCCATTTAGCGGCGTTATGTCAATGTCACCAGTTAACTTATGAGGTGATGAGTTCACCTCTAACTAAGCAATCACGTTACTATGTCATTGCAATGGTTAGGTTAACTTAGCAACGATATCGCTTGTTTAGATACTCTGACTAGTCGTCCAATGGTTCTTTCGAAAACCCATCTAATGAATCGGGCGGATAGATCCTCAATGATGGTCCCATAGTGACCGGCAAAAAAAAGCATATGGCCTAATAAGCCTTTTAGTTGCTCTTCATTGCGCTTAGATGATTTAGCAACGGCTTCTAGCTTTCTTGAAAGCCAATCATAAAAGGTCAAGCCAGCAATCACGCCTGCTTGAATCGTTACCGTTGACAAAAGAGCCACATCTTTCAAATAGGTGATAAGTGCGCCCTGTATTCTATCGGCCCAATACTCCGAAAAAGAAGCTTGATTTCGTTGCTCATACTTTAGACGGATAGGGGTAAATAAGTGGTCATTCGATTTCCTCTTCAACGCTCCCCAAGAATCCGAGGAAGCAGTGTTTAAGTAACCCGGATTTTTGTTTCTTGCCATCAAATGGGCTGATATGCTTAATCCCGTGCCAGAGTCCAAGCGGTACTCGCCTGTTGAGATTGGAGCATGAATAAATGGCCAAAGCGGTATTTTTGGTACAGGATCAGCACCATGCGTACATCGATAAACACCATCGTTTAGCTTTTCCGATGAGCGTGCGTATGCTTCCAGACCAACTCTAGGAGCGCCAAAGGTGTATAAGGTGGTTCTGACCTTCATCTCACTACGCACCCAATCAGCGCAAAGTGATGCGAGCGCTCCACCTAAGCTGTGCCCAACGCAATGTATACGTTTTGGTTTAGGGTTCATCTGCATAATATACTGCTTCAACTTGGGGCTAAGACTTTGAAAACAATTGTTGAAACCAGCATGAGCGGGCGAACCGTTTGGTGATCCTTTCACCCCTATATTCGCATTTGTGATCCAATCATTAGCATTTTGTGTTCCTCGAATTGAAATGACAATTTCATTCTCAAATGTAGAACCTTTACCAGTGCCAACCACTGCAAACGCCTCTGAAGTTCTCATCAAGCCAGGGATAACTTTACGCAATACCGGTACATTGGATAAACCCGCTACACCGCCTGTAAAACCATCAAATACATCATTTTCAGAAAAAGAAAAGTGATTTGAAAAACTGTTTTTGCCCGGCATGATAAAACGGCCATTATTTTCATAAGCTTTGTAAGGAATATCCGCTATTTCTGAAGCCATTTTTGGTGTTAACTTTGCCATTACGTGTCCTTATTTAGTAATATTTTTTCAGAAAATCCTTTCAAATCACACCTACTAATAATTTCAAGATCGAGGCCATTCTCAACAAATTTATTTTTAAAAAAGTAACGATATTCGTCCGAATTAATCTCACAACTTAAATCAAGAAGATTATCTGAAATAAATTCATAGGGTTTCACGTCAGAAAAGCGAGCCTCTAGTAAGTAGTATTTTTTGCCATCTACAAAAATGTAAATACCAATGTAGCTAGAGGATTCATGAAGGGCAGGTTCTTTAAACGTCTGATAGTGGTATGTAGGTTCGAAATGAAAATAACCATTTTCTGACGTAATTGTCTCGGTGATATAACGGTTTTTAGAAAAAGCCGTGTGTAGATAAACTACCTCGCTAGTAAACGATTTCCCGTCTAAGTATAAGCGACCAGTGATCTCTGAGCTAAGTATGTATTGAAACTTTTTTGATTTGAAGAAATTAAACATATCTGCGTTACAACCTGTTGAGAGCAATAATATTGTGGCACTCATAAGGGAAACCAGTATTTTAGTCATTTGTTTACCAATATTGTACGTAGGTCAACCCATATCCACGCGTGAGACGATACTATGTCCTAATGCTCTCAAGTGCTAACCTAGGACCGCCCCAATTCTCAAAAATAAGTCATGTCAAAGCTTATATCTAGGCATACTTTAAAAAATAATGTAAATGACATGTCTATTACTTTCATGGGTTAAACATAAGTAGACTCCCTCTGGCAAAAAAATACCGAGCTATTCGTTAAAGTACTTATCCACGTCCATTTCGTAAGCTTGCATACTCATTGTCTCATTCTGAATTCTTATCATGAAGATCAGTTAACAATAGCCACCGCGCAGATGGTTGTTTTTTTATAACCGATAAAACATGGCGCCATCTCAACTTTTTCAGCACCATTGCTATATCACAGCGAAAATACCTCGAGTTCACTATAAAGCTCATCGATGTGCCTGGGCAGGTTGGAGTGGTGTCAAAGATGAGCTTCCGAAAGCGAATGTTACTCTCGACTGGTTCCATGTAGTGCATTTATTTACACGAGCTGTTGATGACGCTCGAAAACAATGGCACGCAAAAAGCTCTTCGTTGGGCGGTGTTAAAGGATGTTGAGAGTCCGATGACAGATAAGCAAGCACAAGCTTTAGTTGACTAGAGCCAGTAAGAAAAGTCCTAACAACCTTAGAAAAGCACCCAGAGAGAATACTTCAACGTTGGAGCTCGACCTATGCTAATACTGAGAATTTTGACTGACCGAGGCACTGAATACTGTGGCCGTGTTGAACAGCATGATTACCAACTCTACCTAGCTATCAATGAAATCGACCAACTCGAACAAACTGATTTGGGCTTTATCCTTCACCTTGGTAAACAACGCCAATACATCAGCAAATCTTGCTTAAACGAAGAAGTGATCGCGTTTATGGTAGAGCAGCACGCGGCATCAAAAGCGAGCTAACCAGCTCATATCAAGCTGGAATGAGCGTTCTAAAAAGTAGGTGATATATGATCGAACATTGTAGCAAGTATATCGTCGATTCTGAATCAATTGGGTTTGATGTAGAAAGCTAATAAGGCTTAGAGGTTTCTCTTTCGGACATACTGCTTCGGTGTCATGCGCGCAATCTGCTTACACTCTCTAGTCATGTGTGCTTGATCGGAAAAGCCTTGCTCCAGCGCCAATTCCGATAAAGTAAGATCGGGTTGCGCTCGGAGTTGCTCTAAAGTGTGCTTCACTCGTTTAATGCGTTGGTAATGTTTAGGAGTAATCCCCAACCATTTCTGAAAATTGCGCTCTCTCTGGCGCTGACTGATGGTCCCTGTAGGTTGTTCAATAATGTGGCCGACATACTGCGGTTCATATTCCTCAATCAGTGTTTGAACCCAGCGATATAACGTAGAAATCCTTGCATATGGCGAACGAGCTGTTTGCAGAGACTCAAATGTTGCTAGTGCAGAAGAAGCCAAAGGGTGGTCGTCTTGAATCCGCAATAGCTGTTCTAGACGTTTACCAAATAGTTGATAACCAACAGCAGGATGAAAGCGTACGCCAGTCATCACCGCGCCTGGCGGTAGGCAGACCTGATGTGCCAGAATGCTTATAGGCAGTAGGACAACCCCCGGCGTTTGCCACTCACCATCCATTTGTACTTCATTCTGTAAAATGAATACCACACCTGTACCAGCATCACTGAGTAATTGTTTACGTACGGTTTGCGTCGTATCAGGTTTGACGGATGCTGACCAAATGGCTTGAACATAGCCAGCTAAAGCCTTTTGAGGTTTTAAAATATCAAATTCTAAGTTCAAATGAATCATCCTATTTAACCTCAACTTAAATGAGAAAGTGATACACATGTACTTTTCATCCTATTAAGTTGAGGTATAAGCAGTGGCTTACAAGTAAGAACCGTCAAATAGAATTATCGAGGTTTATAGACTCCAACCTTTGGCTTAAATGCCTTAACTATTCGGTTCCAACTATTGATCGCGTTGATCGCAATTGTTAGGTTGACCATAGCTTCTTCTCCAAAGGTATTCAAGGTCAGCTGATAGGTATCATCATCTACTGGTAGGCCAGCAGTTAGTAATTCAGCCCAGCCAAGCGCAACGTGTTCTGCATCGCTGTAGAATGGCATATCTTTCCATGCACTAAGCCCCCATATGCGTTCCGGCTTTTCACCTAACTTAAGCGCATCTTTACTATGCATGTCGATACAAAATGCACATTGATTGATTTGCGATATGCGTAACTTAACCAGTTCCCATATGATCATGTTCATAGTTTCTGATTGGCTAAATTGTTCATGGAAGTAAGCTTCCTGAGCGTATAGGATTTCTATTGCTTTTGGCGCTACTTCAATATAGTTGAGTCGTTTTTTCATGGTCATTCTCCTCTGTTTTTTACATAGTAAAAAACGCTCTTAGCAAAAGATTGAAGATTTTCGACATGCACTCAATAAAGTTAGATAAAAGAGTGAACGACGAAAGCGAAAAGTGTACCTATTGGAAACCAAGAAAACTTATGCCAATTAACAAAGTATTGCTCTAAATAATGCGACTTAAGGTTGGCGTCTATTTTTACTCCACCACCTTCCGTAAACGAGCAAAAGGTGCTGAGTTACCTATATACACACCAGCCGCAACGATAAATACGCCTAAAACATTTTCCCATTGAGCCTGCTCACCAGAAATGAACGAAATCAGTAGAGTGAATACCGGCATAATATTAAATAATGGAGACATCTTATCTGGACCAAGAACGATAGCGCCTTTCATCCAAAAGTAATAAGCGATCAAAGTTCCAAACAGGCTCATGTAAGCTATTAATGCTAGGTCTTTAAATGTTATGGCATTTAAGCTACGGCTAAAGTCGCCGTGGTACATCGCTATAGCGACCATTTGAATGGCACCAATACTTAACACCCAACGTAACTGCTGAGTTACTGGGATATGAGATGTTAAACGCTTCGCTAGAATTGTGTATAAACACCCACTAATTAAAGCAAATAACATGTATAGATCACCAATATTACTATTGCTGCTAATAGAATGAATATTTCCCCCTGTAATGACGATTACCACTCCACAAAAACTGATTAGTGCACCTAAAATAGTTTTAACCGAAATGGAAGTCTTGAGAATAAAGCCCGACAACAAGATAGTGACAAGTGGTAGGTTTGCCTGAACAACCGCTGCGTTAACTGGGGTAGTAAATCTCATTGCAGAGAAAATAGAGAAGTTTTGGATAGTTACACCCACGGTTGCTATAACAAACAACGACAACATACTTTTTCGTGTGAGTTTGGCTCCATATGGAGAGCGTTTAGTACCTCTTATCAGTAAGAGTATTAAAGCTGCAACGGAAAATCGTAACGTCGCTGAATCCAAAGGAGAGACATCGCTATTAATAGCCTTTATTACGTTAAAGTTACTAGACCAAAAAAAGATAGCGACAACAACACCGCACCAAATTGATAAATGCTTAGACATAGATCTTCCTGATAAAAATTAACTTGACGCGATAATGCTATATATTTCATATTTGATTTTTAATAGCCAAATTTAAGAGGGTTAATCCCAAATATGGAACGTCACTCTTTGGATGATCTTTTGTTATTCGTTTCTGTTGCTCGCTATCAAAGCCTAACACAAGCATCTGAGTGTCTTAATGTCCCGTTAGCCACGCTAAGCCGGAAGTTAAAAAGGCTGGAAACAAACTTAAATTGCAGACTATTTAACCGCAGTGCGCACCACTTTGCGTTAACAACTGATGGCGAAAAATATTATCAACTCTGTGAGCCGCTACTTCTTAGCTTAAATAATGTGACATCGAGAATTGCGACTGAGCGTCAGTCTTTAAGCGGAACGATAAAAATATCAGCGCCAATTAACATGACACAGATGTGGTTAAAGCGGTGCGTTTATGAATTTGCAGAGCAACATCCGAAGGTATGTATCGATTTAGATGTACAGAATGAAAAAATCAATCTTGTATCTAACCGTGTCGATGTTAGTTTTCGTCTTGGTGATCTTATTGAACAAGACTGGATTGCTCAGAAATTATGGTCGATTCCATTTGCGCTTTGTGCATCACGAAGCTATTTAGAACAACACCAACCGATTACCCATCCAGAACAACTTGTTCATCATCGCCTAATTACGGTAAACAACGACAGCCAATGGAAATTAGTTAATCAAATCACCAATGAAACATTTGATCATCCGCTAAAGTTTCAATTCACTTCAAATGATGTACTGCTAGTTAGAGACGCCGTCATCCATGGTTTAGGAATTGCGTGGATTCCAACCTATTACTTTCATGAGCTAAATCATGATCAACATAACCTGCTGCCTTTGTTGCCAGAATGGCAATGCTCGGGTAAAGAAGTATTCATTATGTATCGAGACCGCGATAAAAGGCCTGCAAGAGTTGATGCATTTATTGAACATGTCTTAAATTGGAAAAATCGCATTCAAATGTTTGCTTGAAAGAGGTTTATCACATTGTGCTGTGCCGGTAACCTCAAGTGAAGCTTCATGACTCTGCTTCAATTGAGTTCATTTATTTAACCTCTAAAAGAATCATGAATACATAGGCAGTTAATGGGATTCGAGTTTACAAGTGATTCGGTCAGCTAAAACTCAAGCTAAGTAGAAAGTATTTGCAGTTGTATTTGCCTCTGAAAATCGTTTAGAGCTTTCTCATCCGCGAGGTTCTATAAGAAATTATTAAGGATATATTTGTGTGTGATTTCGTGAAAAAAATTATTGTAGGTTTACTTTTCAGTGCTTCGTCTTTTGCTTCCTTAAGTCAATATGTTCCAGCAATGAATGATAAGAACGGTTATGTAGAACCATTTCAAATGTTTGATAATGTCTATTATGTAGGAGACAAGTGGGTCTCATCATATGCCATTGCTACAGACGACGGACTCGTTATCATTGATACGCTTGACTTCCCTTACTCTGAGTGGATACCTATCAACCTAGAGAAGCTAGGGCTAAAAGATAAGCCAATAACGCACATATTGGTAACTCATGGGCATTCTGACCACGTTGGAGGCGCCCAGTTACTTCAAGAGAAGTATGGTTCCAAAGTCGTGATGACCAAAAGCGCTCATGAACTATCTATACAGCAATCAAACAAAAGCGAAGGTGAGAACAAGTTCCTTCCTCCAAATTTAGACATAGAGATAAAAAGCGATAGCTCTATGGCTATTGGTGGACATGAGTTTAAGTTCTATCTCACACCTGGCCACACGGAAGGTGATTATTCCTTAGACTTCACTGTTGAAGATAATGGCGAACAATATCGTGCTTTTATCGTTGGTGGGCATAGCGTAAGTAGCAATGATCCAGAAGTTATTGGCCAGTTCCTGACTAGCATGGAGAAAATTAGAAAAATTTCACTACAGGCACCTATTGTGAACGTTAACCTTTCGAACCATCCACATAAAAATTTCCTTTTTGAAAATAGGAAGAAGCTCGGCACAAGCGGTAACCCGTTTATCAGTGAGGCAAACTTCTTCATGTTCCTTAAGCAACAAGAAGATTTAGCTAAGGGAAAACTAGAAGAACTATAATACCGTGGTATACGAGCAGCCTTCTTTATTAGGTTAGAGATTTGCTCTTGAGTTATAGCTAAGGCTTTAATAAGTTGCTCAATCAAGATTCGACACTGGTGGCAGCTATATTGTTTGTCGGTTCTAGTGACAAAGGCGCCGTGCGTAAGCATTCGTATTGTGTGCCTTACACATTTGCAAGGCGTTATGTGCTTTCTAGAAAAGTCTCAAAATAGAGTACAATTAGCGTTTTGACACAGCGGAAATCATCATGGCCAAAACTGTTCAGCAGCAAATCGGAAACATTGCTCTAGTCGTTGAAAATTACGACGATGCTATCGAATTCTATACTCAAAAACTTCAATTCACTCTGGTTGAAGATACCAACCTAGGTTGTGGTAAACGCTGGGTTCAAGTTTCTCCTCCAAACTCCAATGGTACAAACCTACTTTTAGCTCAAGCGAGTACACCGGAGCAAACGCATGCAGTAGGAAATCAAACAGGTGGTCGTGTTTTCCTGTTTCTGCAAACTAATGATTTTTGGCGTGACTACGAGTTGATGAAGAAAAATGGTGTTGTATTTAATGAAGAGCCTCGTGTGGAAGAATACGGGACAGTGGTGGTGTTCCAAGATCTCTATGGTAATAAGTGGGACTTACTGCAACTGAACTGAGAAACTACACAGCACCTGCATAACATAGTGTTCATGAGGAGTTTCCAACAAGCTTTTAAGGCTCTGAGATATTAGTGCTAATTCAAAGGTTCTCAGAAGTCACTGTATTTCTAAATCACTTTTGTGCAAACAATAACTAGCCATCATTCCTTCTCGATGTATCAACAAATGTTAGGGCGGCACACCAAAAACAAAGGCGAACCAATCGGTTCGCCTTTGTTTATTTAGATTCTACAAAAATTAATCTTCGTAGTTATCGATGCTTGGGCATGAACAGATTAGGTTACGGTCACCGTATACGTTATCTACGCGATTTACCGTTGGCCAGTACTTCCAAGATTTGGTCGCTTTAGACGGGAAGCAGCCAATCTCGCGAGAGTAAGGGCGGTCCCAATCTTCAGCTGAAAGATCAACTTGTGTGTGTGGCGCGTTAACAAGTGGGTTGTTATCCAGTGGCCATTCACCGTTTTTCACTTTCTCCATTTCTTCGCGGATAGCGATCATCGCATCACAGAAGCGGTCTAGCTCTTCTAGATCTTCCGATTCCGTTGGCTCAACCATTAGCGTGCCCGCTACAGGGAACGACATAGTTGGTGCGTGGAAACCGTAGTCCATTAGACGCTTCGCGATGTCTTCTTCGCTGATACCTGTTTCTTCTTTCAGCGGACGAATGTCGATAATACATTCGTGCGCTACGCGGCCATTTTTGCCACGGTAAAGAACAGGATAGTGTTGGCGAAGTGTTTCCATCACGTAGTTTGCGTTCAGAATAGCTACTTTTGTAGCATCTGTTAGGCCAGCTTCGCCCATCATTGCGATGTAAGCCCAAGAGATAGGTAGGATAGAAGCGCTACCCATATCTGCTGCTGATACTGCGAAATCTGCGCCTTCTACACCGTCTTCAATATGCCCTGGTAGGAAAGGAGCTAGGTGAGATTTCACACCGATAGGACCCATACCCGGACCGCCACCACCGTGCGGGATGCAGAAGGTTTTGTGTAGGTTTAGGTGAGAAACGTCTGAACCGATGAAGCCTGGTGATGTTAGACCAACCTGCGCGTTCATGTTAGCGCCGTCTAGGTAAACCTGACCGCCAGCGGCATGAACCATTTCACACACTTCTTTCACTTTCTCTTCGTAAACGCCGTGCGTAGAAGGGTAAGTGATCATAATGCTTGATAGGTTGTCTTTGTGTTTCTCGATTTTCGCTGCTAGGTCGTCGATGTCGATGTTGCCTTCTTCATCACACTTAACCACAACCACTTTCATTGACACCATAGATGCTGTCGCAGGGTTAGTACCGTGCGCAGAGCTTGGGATCAAACATACGTTGCGGTGACCTTCGCCACGGCTTTCGTGGTAGCGTTGAATCGCGATAAGACCTGCGTACTCACCCGATGCACCAGAGTTTGGTTGTAGTGAGAATGCGTCATAGCCAGTGATTTCACATAGCTTTTCTTTAAGGTCTTTTGCGAGTGCAGCGTAACCAGCTGCTTGTTCTGCTGGTGCGAACGGGTGGATCGAACCAAACTCAGGCCAAGTTACTGGAATCATCTCTGCTGCTGCGTTCAGCTTCATCGTACAGCTGCCCAGTGGGATCATGCCGTGCGTGAGTGAGAAGTCTTTGTTCTCTAGCTGTTTTAGGTAACGCATCATCTGTGTTTCGCTGTGGTGCGTGTTAAACACAGGGTGTGTTAGATATTCTGTTGTGCGGCGCAATGCTTCTGGAATGGCTGCAAACTCGTTGCCTGCGATTTCAGTTGATAGTGCTGCGACTTCTTCTTTCACACCGAATACTGCGAATAGGGCTTCTACATCTGCCACGGTTGTGGTTTCGTCGAAGCTCACACCTAGCTGAGTACCCAACTTACGTAGGTTGATGTCTGCGGCTAGTGCTTTCGCGTATAGGTCTTCAGTTTGTGCACCTGTGTTGATAGTGATGGTGTCGAAGAAGCTGTTGTGAGCAAGCTCGAAGCCGCCTTTAGTTAGGCCAGCGGCTAGGATGGCTGTCATGTGGTGCGTACGACGAGCAATCGTGCGTAGACCTTCTGCGCCGTGGTAAACCGCGTAGAAAGACGCCATGTTCGCTAGCAGTGCTTGAGCAGTACAGATGTTTGAAGTCGCTTTTTCACGACGGATGTGCTGTTCACGCGTTTGCATTGCCATACGCAGTGCTTGGTTACCGTTGGTATCGATAGAAACACCGATAACACGCCCAGGCATTGTACGCTTGTGCTTATCACGAGTTGCCATGAAAGCAGCGTGTGGACCGCCGTAACCCATCGGCACGCCAAAACGTTGTGCTGAACCGATTGCTACGTCTGCGCCCATTTCACCTGCAGGTTTAAGTAGGGTAGAAGCAAGAAGGTCCGTTGCTACAGTCACTAGTGTTTTGTTTGCTTGCGCTTTAGCGATGATGTCCGTTAGGTCACGAACTTCACCTGTTGTACTTGGGTATTGAACTAGTGCACCGAACACGTCTTGCTCTGGTAGTGATTCTAAAGAACCAACCAAGACTTCAAAGCCGATGAATTTCGCACGAGTTTTTACCACTTCGATGGTTTGTGGGTGAACGTCGTCAGCAACGAAGAATACGTTGCTCTTGCTTTTACCCGCACGCTTACAAAGTGTCATCGCTTCTGCTGCTGCCGTTGCTTCATCGAGCAATGACGCGTTCGCGATTTCCATACCAGTAAGATCCATCACCATTTGTTGGTAGTTTAGAAGTGCTTCTAAACGACCTTGTGAGATCTCTGGTTGGTAAGGGGTGTAAGCAGTGTACCAGCCCGGGTTTTCCATCACGTTGCGTAGAATCACATTCGGCGTGAAGGTGTTGTAGTAACCCTGACCAATGAATGTACGTTTAACTTGGTTCTGATCGGCGAACTTACGCATTGCTGCCAACATGTCTGCTTCGCTTTTCGCTTCTGCCAAGCTCATTGGTTGCTCTAGGCGAATTTGTGCTGGTACGGTTTCGTCGATAAGCGAATCTAGGCTAACTGCGTTGATCGCTTCCAACATTTTCTGTTGGTCAGATTTGTTTGGTCCATTGTGGCGAGCAACGAACTCGTTTTGTGTGCTGAGGCTTTGAAGTAATTCAGTCATTGTCCTTTACCTACTCCTTGGTTCGGGTAACGGATTTGCGTTACTGATAAATTAAATTATACGTCCGAACCTAGAAAAAAAGCTGTTCTCTAAACAGGTTAGGGAACAGCTTTCGTCACATCCTAATTACTCTTCTTCGATAGAGTTTAGGTATTCGTCTGCGTCTTTCAGGTTATCTAGTTCAGATACATCAGACATCTTCACTTTTACGATCCAGCCACCTTCGTACGGCTCTTCGTTAATTAGCTCTGGGCTGTCTTCTAGTTCTTCATTGATTTCTACGATTTCACCAGTGATTGGTGCGTAGATGTCTGACGCTGCTTTTACAGATTCAACGAGAGAGAAGCTTTCACCTGCTTCAACTTCGTCTTCTACGTCTGGTAGGTCAACGAATACCACGTCACCTAGCATTTCTTGTGCATGCTCAGAAATACCAATTGTTACTGTGCCGTCACCGTTGTCACGTACCCACTCGTGGCTATCTGCAAACTTCAGTGTTTTGTCCATTGCTTAATCTCCGAATAACTTGTCAGGAATTATTATGATTTCAAAAAAATCGTTTACTGGTATAGAGGAAAGCGACTGCAAAGTTCTTTTACTTCTTTGCGAACGCGTTTTTCAACTTCTGCGTCACCTTCAGGGTTGTTCACTAAACCGTCCAGTACGTCACCAATCCAATTACCGATGAGTTTGAATTCTTCAGCGCCAAAGCCGCGGCTTGTACCCGCAGGCGTTCCTAAACGGATGCCCGATGTAATCATAGGCTTCTCTGTATCGAATGGGATGCCATTTTTGTTACATGTGATCCCAGCACGCTCTAGAGCTTCTTCTGCTTTATTGCCTTTCAACCCTTTCGGACGAAGGTCAACCAGCATTAGGTGCGTGTCTGTGCCACCAGTTACGATGTCGCAACCGCGAGTTTGCAATACTTCCGCTAGGACTTTTGCGTTATTGATCACCGAATCAATATAAGTTTTAAATTCAGGGCCAAGCGCTTCACCAAATGCGACCGCTTTGGCTGCGATAACGTGCATCAGTGGGCCACCTTGTAGGCCAGGGAATACGGCTGAGTTGATTTTCTTAATGATGTCTTCGTGGTTAGTAAGAATCATACCGCCGCGAGGGCCACGCAATGTTTTGTGTGTTGTAGTCGTAACAACGTGTGCGTGTGGCAGTGGGCTAGGGTGCGCGCCTGTTGCGATAAGACCGGCGATGTGTGCCATGTCGACCATAAGAATTGCATTTACTTCGTCTGCGATTTCACGGAATTTTGCAAAGTCGATAGTACGTGGAATAGCGCTACCACCTGCGATGATCATTTTAGGTTGGTGCTCAAGTGCTAGCTCACGAACATCTTCGTAGTTGATTTCCAGTGTTTCGCGATCAACACCGTATTGAACTGCATTAAACCATTTACCAGAAAGTGCAGGGCGTGCACCGTGCGTCAGGTGACCACCTGCGTCTAAAGACATACCAAGAATGGTGTCACCAGGTTGAAGCAGTGCTAGTTTTACTGCGCCGTTTGCTTGTGCGCCTGAGTGTGGTTGAACGTTTGCGTATTCACAATTGAAAAGTTTTTTTGCGCGTTCGATAGCAATGGCTTCCACTGTATCTACGTGCTCACAACCACCATAGTAACGACGACCTGGGTAGCCTTCAGCGTATTTGTTTGTTAGGCATGTGCCTTGAGCTTGCATTACCGCTTTAGAAACAATGTTCTCTGAAGCGATAAGTTCGATTTGTTCGTTTTGGCGAGCGGATTCCGCTTGAATTCCAGCAAAGACAGCATCATCTGTCGCAGAGAGGTTGGTAGAGAAAAAGTTTTCCAAGCTGTGGTTAGGGTAACTCTTATTCATGGTAGTTGACCTTCCAAATCTGAAAATGAACCCGCAATAGATGAGTTATGATTTGCGGTTGTGGTTCATTTGTCCTCAAAAACAGCTGAACTGCGTAGCAGAACAGAGTGAACATCCGGCCCTAAATTTGGGCAAAAACTCCGTTGGATTGCGTGTTTCCTTTACCAATCTCTTACGGAAATATGCATCTCTACATCTAACAAGTTGGTAACATAGCGCCTGTGACGGGAACAATCAACCAAAAATTTCCTATAGGAAACAAGATTTCAAAATTTGTTAACAAGAGCACGCTTTAATTCACTTGGTGGACTTCTATCCACTATGTGCTTCATGCACAATGCGAGTAAGACAAAAAATATGGATATCTATAGAGGGATTTATGGCAGAAAGTATTTACGATGAATACCCATCGATGACGTTGGCAAAAGAGCAACATGACCAAAATATCGAGCCGTTAAAACTGGGCCAGCGTATTAAGGATATCCGCTCGAAACTCGGTATCACATTAGAAGAAGCGAGTCAGCGAACCGGGCTTGCTCGATCTACACTGAGCAAAATAGAAAATGAGCAGATCTCCCCGACGTTTCAAGCGATGCAAAAATTGGCACTTGGCTTACAAATTGACATGCCACAACTCTTTGAGCCACCTAGAAAAAAGGTAGCGACAGGGCGCAGGGATGTTACCAAGAAGAATGAAGGTAAACCACACCCAACACAAACCTATGAACACGAACTGCTCGCGACACAACTTTCCAACAAGAAAATGATGCCGTTTAAGAGCCAAATTCGAGCTCGTAGTTTTGATGAATATAAAGACTGGGTTCGTCATGATGGCGAAGAATTTCTGCTTATCTTATCTGGTGAGGTCATGTTCTATTCTGAGTTTTACGAACCTGTTGTTTTAAGCGAGGGAGACAGCGTTTATTACGATGCAAATATGGGACATATGTTGACCAGTGTTAGCGAAGAAGATGCGCTCATTTTGTGGGTGACAGCCAAATAGTGATAAATACTTGTAAATTTCCTATAGTGAAAGCAAACGATTGCTGTTGGTGGTCGTTATGATGAAAAAGCGCTTTTTTGATGAGAACTTGCTCATTAAAGCGCTTTTTTTGTACGATTTGTTGTGATTAAAATGTTAAGAGTCACACTTTTGCAAGTCGATCTACGTCTTGTTCGTGCAAAATAGAATGAGCCATGTTTATTATTGGAAACACATCGAATGCCGATAGCATTCTCGGGTCTATCTAAATGGAGACGAAAATGACTCAAGAACTACTGAAAACACCACTACACGCACTTCACGTTGAAGTTGGTGCCAAAATGGTCCCGTTCGCGGGTTACGATATGCCTGTTCAGTATCCTCTAGGCGTAAAGAAGGAACACTTACATACTCGTGATGCGGCAGGTCTGTTTGATGTTTCTCACATGGGACAGCTTCGCCTAATTGGTGACGGTGCAGCTGCGTTCCTAGAAACATTAGTCCCAGTGGATATTGTGGATCTTGAGTCTGGTAAACAGCGTTACGCTTTTTTCACTAATGAAGAGGGCGGCATCATGGACGACTTGATGGTGGCTAACCTAGGCGATCATCTGTTTGTGGTTGTGAACGCAGCATGTAAAGCGCAAGATATCGCACACCTACAAGCGCATTTACCATCTGGTGTTGAGCTAGAAACTATCGAAGACCGAGCTCTACTTGCAATCCAAGGCCCTAAAGCGGCGGCTGTATTGGCGCGTTTTGCACCAGAAGTTTCTGAAATGCTGTTCATGGATATTTGTAAAGTCGATGTTTTAGGCACCGAGTGCATTGTTTCTCGTAGTGGTTATACAGGCGAAGACGGTTACGAAATCTCGGTTCCTGCTGACAAAGCGGAAGAGCTAGCACGTAAACTGACTGCGGAAGATGAAGTTGAATGGATTGGCCTTGGTGCTCGTGATTCACTTCGTCTTGAGTGTGGCCTTTGTCTATACGGTCATGACCTAGACACAACAACAACACCTGTTGAAGCGAGCTTGCTATGGGGTATCCAAAAAGTTCGTCGTATTGGTGGTGAACGTGAAGGTGGTTTCCCTGGCGCAGACATTATTCTTAAGCAGATTGAGACTAAAGATGTGGCGCGTAAGCGTGTGGGTCTAGTAGGTCAAACCAAAGCGCCAGTGCGTGAAGGTGTTGAACTGTTTGATGCTGACGGCGTTAAAATTGGCGTTGTAACCAGCGGTACGGCGGGTCCGAATGCAGGTAAGCCAGTCTCAATGGGTTATGTTCGTGCGGATTTGGCGGCGATTGGTACTGAAGTGTTCGCTGAAGTGCGTGGTAAAATGCTACCAATGACAGTTGAAAAAATGCCGTTCGTACCACAACGCTACTACCGTGGTTAAAACGAATTGAAACAAAAATGCCGAGCTTTGTAGCTCGGCATTTTTTATGTCTTCTTTTCGCTTGTTTACTTTTAGTTTACTGCTTCATCAATAGTACAGCACATATCAATAACGATATCTTCAAGCTTTTCCGGATGAATCATCTCTTCTTTTGGGATCCCAAATTGAGAGGCCATAATGGTATTAAACAATTCCCAATGCTTGATCAGCAGTTTTTCGCGATTATCTGCAATATCCGGCCATGTTTCTTGCATCATTGGCGCGAGACTGACAGCACCATGTGCGAAGATCAACATTTGCCACTTTGATTCCCACTGATCAAATTGTGCATTAGGGTTTTCGCTGTTGTACTGCTCGAAAATTCCGGTAAATATCGCAGCGAACTCATCTTTTGACTTTAAGAAATACTGCAGCAGAGCACCGTCATCGCCTTGTCGAATGGCATCGGCGATCATCTGTACTGGGTGAGGATTGACGAGAGCAAATGCTAGCATGCGAACCATAAACAGATAAATTTTTCTATTCGAAGGTGTGTTCTCCGGCATTTCATTGATGAGTTCAGCCATATAGCACTGCATGAACTCGTCCATTGCATCGCTAACCGCTTGCCAGATTTTCTCTTTGCTGCCGAAGTGGTGACGGATCAAACTATGTGAAACACCAGCCTTTTCACTGATATTGCGCAGCGAGACACGCTCGTAACCAAGTTCACAAAACATATCTGCTGCCACTTTAAGGATCAGACACTTAGTTTGTTCTGCTGCTTCAGCACTTCTACGCCCCTGCTTTCTTTCATTCATAGTTCGAATTTTCCCGAATATTAATCACGCGCTTACTTTTACCAGAAACCGAACGCTTTGACTAATTAATTTGCTATCCACCTGGAAAATATGTTGATCAATTTCAAATTCTGCTTATACTGCACGGCTGTGTAATATATAAAACCTACGGAGAAAGCGGGTGCGAAAACAATATTTAAAGCGCACTTTAGTTGGCGCAGTGGTGACATTAAGTCTTTCTGGGATGCTAACTGGGTGTAATAAAGCCATTTCTGAGCCGTCTGAACCTTTAATCAAACCTGTAAAATTACTGGCGGTGAAAGACCTAGAACTTGAAGACTCGCACGCCTTTTTAGCGCGTATTGATGCAACACATCGCGCGCAGCTTTCTTTTCAGGTTGGTGGAGAGGTTGATGAATTACGTGTACGCATGGGTCAAAAAGTCCAAAAAGGTGAAGTGCTCGCAACGTTAGACCCTAAAGATCTTCAGCTTGCGTTAGATGCCGCTCAAGCGCAGTACGCGTTAGCGAAAACACAATGGGACCGCGCGAAAAACCTTTACGGAAAAAAACTCATTAGTACTGATGAGTACGATCAGAAAGAAACTCAATATAAAGCGGCATTGGCGAACTACGAACAAGCTAAAACCGATTTGAGCTATACCAAAATTCACGCACCGTTTGATGGCATTGTGTCATATACCTATGTCAACCCGTTTCAAGTAGTAGCAGAGAAGCAGGAGATCTTGAATCTCATTGATAACACGACGTTGGATGTATCTTTCACCTTGCCAGTAAGTTATGCGGAATCTGTATCACTTGAGTCACTGCAAAACTCCGATATGTGGGTGACGATGGATAGCGAGCCAGGAAAACGTATCCCTGGGCAATTTAAAGAAATTTCGACGCAGCCAAACATCGATACCAATAGTTATGAGGCGATCGTGACCATCACTCGACCAGAAGATCGCAATTTGCTGACAGGTATGACTGGGCAGGTACACATTGCTAAACAACATGTATCGGACGCGATGACGTTACCTCAGTCTGCTTGGGTCAACAAAAATGGGACGCAAGGTGAAGTTTGGGTAATGGACAGAAGCACGCAGCAGGTCAATAAAGTCACTGTGTCACTTGACGCAGCAGGTGGTGTGAAAGCCGGGCTTGATAACAATGATTACGTTGTTATTGCTGGTGTTGAGAGACTGGTTGAAGGACAAGTGGTGAAAGCTTGGGTTCGTGAGGGAGGCATTTAATGAAACGTTCTCTACTTACGATCTCTGCGATTGCACTTGCAGTTTTAACAGGGTGCAAAAATGAAAACCAAGCTATCGTCGAGCAGCCACTTTTTGTGTCGACTATCTCGGTGGATGCACCAGTACAAAGTCAACATCGCGCGTTCAAAGGCATAGTAGTGCCTGCAGAGCAAACGCCAATGGCATTTCGCCGCGCTGGGGAAGTTCAGCACGTATTGGTTAAAGCGGGTGACGTTGTGAAGCAGGGGCAAATGATCGCAAAGCTAGATGATAGTAAAGAGAAGCAAGCCGTGAATGACGCAGAAGCACAATACACACTTGCAATTCGTCAGCTTAAACGCGGTGAAGACTTGCATGCACGTCAAATGATTTCAAAAGCGGAACTTGATGAGCTAACCGCCAATAAAGAGCTAGCTGAGGCTACTTTCTATAACGCGACCAATCAATTGAATTACACCCGTTTATTCGCCCCGTTCGCCGGTAAAGTATCTGATGTTTTCAAAGAACGTTTTGAGCGTGTGGCAATTGGTGAACCCGTGTTAAACCTATACCAAAACGATTTGGTTTACGTGCGTATTGAGCTTTCCGACAATGTTTTAGCGATGGTAGACCCAAACTCAGACAGCATGAGCTACAAGCCTAAAGCAACCTTCTCCGGCATCGATGGCAGATTTGCTTTGGACTATTTAGAGCACACAAGTGAACCCAACGCTGAAACTCAAACCTACGAAATGTACTTGACGATGCCACAGCCAAAAACAGAGATATTGCCGGGAACCAGCGTAAGCGTTTTGGTCGATATGGTGAAGGCGGGCATTACCTCTATTGATGGTTACAGTGTTCCTGTCACGGCGCTTCAAGCAGGCAGTGAAGGGAATGAGTTCTTTGTGTGGAAAAAAGAAGGTGACATTGTCACACGAGTGCCTGTCATGATTTCTCAAGTGAATGGCAATGGAGCCATTGTGTCGTCAGGTGTTAGCCAGGGCGATATTCTGATTAATTCAAATCTGCGTAAATTACGCGAAGGTAAACATGTGGATGTTGTGGAGAATAACCAATAATGAACATTGCTGAGTATTCAATAAAAAACAAAGTCATCAGCTGGTTGTTCATTATTATCCTTGCTGTTGGTGGTTTAACGTCATTTTTGGAGCTTGGACGATTAGAAGACCCGGCATTTACGATCAAAGATGCCATGATCATCTCAACATACCCTGGCGCGACGTCAAAAGAAGTTGAAGAAGAGCTGACGTATCCTCTAGAAAAAGAGATTCGAAAACTCCCTTATATCGACAAAATTACCTCTACGTCTTCTAATGGTATGTCTCAAATAACGGTGAGCATGGAAATGGACTATGGTCCTGATGAACTGCCGCAAATTTGGGATGAAATGCGCCGTAAAATTAATGATTTACGACCATCATTGCCTCAAGGTGTTCAGTCTTTACAGATCATTGATGATTTCGGTGACGTTTATGGCGTGATGTTAATGCTCACTGGTGACGATTACGACTATGTAGAGCTGAAACGTTATGCGGATTACCTGACCCGTGAAATCGAGCTTGTTGATGGTGTTGGTAAGGTAGACATCACGGGCGATCAGCAAGAAATGCTATTCGTTGAGATCTCACTTGATCGCCTTGCTGCACTGAACTTAGACATGAATGTGGTTTCGAGCTTGTTGAACCAGCAAAACAATGTGGTTTCAGCAGGTGAAGTGATGGTCAATGGCGAAAGCCTTGTTATTCGCCCAAGCGGCACCTTAAACACTGTAGAAGCACTAGAAAATCTGATCATTCATGGCCGTGACACAGGAAATCTAATTCGTCTAAAAGACGTAGCAACGATTTCTCGCGGTATTCAAGAGAAGCCAGGCAACGTCGTACTCTTTAACGGTCAAAAAGCGATTAATATCGGTATCTCGTTTGCGTCGGGTGTGAACGTGGTTGAGGTTGGTGAACGTTTGGATGCGGAGCTCGCGAGCCTAGAGTCTATCAAGCCTGCTGGCATCGATATGAACTACTTTTACAACCAAGCCAATGAGGTGGATGAATCTGTTAAAGCGTTTGTAATTAGTCTAGCGGAGGCAGTGGCGATCGTAATCATTGTGTTGCTGTTTACTATGGGTTTACGCAGTGGTGTCATCATTGGAGTTGTGTTGTTATTGACGGTATTTGGTACCTTCATTTTGATGAATTACAACAACATCGAACTGCATCGTATTTCTCTTGGCGCGTTAATTATTGCCTTGGGTATGCTGGTTGATAACGCGATTGTTGTCGTGGAAGGCATATTGGTTGGCCTAAAGAAAGGGCGTACCAAAGTTCAAGCGGCTGTCGATATTGTAAAGCAAACACAATGGCCTTTGCTGGGCGCAACTGTTATTGCAATTACGGCTTTTGCACCTATCGGTTTGTCGCAAGATGCGACAGGTGAGTTCATGGGCTCTCTATTCTGGGTGCTGTGTTTCTCACTATTTTTAAGCTGGATTACCGCTATTACACTGACGCCTTTCCTTGCCGATCTTTTGTTGAAAGAGGAAAACAAAGAGCAGGGTACTAGCGAAGATGATCCTTATAAAGGCTGGTTGTTTGTCGTATTTGGGGCATCACTGAAATTTGCATTGCGATTCCGCTGGCTTACCGTTGCTGGCATGGTGGCGCTATTAGTGGGTGCTGTCGTGGCATTTGGTAATGTAAAACAGCAGTTCTTCCCACCATCGAATACGCCGATGTTCTACGTGGATATGTGGATGCCAGAGGGTACTGACATCCGTGAAACGATTAAAAAAGCTGAAGAGGTCGAAAGCTACATTCGTCAGCAAGATGATATTGACTTTGTTTCTGCTTCGATTGGGCAGGGTCTACAGCGTTTTGCTTTAACCTATCAACCAGAAAAAAGTTACGAAGCGTACGCTCAGTTCCAAGTTCGCGCGACTGACCGTGAGAAAATGTTTGGTTTGCTGCATAAGTTAGATGCGAATCTGGCGAAAACATTTGATGCGCCTACGTTCCAGTTTAAATTGATGGAATTTGGTCCATCACCAGCGTCTAAGATCGAAGCGCGTATTACTGGCCCTGATCCACAAGTTTTACGTGACTTGGCGGTGCAAGTTGAAGACATCCTTCATACCGACCCTGGTGCCCGAAACATTCGTCACGATTGGCGAGAGCGCACCAAGGAACTTGTACCCGTTTTCAACGAGTCTAAAGCTCGTCGCTTAGGTATTTCGAAAGAAGATCTTTCAAGCACACTGCAAATGGCGTTTGGTGGTAGCACCTTAGGTTACTTGCGTGATGGCACACATACGTTGCCAATTATGACACGCCTTCCTGAAGAAGAACGCGTAGATTTTGAATCACTACAAAACGTGACCATTTGGAGTCCTTCGTTGCAAACGTATATTCCGGTTGATCAAGTGATTGATGGCGTTCAACTGGATTGGAGTGAGCCGCTAATTCAGCGTCGTGACCGTAAGCGTACGTTAACCGTTCTCGCGGACCATGATGTGTTGAGTGACGACACGGCAGCAAGCTTATTTGCTCGTGTACAGCCTAAAGTGATGGCATTGCATGTTCCAGAAGGATACGAAATCACATGGGGTGGTGAGTACGAATCATCCAAAGATGCACAAGAAGGCCTATTCGGTTCATTGCCGATGGGTTACTTGTTGATGTTCATCATTACTATTTTATTGTTTAACTCAATCAAAAAGCCGTTGGTAATTTGGTTCACCGTTCCGTTAGCGATCATTGGCGTTGCTTTTGGTTTGCTTACCACGAACATGCCGTTCAGTTTTACAGCATTCCTTGGTTTGTTAAGCCTAAGTGGCATGATTTTGAAAAACGGTATTGTGTTGCTTGACCAAATTAACCTTGAGTTGGAGTCAGGTAAAGATCCTTACCTCGCGATTGTTGATAGTGCGATAAGCCGCGTTCGTCCGGTAAGTATGGCTGCGCTAACAACTATCTTGGGGATGATTCCACTGGTCTTCGACGCCTTCTTTGGCTCGATGGCAATAACGATTATGGCAGGTCTTGGTTTTGCTACTGTACTGACACTGATAGTGGTGCCAGTGATGTTTGCAATTCTGTTTAGGGTAAAACCGACCACTGCATAGGGACTCCTGGCTATTTGCCAGCTTCCTGCCTAGCCCTGAAGGTTTTCTTCGGGGCTTTTTTGATCTTACTAATATATACCAAACCATTCATTTGCTTGATTTTAATGATTTTCTTACGATTACAATGCAAATCATGCGTATACTGATGTAACGACACATCAAAGATTGAGATTACATGAATAAGCGCATATTAAACGGACTCTTCTTCGTTGGTTCTTTCACCTTGGTTGGCTGCACCGCGACGGATAGCATGCCGACAGAAACCAAACAACCTGCCCCTAAAGTCAACAGTGTTAGTGCTGAAGTCATTTCCAGTTGGATTGATAGTAAGGTTTTAGCCCCTGAAGGGCTGTCGCTCGAGCAAGACAATCTACGTTATCTATCGGGTAGCGCCGACCTAAACAGCGACGGCAAGGCAGAATACATAGTGTTGCTTCAAGATCGCTATTTCTGTGGTAGTGGTGGCTGTGCTGCATATATGTTTGATAATGAGGGAAACGTTATTAATCGAATGTCGGTAACTCGCACGCCTATTGTACTAGCCGACAGTTACAGTAATGGTTGGCAGGACTTTATCGTTTGGAGTAATGGCTCCTATCGACTCATGAGTTACAACGGTGAGTCTTATCCAAGTAACCCGTCACTAGAGCCAAAGGTGGATCGAGACGCTAACCAGCAGGCGGCAATCGCAAATGTAATGGCGACAGAGCTTTATCAGCAAGACGGCTATGACATTCTGCCCGCAGAATCAAAAACCTTGTGGACGCCAGCTAACGTTTACCACTTTACCTTCAAGCACTACGGTGACCCGCATAGCGCTTATCAAGCAACGGTGGATATGAGCAGTGGGGAAGTAGACATTGTAGCCGTTCCGGCTGCGGAATAAAAAACACCTCCCTTAACCGGAATTAAAGGGAGGTGCTAAATGCCAAATTCGAGGGTGGCATTGTTAACCGGAGTCGCTCTAATTAAGCTGCGACTTCTTGTTTCGCTTCTGCTTTGCTTTTTAAGAATGCGTAAGTAAAGCCAGTTACCGCTGTACCTGCTGCAATAGCCACTAAATACATTAATACTGGTGAAATTGCGTTAGGAATTAGCAGCACGAATAGACCGCCGTGTGGTGCCATTAATTTCGCACCGAATAGCATCGATAGGGCACCAGTAAGTGCGCCACCTGCCATACAAGATGGAATCACGCGCATTGGATCTTTCGCAGCAAATGGAATTGCGCCTTCAGAGATGAAACAAAGGCCCAAGACAAATGATGCTTTACCTGCCTCACGTTCATTTTGTTCAAATTTGTTCTTCGCAATGAAGGTCGCTAAACCCATACCTAGCGCAGGAACCATACCTGCGGCCATGATTGCCGCCATTGGTGCGTAAGTTTGTGAAGCCAAAAGGCCAACACCAAATGCGTAAGCGGCTTTGTTTACCGGGCCTCCTAGGTCGAAACACATCATTGCGCCAAGGATAATACCCAGTAGTACTGCACTGTCAGATCCCATGTTGTTTAGGAAGTCAGTCAGGCCGTTCATGATGCCTGAAACTGGGCCGCCTACGATGTAGATCATGACAAGACCAGTGAACAATGTTGCTACAAATGGAATGATCAGAATCGGTTTAAGCGCCTCCATCGATTGTGGCAGTTTCACCTTATCTGCGAGGAGTTTCGCTGCGTAACCGGCAATGAAGCCAGCTGCGATACCACCTAGGAAACCAGCACCCGTTGAACTTGCTAGCATACCACCAACAAGACCAGGAGCCAGACCAGGACGGTCAGCGATTGAAAACGCAATATAGCCAGCAAGTACAGGAATCATCAATGCGAATGCAGAGCCACCACCAATGTTCATCAAGGCTGCTGCTAGTGTGCCTTCTTCTTTAAATGCTTCAATACCAAACACGAACGATAGGGCGATGATCAAACCACCAGCGACAACCACAGGCAGCATGTGCGATACCCCTGTCATCAAGTGTTTGTAAGCGCCTTTCTTCTCGTCTGCTGCCGAAGCAGAATTTGCAGAACCTGAATGTTGGTAAATCGTGGCTTGCTCGAATGCTTTGTCCATCTCTTCGGCTGTTTTTTTCAGAGCTGGGCCTGTTTTCGTGCGGTACATCTTTTTTCCGTTAAAGCGATCAAGTGGCACTTCAATATCCGCAGCAATGATCACCAGATCGGCGTCTGCAATTTCTTGCTCAGTCAGTTGGTTTTTAGCGCCAACTGAACCACGAGTTTCCACCTTGATTTGATGACCACGACGCTTGCCTTCTTCTTCTAAAGCTTCTGCCGCCATAAAGGTATGCGCAACGCCAGTAGGGCAAGCGGTGATTGCAACAATTTTCTTCGCTGCTGATGTTGTATCTGCAGTGATAGGGGCTGCAAGTGTGGTTGCTTTTTCAAGTAAGGTGGCGTTTTCAACCGCTTGCTGGAGAAACGCAGTTGCGTCTTTTGCTACTTCGCTAATTTCCGCTTGGTAAATCTTTTTTCCTACAAAACGGGAAGTGTCGACGCTAGTATTTGCCGCAATGACAATGACTTCGGCTTGTTCAACGTCAGCTTCCGTCAATAGTGTTGGTTCCACCACACTTGATTGACATTCTATTTTGGCATTCCAGTTTAATTTTGCGGCGGCTTGTTCTAGTAATCCTGCCGCAAGGATGCTATTTGCTACACCGCTCGGACAGGCAGTAATAATGGCAATATTCATACGATAACCTTCTGTTCCTTAGTTTTGTTCTAAGTTTGTAATAGGGTAAAGCGCGCTAACTTCAGTTTGTCGCTTGATATTTTCCAGTTCTTCCTGACTGGTTAGCCCTACGCCAACTTGACTAACTGCCAAAGCAGAAAGTGCCGTAGCGAAGCGCAATAAATCGTTTTTAGGCATCAGTTGCATGTGGCCCCAACACAAGCCAGCGACCAGCGTATCGCCTGCGCCAACGGTGCTCACGACATGCATTCGAGGCGGTTTTGCACTAAGCCATTCGCCTTGGTTGAGCCACATAACACCGTCAGGTCCCATAGAAACCACGATGTTTTCTATGCCTTTGTCGCTCAGTGTTTGCGCTGCAGCTTGGCATTGTTCAGGTGTTGCTAGATGTTCGCCAACAAAATCACCAAGTTCTTCATCGTTGGGCTTAATCAACCATGGGTGAGCCTCAATACCTGACTTCAATGCGGCTTTGCTACTGTCGAACAACACCTTTTTGCCTTGTTGATGCAGTGCTTCTATCCATGCAGCGCATTGTTCGGCGGTTACGCCTCCAGGTAAGCTACCTGCAAGTACAAAGTAATCATGCGTCTCCGCTAGACGAAATAGTGTCTCCTCAAAGCGAGTAATTTCGTCGGCCGCTACTTGAACGCCAGGGAAGTTGATATCACTGACGTTGCCATTGGCCTCAACCAGCTTAACGTTGATACGAGTGGCACCCTTTACTTCCACAAATTCATTCTTAACGTTGATGTCATTGAAAAGCTGATGAAATAGCTCAGGGTTATCTTTACCGAGAAAGCCGGTAACCGTGACATCTGCGCCTAAATCGCTCAATACTTTTGCTACGTTGACACCTTTACCAGCAGCGTGGAGATTGCTTTGCTGTACTAAGCTCACGGAACCAACGTTTAGTTCATTTACTGAACCTGTTAAATCCAATGCTGGGTTGAGCGTAATAGTGACAACCTTATTTGTTTTGTTTGTCATATCGGATCCTTAACCTTCACCAAGGCCAGAAGCGATTGCATTTCCGATAGACTCCAAGGCTTGCGGCGCATCAGGGCCTTCTGCTGTAAATTGAAGTTGGTGACCGTGCTTAACGCCCAGCGCGATGACTTTCATTAGGCTCTTCGCGTTTACTGCTTTTCCATCTCCGTCTAGGTTGGAAACACGTATAGTGGATTCAAACTTTTTCGCTTCTGCGACTAACATTGCCCCCGGACGAGCATGTAGGCCGTGAGAGTTTTTGATTTTAAATACAGCGGTATTGCCTTCTTCTGAAGATGCAGCTGTGACTTCTTCACCTTTGAACAAAGCAAGAATCTGTTCTACTGATGCATCTAAAAGCTTGCCGTGTTCATTGTTAAACACAATATTAGAAAGCGTTTTTAGGATAGGTTGGTGAGCATTGTTACATGCCGCGAACGCGACAAGTGCACGCACTTTTTGACCTTCATATTCGCAGTCGTTTGCCGTCGAGACAAATGACACACCTGTGCGAGTGACATGTTTGTCACTGCCAATTAACCACAGGCCATTACCTAAGTGAGTTGGTTGTTTGGTAACGAGATCTGCAACGAATTCGTTATCAGCACATCCCGTATTTTTCAACAGACCACCAGCAACAGCACTCATCTGTAGCATGTCGCTCGCAGGGAACATCAGTTGAATTAAAGAAGCGTCAAAGTCTGCTTCAAGCTGAACATCACCGTGCAGTAGGGCGATGATTTCGTCTTCATTTTTTGCATTACGCAGACGTTCTTCTACGCCATCTGCGCCTAGCACTTTGGTGAGCTGTTTAAGAATGCCAAGGTGCTCATCAGATTTAGCTGCGATACCGATAGCGACGAACACAGTATTGCCATCACCCCAGTCGACACCTTGTGGGAAGTGGTGCACAGCAACACCCGTTGTTTTCACCATTGCACGAGTGTCGGTTGTACCGTGCGGTATGGCAATACCGTTCCCCAAAAACGTAGAGTTTTGGTTTTCACGGTTTAGCATGCCTTCAACGTAACCTTGCTCAACTAGGCCTTTATCAGTAAGGCTATGAGCAATACTCTTTATTGCTTCAAACTTATCTGTCGCTGATTGCGAGAGGGTAATGTCGTTCTTATTTAGCTTAAGCATGGTGCTTCTCCAGCCTTAAGGTATCAATTTAAAAATGTATTCTGTGTGAGAAGTTGAACGCCGCTTCTTCTGAGCGATTATCACTCCTCAAACCTTTTATATTTCAAGCTAAATCGATTCAGCTTGTTGGTAAATTTTTTAAAAGACTCAGAAAAACTGTTTTAAAAACTGACGTTAACAAACGAGCCTTTGCCGCTGTCCTATAGCCTAGCTCACAAATTGGTTTGTTGCGTGTTCGGGTGATTTACGTCAATTTTTAAGTTTTGCTGAATCCTTTCAGCTTTTATACTGAATCGGTTCAGCTTATAATTCAACTTATCGAAAGATCGTTGATGTATTAATATGATCGCGCGCACAGAATAAGGTTTAGAATATGACACTGGATGAAATAGCCAAATTAGCGGGTGTTTCTAAGACAACTGCAAGCTATGTGATTAACGGAAAAGCGCAGAAATACCGCATCAGCGAGAAGACTCAGAAAAAGGTGATGGCCGTTGTAGAAGAGTACAATTATAAGCCAGATCATGCGGCGTCTTCCTTGCGGGCAGGTAATTCACGCTCATTTGGGCTTATCATCCCAGACTTAGAGAACACCAGTTATGCGCGTCTTGCAAAGCTGATAGAGCAAAACTCTCGGAAAGCGGGGTACCAAATTTTGATTGGCTGCTCTGATGATGATCCTGATACAGAGCAAAAGGTGGCGGAAGCATTAGTCAGTCGTCGTATTGATGCGTTGTTTGTGGCAAGTGGTATGCCCACTGCAAACGAGTATTATCTTAAGTTGCAAAATTCTGGTACGCCAGTTATCGCGCTAGACCGTCCAATGGATGATGAGCACTTTTGTTGTGTCATCAGCGAAGATTTTGATGCCGCACTTGAACTCACTCAGTCAGTACTGTCAGAGGATATAAAGTCCATTGGCTTAATCGGTGCATTGCAAGATCTTCAAGTCTCAAAAGAGCGTGAGCTCGGTTTTCTATCTGCTTCTCAACAAGGTGGTAAAACGGCAACAGTGGGTTATGGACAACACTTCTCCCGGGAAGAAGGCAAGAAAGTCTTAGAGAGTTGGTTAACAGAGAACGCATTGCCAGATGCCATTGTTACAACGTCATACACACTGTTAGAAGGTGTGTTGGATGTAATGCTAGAAAAACCAGAACTGATGGGAAAGGTGCGTTTAGCGACATTTGGTGATAATCGACTGCTGGACTTCTTGCCTGTGAAAATCAACTCTTTGCCTCAACAGTTTGAGTTGATCGCGGACAGCGCAATGGAGTTAGCACTCAACGCTTCCGCTAAGCGTTACAAGCCTGGCGTAGAACTTATCCCGCGTAAAATTGTGAAACGTCACTAAGTAACTAAATAGGTTGCTCAAAGCTTTACTTCAGCCGTCAGCGCCACAAATGCGTGGTCGCTGGCGTTTTTATCTCTGTCATAAATCGGGTTGATCAGATGTTGGTTAGACACCTGATAGTCAACAACCTCGGCAACCGATATATCTGATAAGGTATCAAACTCTTGTGAGAGCAAGATATAGTCGAGTACGTTCCCAGTGGAAAAATGATAGTGCGTGGCGGGGCGTTCATCCTTCTGAGCGTCACTTTGCAATATCCAACCATCTTTGAGTTGTAATTCAGTGACACTGTCACCAGTGTTGGATACCAATGCGCTATTAACACTGATAGGAGTGATAGGTTGATTCATATCGCCCATTAACACTGTCGGCATTGGTTCTTTTCGATACCTCTTTTGCATCGCGTCTCTTAACATCGCTGCTTCCCAGCCTCTTTGCTGGGTGGATAACCAGCGCCCAATAATCGTGCTAGACGTTTCTGGTTGTTCTGAGTCGGCCGGGCGTTGAGATTTCAGGTGCGTTACGTAAACGGCGATATGACCAAGTACAGGATGTATTACTTGGGCATAGATAGGTTTGCGACTGAACTCTGGAACAACACTTACTCCAAAAGGCTCAAGCGTTGCTAAGTCAAACTCTACCGCTTGTACTTTTTCTATTGGAAACCGAGATGCGATTGCCACAACAGGGCTTGAGTAAATGTACTCACCCTCAACATGTGGGGTGTCAACGGTCGCAAAGTAGGGGTAGCCGATGGTTGAAAAGAATGCCTGGGTCTTCTCGATACTGAATACTTCTTGTAAGCCAATCACGTCGCCTTCCAGTTTTTCAACTTGACGTTGCGTCCACGAAAGTTTGTCTCGCCATTGCTCTAACGAGTATATGTTCTCGAAATCATAGTAGGCGTTAGGCGGTGCGACAAAATTAAACAAGTTCGCAGTGACAAAGGTAATTCTACTTGGTTGAGACAAAGTATTCGCTCTTTTCAACAATAACTTAGAGAGTATATACCTTCAGGTTGCGTAATTGCAGCTTCGTTTGAGCTACGCATCGAGATACAAGCTAACGAGCGACAAGTTAAATGGGTTAAGAGGTGCTCAAACGCCAAGGCGAATCGGTGATTGAACATCGGCAGAGGTTTCTATTTTTAAGCATTGCGTTTAAACTTCAGGGCATCAAATAGTAAGAGTAAGTAACATGACCCAAGATTACGACCACGAAGAGTATTTAGAAGGCGAAGAGATTGAGATCGAAGCGATTGGCATCGATGTTGATGCGCATCCAATCGAACTGTACAAGCTTTTTAAAATCGCAAACTTGGTCAGCGGTGGCGGCGAAGCAAAACATATCATCGAGGAAGGCTACGTTGCGGTGAATGGTGAACTAGAAACACGTAAGCGCCGCAAGATGTATGATGGTGACTTTTTTGAGTTTAACCAGGAATATTATGTTGTGGTTTGCGATGCGCCAGTAACCGAACCTGAAACGGCAGAGCAAAAAGCAGAAAAGAAAGCGAAAAAAGAAGCACAGTCTTCTCGTAAAGATAAGTCTCGTCAAAGTAAGTCACCTAAAGCCTCTGGGCCTAAATCAACAGGCCGTAAAGCGGCACATAAAGAGCGTAAAGCGCAGAAAGAAGCGTTGTCTCAGTCTGCTAAGAAAGGCAAAAAAGAAGACAAACCGCAAGCCACTCGTGATCCGAAGAGCGGACGTAATTCTATTGATTTTTTCTAGGGAAATGAACGCTTAACTAAATAAGTGACATCTGAGTAAAACTAAAAAGCGCCGAGCATATTATATCGGCGCTTTTTTGGTTTCACTGTGCTGTAAGTGGGCAGTGTTAATGCACTGTCGTCTCGATGTTTAGGCTATCTGTCCAGTGATGAATGGCGCAAGGCTTTCCTAAGTAAAAGCCTTGGTAATAATCCAAATTAAGTTGATACATAGCTTGTAGCTGCACGTCTTCTTCAACCCCTTCTATAATGACTTTTGCTCCCATATGATCCGCTAGATCAACGGCGCTATGTATGGAAAAGGTTTCTCCGGCGCAGTAGTCTAGCAAATAGGAACGATCGATTTTGATGATGTCAGGGCAGAGCTGCTGAACACGTGCGATATCAGAATGTTGGGCGCCAAAATCATCGATAGCAAAGATAAAACCATTCGCTTTCATTAACTGTACTGCTTTGATTAATAAATCCGTATCTCCGCATGACTCTTCGACTACTTCAAAAACTACGTCTGTTGGGCTCATACCAAGTTCGGAAAGGCGTTTGTAAAGCAGGCCGTTATCTTTAAAGCCCATGTCTTTGGTTAGTGTGAGTAGCGTTTGAGGCATGACGTTAAGAAACAGTTTGATCGGCGTCCCCGCGAAATAGCGTGCAAAATTTCGAATGTGCATTGCTCTGGATAAAAACTCTACACATAAGCGAAAGTAGGGATCAAGACCATTATTGGCCAGAAACACGTCAGGACGAATTAGGGAACCATCAATGCCACGAATACGCAGTAAGGCTTCCATACCAATAATACGTTGACGTCTATCAAAAATTGGCTGATAAACACTGTGAAAAGTGAATTGATTGAGAACTACGTAATATTCACCAAGATTATCTTGTTTTATGTATCGCTCGTAGTCGGATTGATTCTTTAACTCCATGAAAAACGCCGAAAATTTAGCATCTTGTCAATGTAACAGGGTGCAATTCTGATTTGAAGAATCAAATGTGCCTAATTACATATGCGGTTGAGTTAATTTGAAATGGCTTCCGATTTTGCTTCAATATGGCGAAAAATAAGTGACAGACCAAAACAAATTAAGAAGTAAGCAAGGCCGACAATCAACCAAATTTCAAATATATACCCTGATGAATTTGCCATCTCTGTCCCAACAAACGTCATTTCTTGTATCGAAATCAGTGAAACAATAGAGGTGTCTTTCACCAAAGAGATGGTTTGACCGGCAAGTGCAGGTGTGATTGATTTAAGCACCTGTGGCGCGATAACAAATCGGTATTTCACCCATCGAGACAAGCCCAATGAGTCAGCCGCTTCCCACTGACCTTGGTCGATACTTTGTAAACCACCGCGCACAACTTCTGCAATGTAGGCAGAAGAGAGTAAGCCGACACATAACACGCCAGAGGCAAGGTTTTCCCAAAGGTTCGAAGGCCCAAACAGAAAGTGCTGTAGCGCATTTGGTTCGCCGTTGTAGTTTCGTAGAAGATCTTCCAAACCAAGTAACGGGATCAATTGGTTAGAAATGAAAAAGTAGAAAATAAAAACAAATACCAACGGAGGGATGTTTCTCACTAACTGGATAAACGCATTGGCAGGTGTGCGCAACCAAACGGAACGAGAGAAGCGTGCTAAGCCTAACAAAGTGCCAAACACTAATGCGAAGCTTATGCCCCAAACACTGAGCCTTAACGTCGAAATCAAACCTTGGAAGAAGTAGGGCAAACTACCATCTGCTCTAGGCGTGAAAAGTAATTCAAGCGCCTCTTTCCACTGCCACAAATAATGCACACCAACAGCGGACCGATGGTACAGCCAAACACCACCGATACCGCACATAACAAGTAGTACCCAGTCTAGTGTGTTTAATTGCGGTAAAAGGTAGCCTGTGCTGGATTTCGCGGGTGCTGTGCGAGTGGTAGTGTGTTCGCCCAAAAATTTGACTCCGATAAGTTATGGAAAAGTAAAATGAATGATTGGAGAGTATAGGCTCGCGGCGTCCACGAGCCATTAAGATTACTGGCCTTGCGCGACTTGATCTTGCCAATCTAATGTCGAGAACCAGTATTCATAACGTTGTTTTAACCATCCATCTTGGGTTCTTGCTTCAATCCATTTATTGAAAAAGGCCTTTTTATCTTCTTCCCCCAAACGAACTGCAAAGGCTTCGTTACCTTGTGATAGTCGCTCAGAGAATGGAAGGAATAGTTTGTCGCTGTGTTTCACTGTCTCATGTTCTGGTTTTGGGCTAGAAGCAATGACCGCGTGGGCGTTACCATTCAGCACCTCTTGGAACGCTTGTGCGTCGTCATCAAATTGCAGGATCTTCGCTTTCGGGAAGGTTTCTCTGGCTACTTGAACGGTGAATGCGCCGCGACGAGCCGCAATTTTTACGCGTCGTGAATCAAAATCCGAAAATTCGCTAAAACCAGAGGCGAGTTCTTTGTTTGCTGCTACTTGAACGCCTGAGTGCGAGTAGGGCTCAGTAAACAAGACGCTTTTGGAACGCTCAGGCGTAACCGACATGCCACCGATGATCACGTCGAACTTTTTCGCCAGTAGTGCGGGAATAATGCCATCCCACGCAGTCGGTACGAATTCCACTTTCAAACCTGAATCTTGTGCTAAGCGTTTGGCAACATCGATTTCAAAACCGATTAACTCACCTTGCTTGTTACGCATTGCCCAAGGTACAAATGTTGACATACCAACGCGCAAAGTGCCTCGTTCTTTGATTTGATCTACATTGGGTGTGGCAACACCTTCTTTCGCGAGAGTAGGCATAGCGATGGCTAGCCCTAATAATGCAGTAATGGTCGCTTTGAATAACTTCATGTTATCTCCTTATAATTTGCGCCAACTGGCTCCGAGTTTGTGTTCTAGCCATGCAGACAAGCCAGAAAGTGACAGAGTGAGAGCAAGATAAATTGCTGCCACGGTAAACCAAATTTCGAACGGCATCGCCGTCTCTGAGACGATGTTGCGTGCCTGTGTTGTCAGATCAAAAATCGCCATCACGCTTACAATGGAAGAGTTTTTGATCAAAGAAACCACTTCATTGGTTAATGGCGGTAATGTGCGCTGTAAAACCTGAGGCAAAATTACGTCTTTGTAGGTGTAAAACGGTGATAGTCCGAGAGTTTGTGCTGCTTCGAATTGCCCTTTAGGAATACTGTTTAAGCCTGCACGGAATATTTCCGCGGTGTAGGCACCTTGGAAAAGGGATAATGCCAAAATGGCAGTGCTGAATCGGTCCAAACCAATCACGGGGCCAAACACGAAGTAGAGTAAATAGATTTGCACCAACAATGGCGTGTTACGTATTACTTCGACGTAAGTTGTACCAATAATATTGCCGACTTTCGAATCGCTCAGCCTTAGTAACGCGGTAACCAACCCTAATACTAAGGTAAAAAATAGACTAATAGCCGAGATGTTAAGCGTGACCAATAGCCCATCAATAAGTTCTGCCGGCCACCATTCGCCATCTTCATAAAAAGCGATGTAATCAGGTACGCGCTCCCATTGCCATTGATAGCCCATAGCGTCGGCACCAGAGTCCAACACCCACACAATCGCTATGAAGAGGAGCGTCATTTGCAGTAAAGCTTGAAGGACAGGTTTGATTACGCGAACTATCATCAGTAACTTAAAATTTGGTTCAAAAATGCTTGGGTGCGTGGATGCTGTGGTGTCTCAAATAAGGCGACTGGAGAGTTCATTTCCAAGATTTGGCCTTCATCCATAAATACCACGCGGTTCGCTACTTTTTTGGCAAATCCCATTTCATGCGTGACGCAAATCATCGTCATTCCGCTTTGAGCCAGCTCAACCATGACATCCAACACTTCGTTGATCATTTCCGGATCAAGCGCTGAAGTTGGCTCGTCAAACAGGAGTAAATCCGGTTCCATACACAAGGAGCGGGCAATCGCGACGCGTTGCTGCTGACCGCCAGAAAGCTGGATAGGATACTTACTCGCTTGCTCTTCAATATTGACTCGCTTTAGGTAATGTTTTGCGCGTTTTTCAGCTTCTTGTTTTGATAATTTGAGTGTGCGAATCGGCGCTAAGGTGAGGTTTTCCAGTACAGTCAAGTGAGGAAAAAGGTGAAAGTGTTGGAACACCATGCCGATTTTACCGGGCTTGAGAGATTTTGCGTGAGAAGGCTGGTCGAACACATGAAGCTGGCCTTCTTGAATCGATTCAAGATCGTTGATGCAACGAATGAGCGTCGATTTTCCGGAACCAGAAGGGCCACACACCACGACGATCTCGCCAGAATGCACGGAGAAGTTGATGTCTTTTAGAGCGTGGTAATCGCCATACCACTTATTTACGTCGCTAAACTCAACGACGGGAGTATTCTCTTTCAAAGGGGCACGCTATAACGGAAAAATATCCTTTTACAATAGCAAGTTGTGCGCGTAATTTCATTAAGAATAAGCTAATGTTTAGGCGATGATTTTAAGACTCTATTCAGATCGCTTACAAGATACATCCATGTTTCTTTAATGTTGGTGCAGTCTAGAGTATGACTAACTCAGTTCAACGAGATACGGATAACGAACAACAATCGCAACAACAGACATAACCATTAGTGTCTGTGCAGAATAGTAGGTCACCATGACAACTTGTCGTGAAAATATTGACCGTCCACCAAAGCGTTCGAAAGCCAATACGATGCCAGAGATAATAAAGATAAAGCTTCCGAGCACTGCAAAAGAGGAGGATTGTGTTTTCCCACTCAAATAATACTCGATCGAAGCCCAGCACATAGTCATCAGTACCAATATATAACTGGCAACTGGCCGTTTTTCTTTACCGAGATCCGGTCGGAACAACCAGTAGACGCATATACCCAGTCCGAACAAGGCAATTGGGAGCCAAGGTGTAAAATGCCACGCTGACATGATGGCAAAACCATAACTATAGGAGAGATGGGCAGAGCAAAAGAGCACTAAGCCTGTAATGAACTTGTCTCTAGGGAGCATTAATAACACGTCACCAAGCAACGAGAGCGATAAGCCAATCAAAATCCAATGCGCATATGGCATTGGGTAAGCCGGGGACTGAATTAAAATACCAAGCATACAGAGCACTGGTAATGGTTTAGAAACGTAAAAGAGCCATTTAGAGCCTTTACGGATACTGATGATATGTATGAATGCTAATACGACAACAACTAGCCACATAAAGTGTTTTCTCGAACAGACAAAATTATGTAGTACATCACTACAACAAATCAAAACTTAATTAACGAGTTAACTCGTTCTTTGATCTCAATTATTTTTATTTGTGTAAAGCTGGACAGTTGTCTCTTTACTAACCAACACGGCCGATTTTTTGTCTGGAGGGAATCGTTGTTTTTAGAAGCCTCCTCGTTTTGAACGTGATGTGGCTTACAAAATAGCATAAAAAAACGGTATTGTGACTGTTAAGTCACAATACCGTTAAACCCTAGGAAGGGCAGTGAAGAATTGTTGCAGTTATGAGACAGCTAACTCTAAGATTTCTCGGCTACGTTCAAGTGTGATCGCCTGGTTTTCACCTAAAACAGTCATGCCGTGTTTGTTTAGTTGATCAATGATGGCATCGATAGCTTGTTCACGGCTCTCACCATAGTTTTCGAGCTTAGTTGCGACATCAAGTTGATGATAAAACGCTTCGATAGCTTCGATTGTGCGCTCTGCTAAATCCTCACCTGCTTCAAGAGCAAATACGTTGCGACCCATTTGTTCTAACTTAGGGCGCTTAAACTGCATTTGGTTATGAAGTAACGATGGTTGGACAATTGCAAGAGAACGCGCATGATCAACGCCCCATAGAGCGGTTAATTCATGGCCGATCATATGTGTCGCCCAGTCTTGTGGAACGCCACTACCAATTAACCCATTCAATGCTTGGTTAGCAGACCACATTAAGTTTGCGCGCCACATATCGTCGTCTCGTTCCGCAAACTGTTCTCCGAGTGTTTTTAAAGTTTTCAGCAGTGTTTCTGCGTAACCATCTTGAACCATTGCACCGGTAGGAAGCGTCAAGTATTGCTCACATACGTGCACCCATGCGTCAACAATGCCGTTGATAAGCTGGCGTTCTGGCAGTGTTTTCATTACATCTGGGTCTAACACGGCAAATTTTGGCTGCACTGCTGGAGACATGAACGGAAGTTTGTCTTGAGTTTCTTTTTTAGTGATAACTGCGCCCATGTTTGACTCTGAGCCTGTTGCTGGCAATGTCAAAATTGCAGCTAGAGGCGTCGCTTCAGTGACTTGGTGCTTACCAATCATGATATCCCAACCATCACCATCATACTTTGATGCCGCTGCTACGTATTTGGAGCCATCGATGACTGAACCACCACCTACCGCTAAAATAAAGTCAACGCCATGCTCTTTTACCATTGCGACTGCTTTATCGAGTGTTTCTTTGGTTGGGTTTGGTTCAACACCTGAAAACTCTAGCCATTCATGTCCCTCAAGAGCTTCTGCTACTTGGTCGTACACGCCATTTTTTTTGATGGAGCCACCACCGTATACCACTAAAACTTTTTGGTCGGATGGGATAGCTTCTTTGATTGCTGCGATTTGTTTTTGACCAAAGAAAATCTTGGTTGGGTTTACATAAGAAAAGTTCATTATTAGCCCTCTTGCTTCCAGTGAAGGAGATTGAATACATGCATATTAGTCCTGATTAACGATGGTTAACAGGTCGATTTCTGCAAATAATTTGCCTATTTCTACAAAATTGATGCTCTTGAGCTAGAAAGTTAAAGTCGAGAGGAAGTATAGTGCTCGAAACGATAATAGAGACCAAACTCGTTGGTCATTGATGGAGCGCTCTAATGCACACTCTCGCAGATATCATGCAGCAATATGTTGAAAAGCAGGGGCTGCATGACCTAGAAGGTATGAAGAAAACAGCGATAGATGGCGTATGGTTTTATCGCAGTAGCAAAGGGAATCATCGCCAGCCGTTTGTCTATCAGTCCGGCATCATCGTCTTGGGTCAAGGGCATAAGAACATTCATATTGGTGATACACCAGTGCAATATGGGCCCGATGATTACCTTGTTGTCGGGGTTCCCATGCCACTAGAGTGCGAAGCGTTTGCGACAAACAATGAGCCTTTACTTGGCATTTCGATAGATATTTCGCCAACGCTTCTTCATAAACTCGTTAAAAAATTAGAGGCTGAGAAATTCAGTAATAAGTGTCTGGATGCTACCCGTTGCGGCCTTAAGTCGGTACGTATGAATGAAGGTATGTTGGATGCGTGCAAGCGGTTAATGAAAGCAATGTGTGACGAGCTTGATGTTATCATGCTTGGCGAGCTGCTTCTTGAGGAAATTGTGTATCGTACTTTGGTGAGCAAAGAGGGGTATGTTTTATTTGACCTAGCACATCAAGAAGGTTCTTACGCGAGGGTCGCTAAAGCACTAAATCGCGTGCATCAAGCGTATCACGAACAGTTGAACGTACAAGCATTGGCTGAAGAAGCCAACATGAGTGTGTCTGCTTTCCATCAAGCATTTCGCAATGTCACGCTTGAATCTCCGCTGCAATATATTAAGAAAGTTCGACTTAACAAAGCGCGCGAATTGATCCAGTTAGAGGGGCGACGTGTTAATGATGCAGCGAGAATGGTCGGGTACACGAGCCCATCACAGTTTAGTCGCGAGTACAAGCGGCATTTTAATGAAACGCCAAGGTCAACAAAGGCTTAGTGATCTTTATTTCAAAATGGCGACTTTTTTTACCTTTTTTATTAATTTGCGAGTGACATATTTATTTGAGTTATAAAATTAGTTACTGGTGCCAAATAATAGGTACGTTGTTGCAATCATTTAGTGGATTGTTGCGAGGCGGTGTGGAAAACTCGTAAATAGATAGTGTGAAATCACCAACTTGTACTTAAGTTATTTTACGTCGAAATAAAAGTATAGATGCGTTTCGTTTAGCGCATTTAGTATTGTTTTAACAATAACTTAAGGAAGAGCGATTATGCACCTTAACAACGGCAACGCAGTGAAAAACGTGTTCACACTAAGCACACTCACCGCTTCTTGTCTTATGGCCTTCAATAGCTACGCAGCAGTTGACTGTGCCCCTCTAGAAACTTGGCAATCATCAAAAGTTTATAACGGTGGCGACCAAGTTCAGCATGAAGGTAATGCTTATAAAGCGCGTTACTGGACGCAAAACAACAATCCAGCGCAATCTGGTGAGTGGGGCGAGTGGGAAACACTTGGCGCTTGTGATGGCACTGGACCGGTTGATCCACCTCAGAATGAAGTCCCGACGGTTACTCTGACATCGCCTTCTGCGTCGGCTTCTGTGACTGCGGGTGATGTTGTTAACCTAGCTGCAGATGCGGCAGATACTGATGGGACTGTTAGCAAAGTAGAGTTCTTTGTTGATGGTGTATTAGTTGGTCAGGCAACGTCTGCGCCGTATGCTGCATCGTGGACAGCAACTGAAGGACAGCACGAGTTCTCTACCAAGGCCTATGACGATGCAGGTGCCGTTAGTACGGCAAGTGTTGTGACGTTAACTGTGGCATCAGCGCAACCTGGTAATGAAGCGCCGACAGTGGATGTCGTGCTTTCTGCGAACTCTATTGACCTGGGTGGTTCCGTAACACTGACTGCAAATGCTACGGATGCGGATGGTACCGTTGCTAAAGTTGATTTTTATGTTGCAGGTGTGCTTGCTGGCACTGCTACAACAGCGCCATACACGCTGGATGTAACCCCTTCACAAGCTGGCTCATTAAGTGTTTATGCGAAAGCAACCGATGATGCTGGAGCAACAGCAGATTCTGCACTTGCAACGTTAACGGTAAACGGCGGCGCAGTGACATCTAATTGTCGTCCTGATGGTCTTTATCAAACAACGGGTGTAGATGTTCCTTACTGTTCTATTTATGACGAAGAAGGCCGTGAGAAAATGGGGGCTGATCACCCACGTCGTGTAATCGGCTACTTCACCAGTTGGCGAGCAGGTGACGACCCACAATCGACTTACCTTGTTAAAGACATTCCTTGGGAACAACTTACTCACATTAACTACGCGTTTGTGAGCATTGGTTCTGACGGCAAAGTAAACGTTGGCGACGTTAATGATCCTAACAACCCTGCTACAGGTAAAACTTGGCCAGGCGTTGAGGTAGATCCTGCTCTTGGTTTTAAAGGTCATTTTGGTGCACTAGCAACTTACAAGCAAAAACATGATGTTAAAACGCTAATCTCGATTGGTGGTTGGGCTGAAACGGGCGGTCACTTCGATACGAACGGCGATCGTGTAGCTGATGGTGGCTTCTACACCATGACGACGAATGCGGACGGTTCTATTAATCATGCTGGTATTGAGAAATTCGCAACTTCAGCCGTTGAAATGATGCGTCAGTACAAGTTCGATGGCCTGGATATCGACTATGAATACCCGACGTCAATGGCTGGTGCTGGTAACCCTTACGACAAAGACTTCATGGAACCACGTCGTCAGTATTTATGGGCGTCTTACCAAGAGCTGATGAAAGTATTGCGTGAGAAACTTGATGTGGCATCCGCGCAAGATGGTATTCATTATATGCTGACTATCGCAGCACCATCTTCAGGTTACTTGCTACGTGGGATGGAAACCTTCGATGTAACTAAGTACCTAGACTACGTAAACATCATGTCTTACGACTTGCATGGGGCTTGGAATGATCACGTTGGTCATAACGCGGCTTTATTCGATACAGGTAAAGACTCTGAGCTAGCGCAGTGGAACGTATACGGCACTGCTGCATACGGTGGTATCGGTTACTTGAACACAGACTGGGCTTACCATTACTTCCGTGGTTCTATGCCAGCAGGTCGTATCAACATTGGTGTTCCTTACTACACCCGTGGTTGGCAAGGTGTTACTGGTGGCGAAAATGGCCTTTGGGGCAGAGCGGCACTACCAAACCAAGCAGAGTGCCAACCGGGCACAGGTGAAGGTGAGAAGAACAACTGTGGTCACGGTGCTATTGGTATCGACAACATGTGGCATGATACCGACCCTAAAGGAAACGAAATGGGCGCTGGTTCTAACCCAATGTGGCATGCTAAGAACCTAGAAAACGGTATTTGGGGCTCTTACGCAGCTGCTTACGGTCTCGACCCTGTCAACGATCCTTCAGATAAGTTTGTTGGTACTTATACCCGTCATTACGATAGCGTTGCTGTGGCACCTTGGTTGTGGAACGCAGAGAAGAGCGTATTCCTATCTACGGAAGATAAAGCTTCTATCGAGGTGAAAGCCGATTACGTTATCGATAAAGAGATCGGCGGTATCATGTTCTGGGAACTAGCCGGTGACTACAACTGTTACGTACTGGATGCAAATGGTAATCGTACGGCAGTAGATGCCACTGAACAAGCTTGTGCGGCGGGTAATGGTGAATACCACATGGGTAACACTATGACCAAAGCTATCTACGACAAGTTTAAGTCTGCGACGCCTTACGGTAACAAAGTAGCTACTGGTCCAACACCAACTGAAGCAGTAGACATTACTGTTAGTGTTGGCGGCTTCAAAGTTGGCGACCAAAACTACCCAATTAACCCGAAAATCACGTTTACAAATAACACTGGTCAAGCGATCCCTGGCGGTACTGAATTCCAATTCGATATCCCAGTATCTGCGCCGGACAATGCGAAAGACCAATCAGGTGGTGGTTTGAAAGTGATTGCTTCTGGACATACACGAGCAAACAACATTGGTGGCTTAGATGGCGTAATGCACCGTGTGTCGTTCTCTCTACCAGCATGGAAAGACTTGCCAGCGGGCGGCACTTACGAGCTTGATATGGTTTACTATCTACCAATCTCTGGTCCTGCTAACTACTCAGTGATTTCTGGTGGTAAAGAGTTTGCGTTTAAGTTTGAACAGCCAGATCTACCAATTGGTGATCTCAATGCGGGCACGGGTGGTGGTACCACTGAACCAGGTACGTGTGATACGACAGGTTTAGTGACATACCCAGCTCTGCCACAAACGGATTGGGCAGGTAATCCAAGCCACGCTAACCAAGGTGATAAGATCATCCACAACGGTGTGGTTTACCAAGCGAACTGGTGGACAGCGGCTGAACCGGGTACAGATGGTAGCTGGTCAACGGTATGTAACATCTAATTATTATGGATTACTTGTTATAGCCTAATGTTTACAGGCACTTAAACAAAAGCGCACGATGATTATCGTGCGCTTTTTTGTTGTGATAGTTTGTCGTTTAATCGAATTGGTAACTTTCAGGTATGACGACAATACCTTTGTCTGAGATTTTAAATCGCTTCGCATCTTCAAGTTTGTTGATGCCAATTTGAGTATGTGGCGGAATACGAACATGTTTATCAACTATGCAGTTGACCAACTGACTTCCTTCACCGACTTCTACGTCATCAAAAATGATGGAATCGACTACCGTTGCACTATCTTGAATGCGTACATTAGAGGAAATAATGGAGTGCTGTACTGAGCCTCCGGAATTGATGACACCGGTAGCAATGATGGAGTTAATAAAAATGCCTTCATTACCCGTAGCCGACGATACAGTACGAGCTGGTGGAAACTGCGGCTCGTAAGTACGAATCGCCCAATTAGACTGATAAAGGTTCATTGGCGGCACAGGTTCTAGTAGATCCATATTCGCTTCATAGAAGGAATCAATGGTACCCACGTCGCGCCAATAGCAATCTTTATCGACGCGCCCTTTACTGCCACAGAATTGATAAGCGTAAACGGATTCGGTATCAATCAGCTTAGGTATGATGTCTTTTCCGAAGTCATGGCTTGATGAATCGAGTTTTGAGTCTTCTTCAAGCGCTTCTTTCAAAACATCCATATCAAAGATATATATTCCCATAGAAACAAGGCTTCTGGTCGCGCTTCCAGGAAGAGTAGGTGGGGTTTCAGGTTTCTCTATAAACGAAGTAACGAGCCCGTTTTCTGCGGTGCCCATTACACCGAATGCTGAAGCATCCTCTACGGGAACATCCATACAGGCAACGGTGAGCTTAGCACCTTTCTCTTTATGCTCTTCAAGCATTGCGGCGTAGTCCATTCGATAGATATGATCGCCAGATAACACAACCACATACTTTGCATCATTTCGCGATAGCAACCACATGTTGTGATAAATCGCATCGGCGGTTCCTTCATACCATGCACCACCTTTGCGCATTTGTGGTGGAACAGCAGTGATGTACTCGCCTAGCTCTGGATTGAATATCGACCAGCCGTCTCGTAAGTGTTTTTGAAGTGAATGAGATTTATATTGGGTTAAAACAAGGATCTTGCGTAAACCCGAATGTAAACAATTGGTTAGTGTGAAATCTATAATTCTATATTTTCCGCCAAAAGGTACGGCTGGCTTGGTTCTGTCATCGGTGAGTGGGCTGAGTCTAGACCCCATCCCTCCTGCTAAAATTACGGCGAGTGCGTCTTCCATAGTATTCCCTTTCCCTTTTCTGACATGCATCAAAACGGTGCTAACCTGAAGGAGGTGGTATGCAACGCAGAGGTTTTGAAAAGCATGTGCTAATGTGCTTATTAGTGAAAAGTCTACTACAAGAATCGAGCCATAGAATATCTCCTTAAAAATCAAGGAGGTTAAAATTTCACTGTAAGACAACTGCACCATATTAGTGAAGTGCTAAATAACCCGTGCATCAAATTGGCGCAAAATTGTAGAAAGGAGAAGTCAACAAGTATGGATTTACAATGTAAAGTGGCGACAAAACAAGAAGATAAATAGGGTTTTCTAGCTTAATAACTATGGCTAAACAAGGCTTAGGGTTAGCGTCTTAACTCTAAAGGTGTAAAACAGGCGCGTTGATGTAAGGCAGGAGAGCTTTGTATCAACGATTCAAGAGTAGAAGGCCTGAGATAACTCTTTTCACAGTTGTTGAGAGTGAGTGGATAGGTAAGTAGACCACTCACTCAATGAATATGCTCACTTCACTGATAGCGATACGTTATCACTGCACTAAGAGAGACCGACGATATTTCCTTCATCATCAAGATCTAAATTCATAAATGCGGGTTTATCAGGTAAGCCTGGCATCGTCATCACGGTACCAGATAATGCATAAACGAATCCTGCGCCCGCACACAAGCGCAGCTCGCGGATTGGGACGGTAAAACCAGTTGGTGCGCCTTTGACTGCGGAGTCTGTGGTTATCGATAATGGTGTCTTCGCGATGCAAACCGCTAAGTTGTTAAAACCTAGATTTTCAAAATGGTTGAGCTGTTCAGTCGCGATAGGAGTCATTTCTATATTGGTTGCGCCATAGCCCGCTTCACATACTGCCATGAGCTTTTCGAGTAATGATTGCTCTTTGTTGTATAACGGACAAAACTCTACAGGCGTGGTACACGCATCAATAACATGTTGAGCTAGTTCCGTTGCGCCTTGTCCGCCTTGCGAAAAAGCGGTGCTGATGGCTACTTTAACTTCGGGATTAAATTGGTGAATCAGATCTTCAAGAGCTTTAAGCTCTTTCACACAATCTTGTGGAAACTGATTAATGGCAACGACAGCAGGTAAACCGTATTTATGAACGTTATTTATGTGCCATTTTAAATTTTCAAACCCAGCCTCCAATGCTGCTTGGTCCGGATTAAAAATGGAATCTGGAATAGCCATACCTGGTCGTAAATCGTAGTGTCCAGAATTCGCTTTGAGGCCGCGTAATGTTGCTACGATCACTACACAGTCCGGGGCTTTGTTGGCGGCAGCAGCTTTAATGTTACACGCTTTCTCGAATCCCATATCCGAACCAAAACCGGCTTCAGTTACCGTGTAACCTGATAGTTTTAGCGCAATATCGTCCGCGATAATGGATGAATTTCCATGGGCGATGTTTGCAAATGGACCTGCATGGATCAACGTAGGAACACCTTCTAGAGTTTGCATCAGTGTTGGTGCAATCGCCTCTTTTAGTGTTACTGCCATTGCTCCTGCAACTTGTAGATCTTCCGTAGTGACGGGGTTTCCGTTCAAATCGTACGCTACGACAATTTTCCCGATACGTTGACGTAAATCTTTTAAATCTTTGGCTAGTGCAATGATAGCCATTAACTCGGAAGCTGCTGAAATATCGAACCCTTCGTCACGCTCGAAACCATTGATGGTTTTTCCTGCATCATTGAGGCCAATTTTGACTTTACGTAGTGCACGATCATTATGGTCCATCACTCGTTTCCAAGTAATACTGGCCGTGTCGATTTTAAGTGCTCTTAACCCGGTACGTGCTTCAAAGGCATCATAACCTTCGCGTTGCTCATGGAACAAGCGAGCGTCAAGAGCGGCTGAAGCAAGGTTGTGCGCCGCTGTCACTGCGTGAATGTCACCAGTAAGGTGTAAGTTTAACTCTTCCATTGGAGCTACTTGAGAATAACCACCGCCCGCTGCGCCACCTTTAATACCGAAGACGGGTCCCATCGAAGGTTGCCTTATACATGCAATAACAGATTGATTAAGCTTTGCTAAACCTTGCGCCAATCCTATCGTCGTAACGGTTTTTCCTTCGCCAAGAGGAGTCGGCGTGATCGCAGTGACGAGTACAAGTTTACCGTCATCATTTGCTTTGAGTCGTTCCAAACATTTTGGGTGGACTTTGGCTTTGTGCTTCCCGTGAGTGTCATACTCTTCGGGCAATAGTCCTACTTTTTCCGCGATAACATCAATAGAAGAAAGTGGTGTGTTTCGGCAAATTTCGATATCTGACTGCATGGAGAATCCCCAAAGTGGCACACAGGTAGCGTTGAAAAACTACCTGAGTTATAACGAGTATTATTGTGAGGCAAAGGTCTGCTTGGTGATGGTACTGTTTCGGTTAGGCTTGTAAAGAGTTTACTGCTTCGTATTGTGCGACATACTAACAAAATCTACTCGTTACAGTGCTAGATAAAAACAAAAAGGCCACCAAATGGTGGCCTTGATATATTTTCAGCTTTAAAGCTGTCGTTTTAACGATCCCAATAAGTCTCTTCTAAGCTATCTTCTCGTTCAGGAAGCGCTCGCGATAGGCGAGGAGAGTGCTGCGTCAACACTTCATAGCTTACTCGGTTTGCGTATTTACAGATCTGAGAAAGCGAGGAGTAGGTTAAGCATCGTACTTCGTGCTTTTCTGAGTTAGGCACTTCTTTTTGGTGGAAAGAGTTTGCTGCCATGTCATGCAGTAAGGCTGAAAGGGCTGCATCACCTGCACCATTAGTGTTCTTAATCTCTAATGGTCCACCAAGGTAAGGGCCGATGTGAGAGTAGACCTTCATTGGGTTTTGACAGTCTTCTTTACGCATCGCACGACTAAACTCGTACTGGTTAAAGGCTTCGAGGGAGCTTTCAAGGATGTCGTGTGTGGTTTCTCGTTTTACTTTCTCGTCGGTGTAACCAGCCATGTACAGACCATTTGGTCCTGCCGTACACAGTACGAGATCAACCCATTCAAGTGCTTTATCAGCAGCAGCTAGCGGCTCTGTTTCACCTGTTAGCGCCGCACCTTCTTCTTCATTCATAGCGACAACAGAAATGTTTTCGCGAATGTATTCTTGCCACCACTGTGCGTTGCCTTCGATAACGTACTTCGTCCCTAACGTAAGTACAACAGGGACATCGTGCTTCTTAGCAAAGTCGATCGCTCTTTGTACCGCTTTAGGCATTGGATCTTCTTCTTTACCACGCATTAGGTAAGAAGAAACAACCAGGGCTGATGCTTTCTCAAAGATCTCTTCAGGAATGCTTTCCGGAAGTAGTTGATTCATATGACCTTCGTTGATAGCAAATGTACGCTCACCGTCTTGAGAAATTAGGGTGTAGCAGCGACCAATAGGGCCATCTACCGTTTGTAAATGGTTAAGGTTCATGCGTGAAGACGTACGGCAAAGGTAGCGGTAAGCAAAAGAACCGACTTGAATGTTCTTAGACATCACACCGAGCAAAACGGATTTGCTATCGGCTAAAACTGAGTAGTTGTGAAGAGTATTGCCAATCGTGTCACCTGGGTATTGGTGTGTGATCAGGCCTTGCTCAACCAGTTCTTCGTAAAGAGCATCTGCTTTGCTTTCTTCAAGAACGAGCGAATGTCCTTTACTCAGGTTGTATTTCTCTAAAAACGCGTCATCTACACGTGCTTCGATATCTACAATGGTTTGACCGACACCAACAATAGTTGGGCGATATAGCTTAGGTGCCTGTCGGATTTGGTTTACTAATGGATCTCGAGCGTGAGTTGGGAAGTAGTGTTTAGATTTACGCTGACCAGGAAACTTCATGCTTGTTCTTGAGTGAGAAAAAAAAGAGGCGGGATTGTATCACAAAAAAATGAAAATCGTGGCGATTTATTACAAAGAAGTCTGCTCGCTGAAAAAATCAGCGAGCTGAGTAAATAGCAACCAAAGCAGCTGCAATTTATGACGCTTGTCGTATTGCAATGGGTTGTTTTTTAAACTTGTTGCTCAGCAGCGCCCGGAAAGAGCCTGCTCCGCGCTAACTAAATTTACCCGCGTTACTTTTTCACTTCAGTTGGCTCAACGTAAGCCTGGGTACCCCAAAGTGGGACTGTCGAAAGGCTATGCTTAAAACTACCATCGGTCTCTTTTGTTGTATAAGACAAGTAGAGTAAGGTTTGGTTATCGGCATCATAAATACGGCGAACCTTCATTGTTTTGAAGAAAATGCTTTTTGACTTCTTAAATACAATTTCACCGGACTTACTCTTATCTATTTTTGCAATCATTTCCGGTGTGATTTCGCCAGTCTGACGACATGATATTGAGCTATCACTTGGATCTGCTAAGCTGAAATCCGCTTCGATAGAGGCGATGTGACATGTGACACCTGTTACCACCTCGTCTTTCAACTCACCGACTTTGATGTCTTTCAAAGTAAACCAACCGAGCCCCACGTCAGCAACATCGTTATCTGAACAACCAACTAGAGTAGTAGCAAGCAATGCACTTAACAGCATCTTTTTCATTATTTTTGTCCTTAACTAGGAAAGATATTGATGAAATCTATCAGAGGTTTGCACCTAAAACAAAATTTAGCCACGGAAAGGTCTATGTGCGCTAGGTTTGTTGCGGGCTTCATGCTAATGTACTGCTCTAAACGAAGGTATCAAGATGAATGAACAACAGTTAGCCAGTATCGAGCGTAAAAATACATGGCTGTATGATCTGGTCGAAGTTGAATTTCCGACACCAGAGAGTTTGAAAGGGCGCGATGTCTATTTCAAAACGCTAGAAAAAGCAACGTATCAAGTAGTCGACAAAGACACACTACTGGAAAGTGACTCTGAATTTAACCCCGACGATATTTTTCTGGTCGATTTTCATCGACTGACCATTATGTTCTCTATCTTGCAATCTCAGCGCTGGGAACAGCAGTATGATAAAGATATGATCATTGAATATCTGACACAGATTATCCTCACGCCAGATTTTGAATTATATGTTGGTTTTAAATCTGGAGTCCCAATTGGTGCTGCTATTGTTAGCCATCTCGAAGGAAATACACTCATCTCTGATGTTGCTGTTTCTGAATCAAAATACAAAAGCTCGTTTGTGGCTGATCTGGCTAAAAGACTAAGCACCGAGCAAAAACTGTTAGACTCAGTGGTTATCGAAAACTAACTTACACATCAATGTGCATAAAAAGTAAAGCAAGATGACGTTGGGTGATCTTGCTTAGAAAAACTGTAATTGCTCCCTTCTATTTCCATGAAATGCCAAGCTCGTCGTTTCAACAATCCCAAACTCAAATAAGATTAATCCAAACATTCTTAAAATCAGCTTGGGCGTAAGCCTTTAAGAGGTCTGGAGATGGCTATGGCAATTACCAATATTAAGTGCGTGATATTTGACTGTGATGGTACGTTGGTCGACAGCGAAAGACTGTGTTGCCAAGCGCTCGTCAATGTATTTAACCAGCATGGGGCTGAGTTAACGATGGAAGAGTGCGTTTCTCACTTTAAAGGAGGAAAGCTCGCTGACATCCTTTTAGATACTAAAGAATTGAAAGATATCAAAGTCCCAATTGATGTTTTAGAGCCGCAATACCGAGAAGAAGTCCAGTCTCTTTTTGTGCGTCACTTACAGCCGATGGATGGCGCAAAACGATTAATTCAGTTTTTGGATTCGCATAATATCGAATATTGTGTGGCGTCTAATGGACCTAAAGATAAAATTGAATACGCTTTGGAGTTAACCGGTTTACTCGATGCTTTCCGAGGCAAAGTGTTCTCAGCATTCGATGCGAATAGTTGGAAGCCTGAGCCCGATTTAATCATGTACAGTGCTATGAGCATGGGCTTTTTACCAAGTGACTGTCTTTATATTGATGACACGCCTAAAGGAGTTGAGGCGGGATTAAACGCCGGTATCAAAACGGTACAGTTATTTAATGGTGAAGCTATCAATCGTGTTGATGACGAGCGTGTAATTCGCATCCATCATTTAGATGAATTAAAAGAGCAGCTGTGTGGCTGCTCTGTTTGACCTACTAATGGCAAACCGGACTTAAGCTGTGGATGTGCTTAAGTTTAGACTGTAGGTAAGGCGTCTGATGTAGACATTGGATAGATGAGAAGTTTTTTGTATGAAATCCGCAAGCAGCGCATGTGAATTTCTCGCCATCCGATGAAATGAGATATTCATCTCCTTGGCAGAGTGGGCAATTCAGGTTCTCTATGTCTTTTGTGTCTTTGTAATTATTCATATTGTTTTCCAGCAGCAAATTGGAATTGGCAAGATCAAGCATAGCGGAACGCTTTGTTTAAGAACATTATTTCATCCGGTACAGCGAGAACTTGAGATTCACTTCAAATATCCACTTGGATGTCGTAGAAAATATCGAAGGTAATAGTTGAACACGGTTTAAAGAAAAGGGCTCCTTAAGGAGCCCTTGTTGATCATAAGTTCCACAACGTTATGCGGTGCGGTAGCGTTGTAATATCTCACCAAGAGAAACGGAGGCTTGCGTGAGATTAGCGACGCCAGCGGTAGATTGCTCCGCCACTTCTCTGATTGTGCTTGATTGACTACGAATTTCTGAAAGTTCCGATGCAATATCGTTAGCAACTGCGCTTTGTTCTTCAGCAGATGTGGAAATCTGAATGCTCATGTCCATTAATGAGCGTGCTGACTCGGCAATAGAGGTAACATCATGGCCGATTTCATCAATAAGCTGGCTGCTGGTTTGAGCTTGCTGAACGGTTCGGTTGGTGATTGAAGCAATGTTCTGGCTCTCAATTTGAAGCTTCTCAATCATGGCTTGGATCTCTACTGTTGCCTGTTGAGTTCTGCTTGCTAATGTACGTACTTCATCGGCAACCACTGCAAATCCACGACCTTGTTCACCAGCACGGGCTGCTTCGATTGCTGCGTTTAGTGCCAACAGATTAGTTTGTTCTGAAATGGCGTTAATCGTTGTGATTACGTCATTAATCTGCGTCGTATTCTCGTTTAAATTGGTTACTGACGTAGAGGCTTGTTCAATATAGCTAGATAACGTCTCTATCTCGCCAATCACGTTTTGTACACGGCTTCTGCTTAGTTCGATCTTCTGGGCATCTTGGTCTGACTGCGCCGTTGCTTGTTGAGAAATACTTGATACCTCCTTTGCAGAGGCTGTCATTTCTTCCATTGCCGTCGCGACTGAATCAAGCGTTTGATATTGATGAGATATCTGGGTTTCACTCAACTGCATATCTTTTTCGAATGCAGAAGATGTCTCGCTCAACATCGTTGCATTATTTTTAACACTATTAACCAGTTCACTTAAGGTATCCATAGACTTGTCTAGCGCACAGCCGATGGTACCGAATTCATCTCGACCAGGGTGAAAACCAAGACGAGAGGTTAAGTCACCGTCACCAATTTTTTCGGTTGTTGTATATAAAACCCACAGAGCTCCTCCGATAAACGTTGCCACCCAGTAAGAGAATAGGGCAAAAGGAATAACCCATAAGAAGCTGAGTAATAGTGACGATAGAGCTGATGATTTTACCGATTCGTATTGTGTGGACATATTTTGAGTCAGCTTAATCACTTCTCCAGAATGCAACTTGGCATAAGCGGTGACAGACCCATCGACAAAAGAACTCTCGCTTACGCGGTTCGATTTCGATACGCCGTCAATTTCTGTAGCGCGGTTTGATTGAGCATCAACGATACCAGAAAGCTTCGCTTCGCTCGCCGAGATGGCTTGCTGCTCAAATTGTTGTATTTCATTGAAGTAGCGGCTTCCAGCCACTGAAGTGAGGGCTACTAAAAATAGTAGGAATATAACCCACATTTTGTCGTTGATAGACATCTTGATAAACAGCCTGTCTATCGTTCTAAACTCAACTTCTCTCATTTAAAGCTCCATTAGAGATAAAAGATATTGACCAAATCTATTGCTATATCGAAACAAAATATGCGAAGTTAATCAGCAAAATATGTAACGAATACTAAATTTAGTTTAAGAAATGAGATCTAAGGACGCCTATAACAGTATGTTATATCTTTAAATTGACATGAATGTTGATAAAAGAGTCATTTCTCTAAAGTGTTAAGTGGATATGAAACCTAATTGCAATCGTTTACTTTTGATTATGCTCATAGGTTTTTAAATCTTTACTTCTCGCTGTCATGAATGTGTCATATAAAGACTATAAAAAGGAGTTGCTGATGTGGATATGGCAAGAGCCAGGCCGTCAGCAAGTAAAAGCAAGAGAGCTTAAAATAAAGGAGGTCACAATGAGCGACCAATACCAAAACGATGAGAGCCTAGAGCTGCTAGATGCGCTTGAAATTGGCATTATCTTGTCGGAATACGTTGGCTCAGACAACGAAGCCGAATAGCGGAACACTCTCATCTCGTCGTAATTGACGTTATACTAGGTTCATGTCACACCAAGCCCTAGAGGCCAAAACTGGCGTCGAATGAACTTTCTAGCCCACCTGCATATCGCAGATCACAGTAACAGCCATTTGTTGGGAAACTTGCTTGGAGACTTCGTAAAAGGAGATCCAAGCAAGCTGTATGATCGCGATATCTCAAATGGCATCAGATTACATAGATTTGTTGACCGTATTACCGACCATCATCCAATCGTCAACGAATGTAAGCCTCATTTCACTGGTGTTGCGCGACGTTTTGCACCTATCGCTTTGGATATGTTTTGGGATCATTGCCTCGCAAAACACTGGAACGACTTTCATTCCGTGCCTCTCGAACACTTTGTAAAAACGGCATACGAGAGAGTAAACCGAGAGGTTCATGAACATTTGCCGCCACGTTTTTTGGTGCTCCACAGCAGAATGTGGCATGGCCGATGGCTTCAATCCTATCAAGATCTAGACAATATAGAATTTGCACTACATCGGATGTCGCAAAGAAGTCCTAGAATGGCAGACTTAACCACAACATTTAAAGTGATTGAAAGTGATTACACCGAATTAGAAGAGAAGTTCTCGTCACTTTATCGAGATGTTTTGCGTCAGTCGTATGATTTTCAGCAACAGCTTAATGACTCAACTCAATGAGATAGAAAAGTAGTATGGCTTTAGGGGCTCTGGTAAACTCTGCGCTCCAAAAATAATGAGGTTACACATGTCTGTTAATTTTGCTGATTTAGGCATCGAACAAAAGCTAATCGAGACGCTAGGCAATCTAAATATCGTGACGCCAACACCAGTGCAAGAAAAGTCAATTCCACACGTCCTTGCAGGAAAAAACTTACTTGCTGCTGCACAAACTGGTACGGGAAAAACGGCTGCGTTTGGTTTACCTATCATACAAACCGTTCAGCAAAAGAAACTTAATGGCACACCTCAAGCATTGATTTTGGTTCCAACACGCGAGCTTGCACAGCAGGTATTTGATAATTTGAATCAGTACTCGGCAGAAACAGAACTTCGCATTGTGTGTGTTTATGGTGGTACAAGCATTGGCGTACAAAAGAGAAAGTTAGAAGAGGGCGCTGATATTTTGATTGCCACGCCAGGCCGCCTTTTGGATCACCTGTTTAATGGTAACGTAAACATCTCTAAAACCGGTATGCTCGTGTTAGACGAAGCCGACCGTATGTTAGATATGGGATTTTGGCCTGACTTGCAGCGCATCTTCCGACGTTTACCTGCAGAGAAACAGATCCTATTGTTCTCTGCGACATTTGAGAAGCGAATCAAAACTATTGCGTATAAACTCATGGAATCGCCAGTTGAAGTCGAAGTTTCACCAGCAAATACGACTGCTGAAACGGTAACACAAATGGTTTATCCAGTGGATAAAAAACGGAAACGTGAATTGCTAGCGTACTTAATTGGCTCGCGGAATTGGCAGCAAGTGCTTGTATTTACAAAAACGAAGCAAGGCAGTGATGAGTTAGCGAAAGAGCTCAAGTTAGATGGCATCAAAGCGGTTTCTATCAACGGCGATAAATCACAAGGCGCCCGCCAAAGAGCTTTGGATGAATTTAAACAAGGTAAGATGCGTGCTTTGATTGCAACCGATGTGGCAGCACGAGGGTTAGATATTCAAGAGCTAGAACAAGTCGTGAACTTTGATATGCCATTCAAAGCAGAAGATTACGTCCATCGAATTGGCCGCACTGGAAGAGCTGGAAAGTCAGGTTTGGCGGTTTCTCTGATGAGTAGAGATGAGGAGTACTTGTTGCAAGCTATCGAGAATCTGCTTGATCAACGCTTACCCCAAGAATGGCTGGCAGGTTTCGAACCAAGTCTTGTAGAAGAAGTTGAGCCTGAACAAAATGGGCGTCGTCGTAGTCGTTCATCTGAGAAGCGTAAGCTAAAAGCAAAATTGGCGATTCATAAGAATCGTGGTAAATCACTTAGCTCTCGCTAAACCGCGCAAACTTTTGTTCTTACATAGTCAGGCTGTTTTTGCCTCTTCATAGACGTCTAACGTTTGGGGGATAGCAAGTAGGTACCCTTGGTACATATCGAAACCGAGCTTTTTCATTAAGCGAAGTTGATGCTCGGTTTCAATTCCTTCGATAACGGTTTTAGAGCATAACGCTTTTGCGAGTGATAATGCATCGTTAAGCGCTTTAAAATCACCGTTTTCATACCTTAGCAATAAAGAGCGATCCATCTTGATTATATCTGGGCAAACGCTTCTCACTCGCTCAGTTGTCGATGCATTGACGCCATAATCGTCAATCGCTAATTTAAATCCTTCAAGACTTAACTCCCGAGCAGCTTGAGACAAAGAGAGTTCATCCTCCACCTTCAATTCAAGTAACTCCATGACGATTTGTTCATTCATCAAATGCGATTCATAAATGGTTTGTTTTAGCAGTCGGTTATAAGTGATGTCTTTAACTAGTATCTCTGCCGCTACCGGTAATACATTGAGAAACAATTGTTTTGTGTGAAAGCGAGACTGAGAGAAATTTTTGATATGGATTAGGCGACTTAAGCGTTCAACATTGAGCAAATCTTGAGTGGGAGTCGCTTTGGATTGGAAAAACTGATCTGGCCTAACGATGGTGCCATTGGCATTGCTAATTCTTACCAGTGCTTCAAGGCCAACGATGGAAATATCGTTCTTATATATGGGTTGAAAGACACTGCGGAGAGTGAAGTTCGCGTATTTCGCAATATACTGCCCGTCGGCTTCTTTCCGGATGCAACTAAGTAGTTGCGAGATGCTCATCATTGTTACCACAACCTAAATCAATGTCTCAACATCAGCGTTATCGCGCTAATTTTTCTATTTCATTGGCAATGAATCTAAGTGTGCTCATTAACTCAAGCAAGAACGATGGTAATGGATGGGTAGTTTTGTCGAGTGATATCAAACAAATTGATGAAATAATTGATAATCTCAGCACTTCAATTTGATGCTACCATTGCAGTACGGCATACAACTGCAAATATTTTCTGACTAACTGCTGTTTGTTCGAACGCCGTAAAGGATGCCCAAACTTAATGTAACAAGGGCTAATACCGAATCGAGTGTCCAACGATTGCGTGAGTTGCGACTCGCTGGTGTACAGTGTGATTCCTTGTTCTGTGTATTCGTTGATCTGATCGGGTAGTTCACCCATCCACCAATGAAGCAATTCTCGGCTCGTTTTGCTGCGACTTATCCAATGATCACAAACCAAAAAGAGTAGGTCATTAGGCTGTAAGGCATAGCCATATTCACTCTGCCATTCCGTAATTGATGAGAGTAAGTTTTCCCGGCAAGATTTTCCGGCACTGACCATATGGTGACTCAGAACCCAGACAGTGCCGATGTCGGATGAAATTCGATAGTGATGGGGAAGGTCTGGAGAATCCAACACTTCGATTGGCTTTATCACGCAGTTGTATCCAAAGTGACGAAAAGTATGTTCCATCCTTCTTGAAAACGCGAGACCAAGATGATGCTCACTCATGCCTTGGTTATGCACCGCAGGGTAATGCTTTTCACACAGCTTAAGACAGTCGTCTTGAAAATCATTAACACTTTGAATAACTAGGTCGAGTAGCAAAGAATATCCCTTAATAATTACAAAACGAACTGCAAAAGGTTAGCATAGTCTTTTGAGAATAGACTAATTTACTTCGGCAACTTCTTGATCTAAACACCAAATTTCTCACAAATGACCGTGTTTAATCTTTAATAGAGCAACACGAAAGAAGCAGAAGTTGAACAAAAATTTGAAAGGGAAAAAATGATAAAGCTAGAACGCGCACAAAAAGAGGCGTTGGCCACCGCCATTCAAGATTACATGCAAGACGAGCTAGATGTTGAAATTGGCCAGTTCGATAGTGAGTTTCTAATTGATTTTATTACAGAAAAACTAGGGGTAATTTATTATAACAAGGGTGTTGAAAATGCTAAGTTACTGGTTGAACGCAGAATGTTAGAAGTTTCCGAAGAGCTGTATGAGATAGAACAAGAAATTAAGCTGTAAGTTTCAGTTTTACAAACGATTTAAAGTTCCTTCAAAAAATTCGAACAACTTGATAGATACGGTACCATTGGCTGGATGTAAATGATGGTAAATAATCTGTTTCATATGACGTAAATAGGTTAATGTAGTGTTTCTTGCTCAGCATTAACTTAGGAATATATCTAGGAACTTGAGATGGATACACTGGTAAAGAATTACAACCTTACTGCACGCGTGATGCATTGGTTATCAGCGCTGTGCATTATTGGTCTATTTGCAGTGGGTTTGTGGATGGTCGACCTTAGCTATTACAGCGAATGGTATCGAACTGCGCCGCATTACCATCGCTCTGTCGGTATTTTACTCGCTATTTTAACTTTGGCACGCATCGTATGGAAACATGTGACGGCGTCACCAAAGGTAGAAGGCAAACGTTACGAAGTGCTTGCTGCTAAAGCAGCGCATGGTGTCATGTACCTACTATTGGTCACCATCTTTGTTTCAGGTTACCTCATTTCAACGTCTGATGGACGCGGCATCGAAGTGTTTAATTGGTTCACCGTGCCAGGAGCGGGAGAGTTATTCCCAGGCCAATCAGATATTGCAGGTGAGATTCACTTCTATGCAGCTTGGGCAGTCATCCTGATTGCAGGTTTACATGCTATTGCTGCACTAAAACACCACTTTATCGATAAAGACAACACATTAAGAAAAATGTTAGGAGCTTCAAAATGAAAAAGTCACTTTTCGCTACAGGATTAGCTATCGCTATGGCACTGCCATTTGGTGCGCAAGCTGCAGATTATGTCATCGATACCAAAGGTGCTCACGCTTCAATCAACTTTAAAGTTAGCCACTTGGGTTACAGTTTCATCAAAGGTCGTTTCAATACGTTTTCTGGTGACTTTTCTTTTGATGAAAACAACATTGCTGACTCAAAAGTAAATGTTGTTGTTGATACAACCAGCCTAGATTCAAACCATGCTGAACGTGACAAACACATTCGTAGTGGTGACTTCATCGATGCTGGTAAATACAGTGAAGCAACCTTTACGAGCACAAAAGTGGTTGATAAAGGCAATGGCAAACTAGATGTAACTGGTGATCTAACGCTACACGGTGTTACTAAGCCTATTACTATTGAGGCTGAATTCGTTGGTGCTGGCAGTGACCCATGGGGCGGCGAGCGCGCTGGCTTTGTTGGCAACACTCGCCTAGAGCTTGCTGACTTTGACATCCCAGTAATGGGTGCTTCAAGCTACGTCGATATGGAACTTCATATCGAAGGTATTAAGAAGTAATTAGTTCCTTTTAGATACACTAAAAGCGCTCTTCACTTGAAGAGCGCTTTTTTATTATCTTAATCACATCACTAACATCGATAAACCCGTCAGTGATAGCGATTGAAAGCCAATAGACGTTGTAAATGTTTAGCGAATTACGCTGTTTCTAACTCGCTTTTTTCCACTAGGTTTAAACGCTCACCAAAAATCGGGCGTAGTGCTTTTAATACTTCAGTACGAGTAACCACCCCGACCATCTGCCCATTTTCAAGCACAGGAAGCACTTGTGGCTTACTTACTTTGATACTTTTAGCGCGTTCTTCGAGAGACAAAGACGTCAAGCGAGTGGCAATACCCATACTGCTCGCTGGGTACAACTGCTCTTTATCGATACATAGGAATTCCACAACATCAACGAGGCGATCACCAGCGTCAATTGCGACCACATCTCGGCTCATGATGTCTACGACTTTTTGGTCTTTCACCGGAATGTAGTCCTCACACCATAGCTCTACCATCACATCGTGAGCAGAGAAGAAGCCAACTAATCGATTTTGTACGTCTACAACAGGTGCGCTAGTTACGTTGTTATCAAGTAACACATCCAGCGCGGCTGCAATTGGCGTTTCTGCACGAATGGTGACTGGTTTTTGGTTCATAATGTCTTTAACAAAAGAAGCATTTTTCATGGTGAAATCCTTAACTGACGACAGTGTTGTAGTTGTAGTGATAGAAGAAATATTCGCTGCTTTTAGTTCTGGTCGGCGAAAAATACACCAGTTTGAAAGGCCAACTAATACCGCTCCGCCGACGATGTTGCCAAGCGTGACAGGAATTAAGTTAGCGGTAATAAAGTGGCTAATGTTTAGGTCTGTGTATTGTGACGCGGGCACACCGACAGATGCCCAAAAAGATTCAGGTGCAAAATTCGCGATAACAATACCAAGTGGAACCATAAACATGTTCGCAACACAGTGCTCAAAACCGCTGCTGACAAACATTGCCACAGGCAAAATTGTCATTGCTGCTTTTGTCATTGCATTTGCAGAACTAAATGTTAGCCAAATCGCTAGGCAGACCAATAGGTTACAGAGAATGCCGAGTGCAAACGCTTGAATGAGAGTGTGGTGAAGTTTGTGTTGTGCGATGTTAAGCGCATTTAATCCCCATTGACCGCTATCCATCTGATAAAGACCAGCAGCAGTAACCAGCGCAAGTAGGAACATCGCACCAATAAAGTTACCAACGTAAACTTTGCCCCAGATCGAAAGCATCTTACCGAACGAGATTTGCTTATTGGCCCAAGAAATACTGGATAGGACGGAGCTGGTAAATAATTCACCACCGCAGATCACGATGAGGATCAATCCCATGCTAAATGCGAGTCCACCAGCTAGGCGGCTCAAGCCCCAACCAGCGCCCGTACTGCCGGTGGTCACCGTGATGTAAAACAAGAATGCTAACCCGATGAACGCGCCGGCCATAATGGCGAGGCTTAATGTCATACTGCTGGTTTTGTTTGCCTTACTTAACGCAAATTTTTCCGCTTCAACCATCATCTCTTTTGGAGAAAAATACTGGTGATTTTGAGAACTGGTCACCGCCATATTGACTCCTTAATTTGTAATCGCATAAAAATCCTTGGTTATTAACTCAAAAATGAAATTGTTGTTTTTATTAAGAGCCTCAATGACTTCGGTTTCAAAACCATTGAGGCTTGCGGTGTTCCCGAACCGCGTACTCAGAATAGGGAGAACGGTTAGTAAGGTAAAATTGATAATATTTAGAAACCTCATCAAATTAATTGATAACTTTACGGGGCTAGGTAAAATGAACTCTATTGCTTATTGGGGCATGCTTTAACAATTGTGGGAATTGGGAAATACCCACTAATAATGGAGGACACTTTGCGCTACTCACTTAAGCAATTAGCGGTTTTCGACGCAGTTGCAGATACCGGCAGTGTAAGCCAAGCCGCAGAAAAATTGGCTTTGACACAATCAGCGACGAGTATGTCGCTTGCGCAATTAGAGAAGATGCTTGGCAGGCCGTTGTTTGAGAGGCAAGGCAAGCAAATGGCGTTAACCCATTGGGGGATGTGGTTACGACCAAAAGCAAAACGCTTGCTACAAGATGCATTGCAGATTGAAATGGGCTTCTATGAGCAACATTTATTGAGTGGTGAGATTCGCATGGGAGCGAGTCAAACCCCAGCAGAGCACTTAGTTCCCGACCTTATCAGTATCATTGATAATGACTTTCCAGAAATGCGTATTTCCCTCGGTGTACAAAGTACAAAAGGGGTGATTGATGGGGTATTAGATTACAAGTATGACTTAGGGATTATTGAAGGGCGCTGTGATGATAACCGTTTACACCAAGAAGTATGGTGTCGTGATCATCTTACTGTTGTCGCAGCTTCTCATCATCCTTTTGCGCGTAATCAGTCTGTTAGCCTTGCGCAGTTAGAGCAAGCGAAGTGGGTACTAAGAGAGCATGGCTCTGGCACACGAAAAACATTTGATAGTTCTATTCACCACCTTATTGAAGATTTGGATGTGTGGCGCGAATATGAACATGTTCCGGTGTTACGTAGTTTAGTTGCTAATGGTCAGTACCTTACTTGCTTACCGTATTTAGATGTAGAGCGATATATAGAAGCAGGTCATCTTGTGGCATTAAATGTACCCGAGTTAAAAATGGAAAGGACGCTTTCATTTATATGGCGCTCAGATATGGCAGAAAACCCATTAGTCGACTGCATTAAAAGAGAGGGACTGCGAATGATGAAAGGGAAGCCTTCAGTTCTTTAAAGGTTGATTAAACATGCCTACGAGATGAGTTGGGTTTATTCCCTAAATCTGTTGATTTATCGGTTGCGTCAAACTTTTAATGTAAATTGTGAAAATAATAATATCTTATTGTGATCAATATCACCGATAAGCTGAGCTGATGTATCTAACATGTGTCCTTGATTTCAATGTATGAAGGCAGTTATTGAACCATATAGGTACGATAATAGCCGAGCAGGTATGACTACCATGACGACACTTTTAGCTATTTCTATCACTACTGGAATTTTATCTGGCGTATGGGGTTGGATCGCCATCTCTTTAGGTTTGCTTTCTTGGGCTGGTTTTTTAGGTTGCACGAGCTACTTTGCAGCGCCAACGAGCGGATTGAAAGGACTAGGCATCAGCTTAATCACCAATATGACAGGTGTATTCTGGGCAATGGTAATTATTCACGGTTCCACTTACGTGGGGTTGGAAATTATTGGCTATGTGATTACCGCTATTGTGGCATTCTTCATGTGTATTCAAGCTAAACAGGCTTGGCTCGCGTACATCCCTGGTACTTTTATTGGTTCATGCGCAACATTTGCGGCTGACGGAAACTGGCAACTTGTCATTCCATCGTTGTTGCTAGGTGGTGTGTTTGGCTATCTAATGAAAGCGACAGGGCTATGGTTGCATACGAAATCAACCGCTACTTCTTCTTCGCTTGCTGAGCAAGCACAGTAGTGAACCCCCGATCTTATTGGTATCCACTGTGTATTGAGTTTTATCCCTCTCAATACCCTTAATCAAAATTAATGATGTTTGATACAAGCACACCAAATTGGTGTGCTTTTTTTGTATTATAAGACAATACGTTGAGTGTAAAATACGCCTAACTCATGTATTGCCGTTGGCCATGGTAACAACGCGTTTAAGTGTCCAGCGCAGAAGAACAGGAATACACTCCATGCCTTTCTCTTCACAATGAGAAACAATAGCCAAAGCTAAGTCCGGTTTTGCATGTTTTTTCAAAACACGATTTACGACTTTTTTAGCAGGGATAGGGTGGTCATGAGGAACTTTGATGATGTCCTTAAAGAAAAGTTCAAACCCATTGTTGTACAGAAAGTGCTCGATGTCTCGGTCGGGTAATTCCGTAAGTCGATGCCTTTCCTGATCATGGTCGAGCTGTGCTCGTACTGCATGCGCGTACTTTTTCCCTGCTGGGTCGCCATCGGTAACGACATGCCAATCAATACCAAACTCTTTTGCTACTTTGATGAGTGATTTTAGACCTGATTGAGCAAACTCAACGATTTGAACCCCTTCGGCAGCCAAGTCATACCCGCATTGACGAGCCAGTTCATGAAAAAGCCAAACTTCGGTTTCGCCCTCAACAAGTAACCAGCACCGCGCAAATAATGCTCCTGAACGATGAAAACGAATATGGAAACCAATTCGGCGCAACTCATCTCGACCAAACTTTGTTGAGTTTAAACTCTTAGCGATGGTTCTGTCTGATAGCCGAATTAAACGTCGAATTGAATACAGTGGAACAGAACCGAGTAACGTGCCACTGTTGGTGGTTAATATCTTTTGCATTGGCAATAATTGCAATAAGGACCACGCTCTCGCTAGATGAGTTGGATGCAGTCGACCTTCTGGATCTTCAATGATCAGTATTGGTCTCGCACAGCGCCTTAAATCAGTGGGGCCCTTAGCTTGAAGATAGGCATTGAGTAACCCCATTAAGAGCAAGCGGCTTTGTTTGTCATTGGTTTCTTTCAAGAACTGACTCAAGCCTTTATCAGAGGAAGGGCTTGTATAGAAAAGACCATCACGAGGTTTGCGTGGGTTGCCTTTACTGACACTTCTGAACGCGAAATAGTGTTCAACAAGCGTTTGCATTGAGTCGAGGCTACTACGAATCTCACCTTTATTCACATGACCAGGCATAGCCAATAAGCGTCGACAGGTGTTGTTGATTCGTTTTTCAATCCGAGCATTTTTACCATCGCCGTTGACATGGTTTAAATCTGGGAAGCGTCGGGAGTCACGTAGTCGGATTACAGGATGAAGTGTCATTAACTCAATAGCGAGTTTCTCTGAGTGGTGAAGTTTTTTGGGTTTGCCGTTATGACCCAAAAACGCGTACTCTGTATTAATGCCGTGCTCATCGCGAGACGCACTAATACGATAGTAAATGACTTGCTCACCATCTTCGTTGGTGCACCATGTAGGCTTTATGCGTCTGTAGCGTCCCGCTTTTACTTCGTTTTTATCCTGTGCTTTAAAACAAACAATGATCTGTAAGTGTTGTGTTTGTGGATGAGAAATTGAGTAGTCAACGTGAAAATCTTTCAGTTTGAATTGATACAATGAGCCATTGGCAGGTAGTGCGATGGAAAGGGCATCGAGCAATGATGATTTGCCCCACGTGTTTTCACCGATAAGCGTGGTGAGTTCGTCAAAAGAGAGTGAAAGGCGTTTGATGCCTCTAAACCCGGAGATTTCGATGCGTTCTAGTCTCATCTCAATCCTCCTTGCAATTATTTGAATTATCGAGAGTTATTTTGCTACTCCTAAGCATATATGAATTCGGAATTTTTGAGTTAAGCTCAGTTCACAAAATTACGAGAGCCTCTTACTGAATAGAGACCGTTACAAGCGAGGCTTGCTTTCAAAGCTGGGGGACAGCATCGTGATCACTTAAACATGAAATCCTAAATCGCAGTTTCATAAAATTCATGATTCTGTCATGATTCACTTCTTATTATTATAAGGAATGAAAAAAGAGAAGATGAAGATGAATAACAATCATAAGCCAGTGAGAATCAAACTGGCACACATCAATGACACACATTCCTACTTTGAACCAACGTCATTACAGTTAAAGCTTAAGATAAACAATGAACTCACGCTAGAACCCTATGTCAGTGCTGGCGGCTTTTCTCGTATCGCAACCAGAGTCGAGCAGTTAAGAGATGATGCTCAGCGCCAAGGTCATGGGATGTTGTTCCTCCATGCCGGAGATTGCTTCCAAGGCACGCTGTATTTCTCACTATTTAAAGGCAAAGCCAATGCCGACTTATTGAACGCATTAAAGATTGATGCAATGGCGTTAGGTAACCATGAATTAGATATGGGGAATGAGCCAGTTGCATTGTTTTGCCAACGTACTCAGTTCCCATTGCTTGCTGGCAACTGGGATTTATCCAATGAATCACTTAAAAAACCTCACCGTATCAGTGATTGCAAGGATGTATATAGTTACCAACCGGATACACAGAGCGCTCAATACATTGTTAAAGAATTCCATGGTGAGCGGGTCGCGATTTTCGGATTATCCATAGATAAAATGAGCGACATCGCAAACCCTGATGCAGACACGCCTTTTCACTCAGCAATTGAAACCGCCAAGGCGACCGTAAAACAAATCCATTCATCAGGTATAAAAAATATTATTCTTCTGAGCCACTTAGGTTATGAAGGTGATTTAGAGTTAGCTGAGCAAGTCGCAGGTATTGGTATAATTGTTGGTGGACACAGCCACCGGTTGCAAGGTGATTTTTCATCAATAGGGTTAGGACAAGACGATCCCTACGGTATCAAAATTAATGATACCTATGTGGTGCAAGCGGGTTTCCATGCTTTGACAATGGGGCACTGCGTCATTGAGTTTGATGAACACGGTAAAGCAACGATGTTGAGTGGACAAAATGAACTGTTGCTTGGTCGACGTATTTTTTGGGACTCGACGCTAAACCAACAGCTCGACCAAGGTGTATTCGAAACCGCGTGCGACTTCATCCATGGTCAACCGAATGTCGTGGTTTGTAAGAAACACCCGGAAACTCAAGCGATCCTGAGCGATAAATATATTCCTCAGGTCAGGCAGTTACAGTCACAAGTCATTGCTAGTGTTGACACCAAAAAGCGTCATGTGAGAATTCCCGATGAATTTGGTGAGAGTGAGTTGGCTTCCTCCGTTGCCCGATCATTTCTGCACTGTTTAAACAAACGTGGATATGACGTTCAATTTGCAATTCATAATGCGGGTGGCGTGCGAACCTCTTTGAACCCTGGCAACATTACAGTGGCAGACATTGCCGGACGGCTGTTGCCTTTTGCCGTTCCTATCGGCTTTTACGATGTAAAAGGCAGCGCTATTCGCCGTGCACTTGAAGGCGCGATAAATAATGCACTCAACAATGGCGTAGAAGGCACTGGATCTGGCAGTTATCCGTACACTTACAATTTAAACTTCGAGTACCACGCAGATGCCCCAAAAGGTGAAAGAGTTCAATCATTAGTGATTTTTGATGGTAAACAATGGGTAGGTGTTCAAGATGATGTTTGGTATCGAGGGACTTCTTCTGCCTATACGATGAAAGGGAAAGAGGGGTACGACGCATTGCAGGAGATGAAAGGAGAAGGGCGTGTGACCAGTTTGTCCATGGCTGATTGTTTTATTGAACTCCTGACCGATGAGCCAAACTGTTTGAATCAAAGTCACAAACTTTACACAAAGCGACGTCGATAATAGATACTGGTATTGATTTTGCTGCTCTCCACTTACTACATGGGTTGATGAGGATGGCAGTATGTGGAATAAAGATTGGGCAGATACGGCAGTCGTGGTTGCCTGGATCGCAATTTGGTCAACACTGGTCTACTTTGTGCCTCTAAGCGGCTTTTGAACTGCTAAGAATGTGGATGTTACAAAAGGGAGCAGTAATGCTCCTTTTTTGTATCTATCTTCCCCGTTAGGGCCCTAACTAATGAAGAGTTTGTCTTGAGCCATTTGCTGCTTTTTGTCTGTTTACTATAGTTCAGGTGGTTGAATCCATTTCTTTCTTTTTATAGTGCTTCCTGATTTTTGATAAGAATTTTATTTCGATAAGACAAGGTTTTTTTGTTGGAAAGCCTGACGCTCGGCGTTATTATGTCGGCGTTTGGGGAGTAGTTAGCGCAAGTTTACTTATCGTCATCTCGTTAAGCATCAGCTTATCCGGTAAGTAAAGGTGTTACGTGGTTCATTCACGTCAACACTTCAACGAGACCAACGCATTCATTGACTAGCAGCACATAATCGTTATGTGGCTGTTGGTTGTTATTGTCTGCGGAAGGTCACCAAACGAAGTCCTTCCGCCATGGGAGGAAATATGTCTCTTATCGAAAATACCACCCAATTGAGCCAATCGGTGCCTCTTCAAGAATCATTAGCGATGTATGGTGCTTTTGGTTTATTTACCCTTGTTCTTGTTACGCTTGATATCTATCAAACACGTGGTGGCGCTATCACGATGAAAAAAGCCATCGTTTGGAGTGTTTTTTGGTTCTTGCTTGCCTTTGTTTTTGCAGGTTCTATTTATTTATTCTGGGACTTTTACGCGCCACATAGCGCTTATACGAACGACAAAGCAACGATTTCATTCTTAACTGGTTACTTACTAGAGAAGTCGCTAAGCGTGGATAACTTGTTTGTGTTTGCCATCATCTTTGCACAATACAGTGTGCCGGAGCACTTGCGTCCGAGAGCATTGCTTTGGGGGGTGATAGGTGCGCTAGTTTTACGCGCTGTCATGATTGCGGTTGGTGCTCAGTTACTTTCACAGTATCACTGGGTATTGTACTTATTTGCTGCTTTTCTTATTTGGACGGGTGTTAAGCTAGCTCGCGACAAAGGCGAAGCAGAAGAGGTTAATCCATATCCGGAGCAGTTGATTCGAAAGGTATTGCCAGTTACAGATGACTACCAAGGAAATCGCTTAATCTTAAAGCAAGCTGGTAAGTGGGTGGCAACACCGATGCTGATCGTTGTTGGTGTCATTGCAGTAATGGACGTTATGTTTGCGTTGGATTCTATACCAGCTATATTCGCGGTAACGCGAGAGCCATTTTTAGTCTTAGCCGCGAACGTATTTGCATTACTGGGTTTGCGATCGCTGTACTTTGTTCTTCAAGCAATGTTAGACAAGTTTGTATACTTAAAACCAGCATTATCAGTAATCATGATGTTTATCGGGGTAAAAATGCTATTGGTTGGAACAGAATATGAGATTCCGACAGCATGGTCTCTCACATTTTTAGTTGTTGTGATGACATCGGCAGTGGTTGCATCACTCCTAAAAAATAAAGCGAAGCGTCAAACTAGCGTTAATATTACTAATCAAAAAATATAAAGTAAGCACTAAAATCAAAAGAAATAACGAAAAATATTGTTAAATATATGTTGTTGCTTAAGGGGCAATTATGCAGGTAATGTTCAGTTATTCAATGTAATTACAGCAATTGTGATTATTTATGCCGTTATTATTCATTTGTATTTTTGAGTTTTGTAATGAGTTTGTTTTATTAGAAATTCTAATTTGAATGGGTAAAATTTGTCATTTCTTAAACAATAAGAAACTGACTAATATACAACCAACTAAACAGACTACTGCTTTTAAAGAGAGGCAATCATGGCACAAGCAATGCAAATGACAAATGTAGCTTTACCAACCTCTATGGATAAGAAAACCTACGCGGTTAACTTCAAAGGACTGATTGCTCACTTACTGGACATTCTATTTGTAGATAACACTGCGCCACGCAGTTACTACGCAGAAGACTTGTCAGCACATATTCAAAAAGACATCGGTATGTACCGTTAATATTGAAATAGTGTAAGAAATACCGGCCTATGAGCCGGTATTTTTTTATTTGTAAAACATGCCTACTCAACCTACGCCCTAGAAAAGAAACACTCTAGAGGAGGTAGACATGATAGTAGATTAAGTGTTGTATAGAAAAACGGGGCACCATTGGTGCCCCGTTTTGACATGACTGAAGTGCGATATTACTTCTTGCGGCAGTATTCTGCGATCACGTACATCGACTGACCACCATTTGCCTTACCCGAAACTAGCTTTGGATCATCGCCAAGGCTAATACCACGAATCACTGTACCTTGTTTGATTACTTGGTTAGTGCCTTTTACTGGTAGGTCTTTAATTACTGTTACATCGTCACCTTTCTTAAGTTCAGTGCCGTTACAGTCAACCGTTTTATCGTCAGCAGACATCCCTTTCATTGCCCAGTTCATTTGCTCTTCTTCCATGTACATCATGTCAAGAGCATCTTGAGCCCAGCTTTCTGTGTTTAGGCGAGTGAGTTGGCGCCATGCAGTCACTTGTACAGCAGGAACCTGGCTCCACATACTTTCGTTTAGACAACGCCAGTGGTTAATGTCTTTTGGCTCATCGATCTCACCCAGACACTTATCACAAACCATGATGGCAGTATCAACCGTCACATTACCGTGAGGTGGGACAGCGTATGCAGTTAGTTGAGATTCAGAAGAACACAGTTCACATTTTGACTCGCAGCGCGCAAGCAGAGTAGCTTCAATAGACATAAGGACTCACCTTAGTAATGTTATTTTGTGGCGGTATTATCCACTTTATCCTGAGAAATAAAAGGGTGTTAGCGAATTAAAGATTAGATTTTACAATACTCCAACCTGATTAAGGTGAAGATGTAAAATATTCGCTAAATAAATAATACGGAAGTATAAAAGACACTATTAATTGTTTTGGTTTATGAATTGGTTGTGTCAATTTCTACAACGATTACAAACCTAAAAGAGGTAAATGTAGAGAGAGGGTGGCTAGAACATAGCCCTCTAATTTACAGAGGGCCTGTCGTTAACGTTCGACAATCTGGACAATTTGCTCTTTTGAAATACTCATTTCTTTACCATCCATGTCTTCATACTCGTACATACCCGTTTCCTCGTTCAGGTCTGGTTTACCGTAAGAGGTAATAATTTTCCCTTCATTTGTCGACATCAGATATTGGCTACTTCCGCATGCAGCAAGAAGTAATACAGTGGCAATAACAGTCAATACGCGCATAGAGTTTTCCTTTTAAACAAGTGAGTTAGGCAAAGACATCGTTTTAACTATAGCAGAGGAAATATGAGTGGGTTTGAATACAATTGAAATGAAAAAGCCCAGTAGAAACTGGGCTTTGGTAGGAAGGGCGTTGCGATTACTTCAAAACAGAAGTGTTAGTGACACCTGTTAGTGCGTCATCCATTAAGAAGTCAGTGTTTTCCATCTGCATCTCTACATGATGATCAATATCAGACAAAGTGCCATTTGGCGAAGCAAAAGTACTGTGCGATGCAGTAGCATTAAACTGTACAAAGCTCGCAGTTGCATTCACAGTAGTGTCCGTACTGTTCACAGTCTTCAACCCTAGCTTATTAGCAAGCGGTTCAGTACCCGCGAATGGTGCATTTGGAACGCTGTTTGGTACTGTGCTATCGCCATCCACTTCTGTCATAAAGAATGGTGTCGTTAGCGAACCAGATGCCACTAAATCTGAAGCGTTTGTGAACGGATCGACAGTGTCTAGTGTAGTCTGTGCTGCATAGATAAATTGTGAGAAACCTGCTTCTAGCGCTGCTACTTGAGCTTCCGTTGCCGCAGCCTCAAATGCTTCGTAACATGTTTTATCTTCTAGATCCGCACATGATGCATCAGCGTAATTCGCATAGTCTTTTGATGCTGCATAAGCGAGGTTATGTTTGATCTGAGGACCGTAATTGTCTGAACCCAGTAACAAATTACCAATTTGTCCACCAGAGTTCTGTACTGATGCAGAACTAAAGGTGTACAGCGCATCCGCAGTAGAGCTGCCCAATGTATTGTTTGCTGCTGCGACGGCAGATGTAGCGACAATACCGCCAAGTGAATGACCTAGCATTTTGACTTTTGAACCCGTCATTGGGTTGAAGCCTTGCAGAGGACCTCCAGCTAAAAGACCGCCTTGAGCAGATACTACCAAGCTAGCGCGCAAACCTAACACATCCAGAACACTTTGACGTAGGTTGTCACGCGCAACGGCTAAGTTGGAAAGATTTAGATAAGCCAGTACATTCGCATTTGCGGAACGTTGTTCATCTAAGCTGCGCGTACCATGAATAGGTAAGTCAATAGCGATAACTGCAACACCTGCTTTTACCATATTGAACGCGAACGCGTACGCATTCTCTTTCGCAGAGGTGATGCCGTGTTGATAAATCACAACGTCTGTCGCGACGCCAGATTTAGGTGTGAAGACCAGTACTTCGACATCTTCAACCGATTTCACTACGGGAACAGGCGAGTAGCGAGTAATAATACGCTCACTATCAAGCTGGGTACCATCGGTAAGAGTAAGCTTAGCTCCAACAAGTTTTAGCTGCTCTGTAGGATCTGTAGCAAGCTTTGTCACATCAACAGGATCATTTGCAAAAACGCCTGTTGATAGCTGCTGAACCATGTTTGCTTGCTCGTTCGGATCCGCTAATGCTGCGCTTAGCTTCGCTAGGCTTGGCATCGCAGATACCATTGGTTGCATGTTCCAGCTTGCGCCTTTTTCCAAGTAATGAGGCAGTCTTACCACACCTTGTGTCACGCTTACATAGGCACCTGATTGCATGTAAAGGCCTTTAATTGCCGTTTTAGCTGCGTCTAGATCGCTAATGTATTTACTAAAGTCATCGTCAGAGTCTAGCGCAGTGCTAAAGTCTTGGGTTTCACCGAGCGTTATTGTGTAGGCCGTTGATAAGTCAACTGAACCTTCGTTTGAGTCATTTTTGTAAACGGTATTTAGTGTGTTTGCGCCAGTAGAAAAACCAGTAGCGGTTACTCCTTTGACTGCCGCTAACGTATCACCTACAGACTGGGTACTGAACCATGAGGAGTAAACGATGTCGTTAGGATTAACTTGAGCTAGACCAAAAATGCCTTCAACCGCCTGAGTGACTGCTTGAACAGAAGCAAGGTCGCCAGTTTCATAAACGATTTCTTTCGATTTACCAGTCGCATAACTTGCTGATGTACCAATTGGCTCACCATTCACGTCAGTAACATCTTGTGTAACCGCAAAAATGTACTCGCTTGACTCATCAAGTGCAGCCAAGAACTGGATGTATAGAGAGCTACCTTTTGCTTGAACTACGTAGTCCTGATTCTGAACGAGTACCTCTTCGATTGGGTTAGATTTACCGTCCCACTCGGTTAAGCGTTGGTTAATCTTGATGACTTTAACACCAGACGACAGCATGCCCGTTGCAAAACCGTCGCCGTTGAAGTTAAGAACGATTGGCATAGACGTTGACCATCCATCCATCGTGTTCATTGAGGCTCTAGGGTTGGTTAAAGCATCATCGCCATCAGTTGGCAGACCAAGCGTACCATCGCTTGTGTCCATTAATAAGTAAGACGGTGCCGGTACATCTGCGTTCGCTCCTTGAAGCGTAAAACTGATGGATGTTTCGCGATCAAGCAATGCTTGGACTTCATCTTCAAATTGAACTTTGTCGGAAGTACCAGAGCTGGAGGTATCATCACCACAACCAGCAAGAAGGATTGCAGAACAAAGCATTGATAATTTAAACGTGTGTTTCATTGGTTTACTCCGTAATCCCATTATTTGAAGGTGTAGTTCATCTGTACCGCGCTGATGTAAGCAGTACCTTCTGAGTCAAACTTAATCTCTTCACCCAGAGCATTTGTCTCAGTGAAAGAGCCTGATTTACTCTTAACAAGTGCAAAGCCTGCATCGAAAGTTAAATTCTCACTCATTGCGTAAGTTAGGCCCGCGCTGTACCAAAAACGGTCACTGTCAGGGATACTCAATGTTGCTTCACCTGCTTGTTCGTCGTACGCAAAGCCTGCACGGAATGTCCAGTCTGTATTAAGTATGTAAGTTGCTCCAATGGAGTAGCGATTGTTGTCTTCATATTTCTCAGGTTTAAAGAAACATACTCCGTCATTACATTCGTTACTGGTCGCTTTTAGTTCTTTAAATGTGCTCCAGTCGGTTTGTTGCCAGCCGTAATGTACAGCCCATTGTTCATTCAATTGATGGAAAGCCGATAATTCGATAATTGAAGGGAGAGAGATTTTTAAACGGCCATCAACTTTTGGTGATGAAGCTCGACCAGAGTCGTAACTACTAAACTCACCGTCATCAAAATCTAGATCAACCTTAGAGCGGTAGCCAAAGCCAAAACGGTTGTTTTCATTTAGCTCAAATAAAGCGCCGACATTCCAACCCCAAGCGAAAGTTTCACCTTCCATGCCGACAAGGTTATCGGACTTATTACCACCTAAAATACCGGCGAGTGCGCCTTTGTGGCGAGTCAGCTCTGCTTCAGCGTATACTAGGTTGATACCACCACCGACACTGAAAGACTCGTTGATACGGTAAGCGACATTAGGGTTGATGTTTACTGAAAGTAGGGAAGTGTCACCCGCCATATCACCTGCGGAAATATCATTTGGATAGTCAGTGGCAACACCGTATGTTGTGAACATACCGATGCCCCAAGCCCAGTTATCATTGATAGGGCTGATGTAATAACCTGCTGGCACGATCTGTAAAGGGGCGACATCTTTCGCGTGTTCATTGTTTACAGTGTCGTACACATCGACTTCAGGGTCGATGATAGATAACGCGCCCGAAAATTGAGCTTCTTTGAAAAGTGTCATTGCTGCAGGGTTACGAGCAAGGACGCTGGCATTATCTGCAACAGCCCCTTCACCTGAAAATGCTCGACCAAGACCAGATGCCGAATGTTCAGCTACCTGGAAGCCCGCTGAGTGGGCATTACACGCAAACAATATTGAAATTGTAAGCAGAGAGCAGTGCTTCTTGTTCATCCTTGACCCTCCTAGGGTGTCATAATGCTGGACCGAAGTCCTTGTAATTGTTGTGTGGTACTTACACCAATTGTTAATACGCGAAATACAACGATGATGTAAATGTAATGTTAATTGTATGTTTAATAACTTGTCAAAGTTTGAGCGTATTTTGCGTTTTAAATATGATGCATAGGTCAAACGATGGCTTGTAAGGGCATGTATTATCTTTATATTTTTGAAGAGAATGGTACGACCAGAATTGTTTTGCGAGCTTTATAGTTAAATAACGATCAAATCAAGAGATAGCTCGCTTTGCTGTTTCTTCACTTCACAGGCATAATTCGCGCTCGCTATGTAGTTATTCAATAGACGCAATAGGAACCGCATTGGAATTACTGAATGTTGAATTTTTAGGTCGTTCGCTAAGGCTCGAAGGATCGATGGCTGGGTGGCAGCAGTTATATTGGGATAATACGTTGGTGTCTCAAATCGATGCCAGTGACAATACCGCAGAGACTTGTCTACACCAGTTTAGGCTCTCTGCGGGTGAGGAAATCCTGAACTGTCATTTAGAGTGTTCTTTAACATGGCAACCGTTTGAATTGAGTTACAAGGTCACAATTAACGGTGAGCTCGTCAACGAAGGTTGTCGAAATGAAAAAGACATCGAGCGCCAAGTGCCAGAAGTTACGCCACCATCCGAAAAGCGTTTAAGTATAATAGGTCTCGTATCTCTTGGGATGAAAGCACTTAAAAGTGCGAAAGTTATTAAAGTGGCGTTAGCGTCTGCAAGTCTCGCTGCATATTCTTGGCTATTTTCCATCGAGTTCGCGCTAGCGTTGATCGCTTGCTTGGTTTTCCATGAATATGGTCACATTAGAGCGATGAAGTATTTTGGAATGAAGACCAAAGGGATCTATTTGATTCCATTCCTAGGTGGTTTGGCGCTAAGTGACGAAAAGATAAACACGCGCTGGCAGGATGTGGTTATCTCAATCATGGGACCATTTTTCGGTTTAGTACTTAGTATTGTTTTTACTTTGCTTTATTGGATGACTGGTGAGGTGATCTTCGCTGGGCTTGCTGTGTTTAACGCCTTGCTAAACCTATTTAATCTGCTGCCTATTTTACCATTAGATGGTGGCCATGTGCTCAAAAGTATTACCTTCTCAATGAATACTTGGGTCGGGTTAGTTGGCAGTATTGCGACCGCTTTATTAGGCATTTTTATCAGTTACTATTTCGGTCTGACGTTGCTAGGGTTTTTATTGTTAATGGGAATGTTGGAAGTGGTGATGGAATGGAGAGCTCGACATCAAAGCCATTTATTGCCATTAACCCGTTATGGGCAACTATTTTCACTTGCTTGGTACTTGGTCTCTGTCGGAGGTTTTGTTTCTATCATCTGGTATTTTGCCACTCTCGGAGATAGTTTGTTAAGTTTGCCGCTACAGATATTGGGCACTTGATCAGAATCATTAAAAAGCTCCCTAGGGAGCTTTTTTATTTTCAGCCCTAAACCACCTACTTCAGTAGGTGGTTATCATCCGCTTTGGCTTTGCCTGTAAATCTACTCATGCTAAATGCATCTTTGATTTTTCCAGAAGTCAAAGAGGACAAATAACATGAGTAGATACAATCAAGTTTCTTCACCTTAGGAAGAACAGGCTTTGGGGTAATCACTTTTGGCAAAGAGGCTATTTTGTCGATAGTGTTGGAATCAATGAAGAAATAATACGCCGATATGTAAGACATCAAGAGAAGCAAGAGCGAGTAGAGCAGCAGCAATTGGCGCTGGACTAAACAAAGGCCCTCTTTTAGGGGGCTCACACAAAGCCACCTTCTTTAGAAGGTGGTAATTTACTTGGCAAGCTTAAGTAGTAGACGATAGTAGCAAGTAGCAATGAATTAGCCACATCTTGGTGCTTTCGCGTTATACGCAGGCAGCTTATTTATGGTTGCTTGTAAATCTTTAATGCGCGTACTGTGCGATGGGTGGGTTGAGAAGAATTCAGGTGGTTGAGAACCACCTGATGCAGCACTCATATTTTTCCATAAATCGACACTTTGACGTGGGTCGAAACCTGCTTTTGCCATGAATTCCAGCCCGACAATATCAGCCTCAGATTCCTGAGTACGACCGTATGGCAAAATAACACCGTATTGGACACCGACACCAAGTGCCGCCATCGTCATTTGTTGATACTGTTTGTACTCGGAAGCGCCAATGGCAACGTTTGCTAGAGACAACCCGGCATTTGCTAACTGACTTTGTGAGAGACGTTCATTACTGTGGTCAGCGAGGACGTGAGCGACTTCGTGACCAATGACTGTTGCCAACTGATCTTGGTTTTTCGCGACATCTAAAAGCCCGGTATACACGCCGATCTTCCCACCTGGTAGAGCAAACGCATTGACTTGTTCACTATCAAAAACAACGACTTCCCAGTCTTTAAATCCAGATTGAGCGGGAATGGTGTCAGTGATGTGCTTGGCAACGCATTGAACGTAGGCATTCGTTTTGCGGTCTTTGCTGATTGGGATATCTTTCTTCATTTGTTCGAAAGATTTAGCGCCAAGCGATGACATTTCCTGATCTGAAAACATCAGGATCTGGTTGCGACCCGTCGGTGATGCGCTACACGCTGTTAAACCCGCGATAGTTAAAAGAGCAGAGGCTTTCATCCATACCTTCATAACAGGCTCCATTTAATTTTTTGTTTTGAAGCAATAGTATATACCCAAATAGTAACATGATGCATGGATCAAGTTATTCATCTGATTAATGAAGAAGGTGAGATGTTACGTCTTGAAGTTATGCCCAAGTAGCGTCTATGCTAGCTTCCTAGCACATCGTTACAACCTAACAAACCAGTTTGTGAAACTAAGAGTAAAGCAATGAGTATATGGAAAAAGCCCGTAAGCATAGAGATTCTGAATGCCACGTCAAAAAATACCCTGATCGAGCACCTACAAATTAAATATACAGATTTCACTGACGACTCCCTTACAGCAACCATGCCCGTATGCAGCTTTACTCATCAACCTTTAGGAATGCTTCACGGTGGTGCATCAGTCGTGCTCGCAGAAACATTAGGCTCATTGGCTGCAAACTTCTCTGTCGATGAGGACAGCTACTGCGTCGGTTTAGATATTAACGCGAACCATGTGCGAGCCATGCGAAGTGGTCATGTGATTGGTACGGCAAAACCGCTTCATCTGGGTATTTCAACGCAAGTGTGGCAAATCGATATCACTGATGAGCGAGGCCGTTTAGTGTGTACCAGTCGCTTGACCATCGCTGTGAAACAACATAAAACAAAGTCGGTATAAACTAAGATGGTGATTGAGTTTTCATTAGGAAAAATCATTGCAACCCAGCGTGAAATAGTGATTAAGATCTCCGGCAGCGCAATGGTAACCTTGCAAGCGCAAACCGATGCAATTCAGTTGCTGGGTAGAGGAGCGAACGTTGTTTTATCTCATGGAGCAGAGTGCAAATGGTCTATCAAGCTGGACAGCGAGGAACAACTGGCCGAACTTTCGCGAGAAATTGGTATCGATATTCAATAATTTATAGTGTGATGTTTGCACTTTTTGGTAAAAATGAGGAAACTTAGCTTATCGACAACAAGATAAGAATTTCCTCTTTATGAGTAGCCCTCGTTTACGTGTTCAGTTCGAAACACTGTTTGAAAAATTTTCCGGTCACGATACGGACGTTCAGCTCGAAGACATCACCGAAGCGTTGTTTTGTACACGTCGTAATGCTCGTATTGTTCTAAATAAACTTGAAGAAGAGGGCTGGATTGAGTGGCATCCGGCAGCAGGTCGAGGAAAACTTTCGAAACTCGTTTTTAAACGTAATCGAAGCGACGTCAGCGAAAACCTCGCCAGGCGTTATCTCGATGAAGGGAAAATCGGTCAGGCTCTAGATGCGCTTGATAACGATGCGGCACGATTAACGCAGGTTATCCAAGGTTATTTAGGGCTTCAACATCGACAGGGCGAGCAGGTCGTGCGTTTGCCTTATTATCGACCATTGTCGATGTTAAACCCGCAGAAACCGATGCGGCGTTCTGAACAGCACATCGCCAGACAAATTTTTAGCGGACTCACTCGCCTTGATGAAAATGAACAACTTCAACCAGATTTAGCCCACACGTGGGAAGCAATTTCTGATACACATTGGCGTTTTTATCTTCGTCGTGGAGTACGCTTTCATAACGGTGAACCGTTAACAACCAGTTGTGTTCTTGAAAGTGTGCTTGCGTTAAATAGCTTGAACTTGTTTTCTCACATAAAGCGGGTGTCTTCGCCACAAGAGTGGACCGTTGATATTGAGCTCGTCCGTCCTGATCGCTACCTGCCTCTGGCTCTGAGTGAGTCGCAAGCAAAAATTTTGCTACCGAGTGCTTTGCGTTCTGAAAGCTTTGATAGACAACCGATAGGGACAGGGCCGTTCCAAGTTAAAATGAATGATGATAAGCGTCTTATTTTGACTGCTTTTGATGGCTACTTTGGTTTTCGCCCTTTACTTGACCAAGTGGAGGTGTGGGTAATCGATGAAGCCTATTCTTCAATGGTTTATCCAAGCCTGTCAAAGCCGAAGATGGATAAACAAGGTTCATCCGATGAAGTCGAGCTGGACCCTGGCTGTACATTCCTATTACTAAACAAAAACACTGGGATTGCAAAAGATCCACGTTGGGCAGAGTTCCTCTCGCAAACCCTCAACAGTCACCAGATTTACGCGCATGTTCCACAAGATAAAGTGATGGAACTGGGAGTATTGCAAGCGTTTGGCCTTAAGCCCGGTTGGATTGATCTTAGGTCAGCAGAAGCGGGCAGCGTACCACAGGCTAATAAGGTAATTTCCGTAGCGTATCAGAAAAAGCATCCGATGTTTCCAGTAGTTGCCAAGGCCATCAAGACACTCTTAAAACCGCACGGTATAGAGGTTGAGTTTATTCGTTATGATTCTCAACCGCCCGCACCGGAGGAAGTGGATATCTGGGTGAAAGCTATGGGTATTGCAACGAACCGAAATGACGCGTTGGCGGGCTGGCTCCTGGATTACAGTGATATTGAGAAGTTCAGTTCAGGTTACGATTTTAGTGAATGGGCTAAACTTGTCGATCAATGGCGTGCCGGCATGCACACAGACTTTCCTGCGCGTGAGCTAGGACGACAATTAGTAAAAAGCTGTCAGGTGATTCCTATGTTTCACTGCTGGCTAGGCGTGAATAAAGACCACAGCGGTGCGTTACAAAATGCAAAGTGTAATGCCTTAGGTTGGTTTGATTTTAATAATGTATGGGTCAAACCGGATATAGAAAGTAACCATGGCGAAACCGAATAAAAAACAACCGACGAAAACCGTCGATATCTTTTGCTCTAAATGTAAAACTCAACTATTTAAGTACCGTAAAGGCGGGAAAGGCGCACTGGTTAAATGCTTCAAAGAGCGCATTGTTGACGATTTCACACAAACCCCATGTATTTGCCCCGCTTGCGGACAAGAGTTTGCAAGAGACACTTTAGTAAGAGGAACCCCCGCTTACAAAATGATTGGCGGCAAAGTGACGATGAAATAATAAAGGGCTAGAAAATGAGTATGAAACATGACTATTGCATGGTTTTAAGTACAACCAGTAATGAAAAAAATCGAGATCAGATCATTAAAGGTTTGCTAGATGCTCAATTAGCCGCGTGTATTCAAACGATGCCTATTGAAAGTCACTATGTGTGGAAAGGGGAGATTTGTACTGACAACGAATGGTTGCTGGTGATCAAAACTCGTCGAGAACTTTATGAATTGGTGGAAGAGAAAATAGAAAACCTGCACGAATACGAGGTAGCTCAAATCGTACAGGTTCCAATTGTTGATGGGTTTAACCCTTATTTAGAATGGTTGAGAGAATCGACGTTGAGCCGACATTAAGAATAACGACAACACTGCACCAACGGTATCGCACAACATATCTTTCTGGGCGTCCCATATGTCACCTTGCGAGCCCAGAAAGGCAATTCCCTCATCGCCACCAGCCAACTCCGCATACCACCATTCGATAATCTCATAGCCAGCAGCAAGTGACATGATAGCAAACAAAGCAAACCAGCAAGAGAACGCTTTGTTGAACCGTTTTTTGTTTATCAAGTATTCAGCGATCGGATATGCGTAAAGGCCAATTGAAAAGTGCGCAATGCGGTCAAAATTATTTCGCTCTGAACCAATCATGTCGTTAAACCAGTCAAACGGCACTTCGGAGAACGTATATTTCGCACCGATAGTGTGCAAACAGAGCCAGATGAACATTAAAAAGTAAGCCGTATTACTGAACTGATAGCGAATCGAAATCGCCCAAATAGCAACAAGAATACCAATCGCCGGGATAATCTCCGCAAACCAAACTGCACGTGAGTTAGGTTCCAACGCAGAAAATAAAAACACGATGGCATAAAAAATCGTTAATCCTAAGAGTGTCGAGGTGCTTTTCATAGAGTTATTTGATCCTTCAATTTATCTTACAGTGGGACTCCATAGATTGTGTTAATGATTGCACTTAATTGAACGGTGTGCAATTGATATTTTAATGGGTTTTTTGATCACTGAAAATGTTGATTTATTGGCAAACTGCTCAACATTAAAACGTTTGCGCGTGCACTTTTCATTAAAGTTTGATTTACAACATGCCCATCCATAGAATCCATGATTCAGTCTAATAAAAAAGAAGTAAAGCCATGAAACTGGAAACTGTCGATTATCTTGCTGACGATGCTGCTCAACAGTTCGTTACCTCTCTACGCGAAACGGGGTTCGGTGTGTTGAAAAACCACCCGATTCCACAAGAGCTTGTAGAGTCAATTTACAAAAACTGGCATGAGTTTTTCTGTTCAGAACAAAAGAATGATTTTCACTTTAACGTAGACACCCAAGATGGCTACTTCCCACCTTCTGTGTCTGAAGTGGCGAAAGGGCACAAAGTGAAAGACATCAAAGAGTACTTTCATGTTTACCCTTGGGGTCAGATCCCAGAGCAGCTTAAAGCTGAAATCTTAGAGTACTACGAGCGTGCCAATGCATTTGCTCAAGAGCTATTAGGTTGGGTTGAAGCGTACGCACCTAAGGACGTTCAAGAGAAGTTCTCTATCGCGTTGTCAGAAATGATCAATAACAGTGACAAAACATTACTACGCGTGCTTCACTATCCACCGATGACAGGCGAAGAAGAGCCAGGCGCTATTCGTGCTGCTGCGCATGAAGACATTAACCTGTTAACGGTTTTGCCTGCTGCTAATGAGCCTGGACTGCAAGTAAAGAGTAAAGAGGGTGATTGGATCGATGTACCATGTGACTTCGGAAACTTAATCATCAATATTGGTGATATGCTTCAAGAAGCGTCAGGTGGTTATTTCCCTTCAACGACTCACCGTGTAATCAACCCTACGGGTGGCCGTCAAGAAAAGTCACGTATTTCATTACCGTTGTTCCTGCATCCAAAGCCGGAAGTGGTGTTATCTGAACGCTACACTGCACATAGCTACCTTATGGAACGTTTACGTGAGCTAGGGGTTATTTAACCTTTACGTGATCTCCTTACAAAGGCCGATGGTGAATGACTATCGGCCTTTTTGCATTTATGCTACAAAGTGGAAATTATGTTTTTTGTGCCGTGAATGGGGCCCTAAACTCGTGTCAGAGAGGATGAATGGAAGGACAACGTACTGTCAATAGTATTGAGCCTCATGCAATAGAAAATCCGCTGCTTTGGCCAATGTTAGAAATTCTGAGAAAACAGCCCTCTAATTGGAAAGTGCACACCTTGGCAAGCTCGTTGGGTGAACAAGGTTATATTTCAAAGCTGGACGACTCTCCCGATAAGGATTTATTCAAAAGAAATTTCCTGATCATGAATGCATTATATCAACTGCAAGACACTCTGTATCCGGATAGCTGGCTTCAAGTCGAAGCCATGGATATTCAGCTCATGTCTTCGATGGAAGCTTTGAGGCATAAGATCGATATTCATGATCCTTTGCGTGAGTATTACTTAGATTGGCGCAATTACGAAGCGGACGAAGATGAAGTGCGTCGACTGTTGAATGAATTTTGGACAACTTATCAAAAGTTCATCGGTGGTTCGTCAGTAGCCAGCGTAGATAAGACAAAGGCACTGTCACTATTTGAACTTAACACTGACGCTACGCCTGCGGAAATTAGAAAACAATGGCGAAAACTCGCGCTTCGTTGGCATCCTGATCGAGAAAATGGCGATGCAGAAAGATTTAGAGTTCTTTGTGAAGCGTGGAATGTACTGAGAAACGAATGATTCGCTAAGAATAAAGATAAAGGAAGGCAGCTAACTATAGCTGCCTTTTGATTGAACTGTCTCTGTCAGCGTATCAAAACTAGCATGATGACTTAAACTGAGATTTTCGCATGCGGTTGAGGGCAGCCATAACGTCTAGTGTGCGTGGTTTGGCTAAGTCGCCTTGCTTAGGAAGAGCGGCATGCCACTCACCAGACAGCATTTCTTCAATCTCCTTCGCCGGATGATTACACCAACCTGGAAGTTGAGCAATTTGGAACCATAACCAGCCAATTGTGTTGACTTCATCGGCTGACTCTATCTGTTCCAAAGCGCTAAGATCAGTAAACTCTTTACCAAATCGAAGTGACTCTTTGCCTTTCGCATTCACACGGAACTTGCCGTCAGTAAGAATATTCATCAACGCAACGCGGTTCAGTGCTCGAGGTGGGAAGGTCTGTAAACGTTCTTCTGACTCGTTATGGCGTTGAGTAGGGTGCTGAGCGATAACTTCTTTCGCTTTTTCAGTCACATCAACGGCTTGGTAGTCGTGCATTTGAATGACGGTATCGGCAACGTCTAAGTAGTCGCCCGACCCACCCATAACGATAATGGTAGAGATATCAAGATCATCTCGTAATTGACCAATGCGGTCGACGAGAGGAGTAATTGGCTCATCACCTTTTGCCACCAATGCCTGCATACGCTCATCTCTAATCATGAAGTTGGTAGCAGAAGTATCTTCATCAATCAATAATGTGCTTGCACCCGCTTCAATAGACTCTTGAAGCCAAGCGGCTTGCGACGTTGAGCCTGATGCGTCTTGAGTAGAAAAGTCCGCCGTATCTTTACCCATCGGTAAATGGTTGATGTAGTTTGACAGGTTCAAGTGGTGTACGCATCGGCCATCTTCGGCACGAATCTTCATAGCCTTGTTATCGGCAACAATGTATTCGCGACCATCTCCTGGAATATGATCGTAAATTGAACGCTCTATTGCATTTAATAAGGTAGATTTACCGTGGAAGCCACCACCTACAATCAGTGTGATACCTTTTGGAATTCCTAATCCTGTGACATGGCCCTTGTTTGGCGCATGTAAAGTGACTTGTAGAGATTCAGGGGCTTTAAACTCAACGGCTTCTTTCATTGGAAGGTCGCAATTACCTGCAATTCGAGGAAGAATACTGCCGTTTGCGACAAACGCGACTAAGTTATTGGCCTCTAACTGTTCTCGTAGGGCATCTTGGTCTTCAACAACTTGGCAGTGCTTAATTAAAGCGGCTTTGTCGAGTTCACGCTCTAAAGTTGCTCGACGGATAAACTTAGGCAGGTGGAAAGTCAGTATGTTGTTGGCTTTTTTCCCCAATACTGAACGACCCTCGGCTGGTAAGTTAACTCGAAAACGCAGTTCAATACCTTCTTCAGTAAACAACACCGCGGTGCTATCCAGTACAGTTTGGCCTGTCAGTGAAATTGATACTGAGTTTTCTTGTTTAGCAAACTGTTCAAAACTACGCGCAATAAAATCACGTGCAGCTCTTTGAAATGCAGGAGACTCGTCTCTTAGCCACTCAAGACCAGTCAAAGACCATGCGCGAGTCGCACGAAAACGTGACGCCGATGCATAAGGGTCACCCTGTACATGATCGATAAACAAAGTGAAATCAGTGAAGTCGTATTGACCTTTGATTTGCTGATAAGCTCGGTAGTTCTGCTTTTCAATTTTCTTAAGCGTGGCAGTCAACTGATCCATGAAGATATTGGCCTTTTAATAGAAGCGGGCGGCGATTATAGAAACCACCGCCCTCATAGTAAAGAGAATGCTTAGGAAGAGTAGGCGTATTGCCCGCCAGAAAGGCGCTGATTAAACAAACTTTGCTCAAATTCATTACAAGGCATAGGTTTACCATAAAGAAAACCTTGTCCGATATCACAACCCTCACCAATAAGAAACTGCTCTTGTTGGTGGGATTCAATGCCCTCGATCACTACTTGGAGTTCCAGTTTTTTTGCAATGTGTATGATTGAACAAATGATCTCGCGATCATCATCTGACTTTTCCATTTGCTGGACGAAGCTTTTATCAATTTTGATGGCATCAAACGGATATTTCTTTAAATAGCTGAACGAGGCATATCCTGTACCAAAATCATCAAGTGACAATGTCACACCTAGTTTGTGCAACTTATTTAACGTTGTGCGTGCTACTATTTCATCGGCAATTAGAGCGCTCTCGGTTACTTCGAGTTCGAGAAAGTGTGCTGGCAAATGGAAAGTGTCGAGTAGGTGTTGCACTTGTTCTGCAAAATTTACGTTTTGTAATTGAATGGGAGAAACGTTGACGGCAATTTTGAAGTTATCGATTAACTCAGACCATTGTTTCGCTTTGTCTATCGCGGTACGCAGAACAAAAGAGCCAACTTCAAAGATAAGCCCGTTTTGTTCGGCCATATGTATCAATGCTTCGTTGGAAACGTCGCCAAGTATTGGATGTCTCCAGCGAAGCAAGGCTTCTGCGCCAATCCATTTACGTGTTTTGGAGTCTACTTGAGGTTGAAAGTACAACACTAAATCGTCGTTACGCACTGCTTGTAAAAGGTAACTTTCCAGTTCATTGTGACTATTGAGATCCGCCGAATGATTTTCTCTAAAATAACTAAAAGGTTCGCCGGATTCTTTACATAGAAGCATCGCGTAACATGCATGTTGAAGGATACGCTTAGCATTGCTGCAATCTTTGTAAGCTTGAACTATACCGATATACGTGTGCAAATGTATTTCTGTTTTGTTGAAGACAAATCCATCTACGCTAATTTTAGTGATATCATCTAATAGTTGATTTAACCGAGCTTCAATATCCTCTCCCCAAATCAATAAAACCATGTCATTCGAACTTGGTCTACCAGTGATAAATCCGCTAGCACCGTGTCTGGTTAATCTGGAGTGAAATTCTTTTAAAATGTTGTCAAAGACCTCGAACCCGTGCCTGGTCTGAATACTGCGAGCGTTACTAAAACCAATGTTGATGACCACAAGCGATTGCTGATCACTATCAAGGGACTGTAAGGTGTATTGGACAATGTTCTCAAGTGCAGAGCGATTTAGAAACCCAGTCCCCTGATCATGTGTTTTTTGGTAGCTCACTTGTTTTTCCGCGGCTTTACGGCGATCAATTTCTTGTGTTAAGGAGTAACTTAACTGGGCTAAATCCGTGGTACGATTTTCAATTCGACTCTTTAGCTCGGTGTTAAGTCGCTGAAGTTTATGTTGTTGGTACACAACTGAAAGCTGTGCTTCGATTGAATCTTTGAAAGTTTCAAGCAACTGACGGTAACTATCGTTGTACTCGTTTCTCTCAGAGTCAAGCATACAGATTGTTCCAAATGTCTCCCCATTTGGCCAGAATAGCGGTAAGCCGCAATAAGAAATCATGCCTAGTTTGATGTCTGGGTTATTTTGCCATTCTTCATCTTCAAGCGCATTGGGGATTACAAGCTCGCCTTTCTGTTCTATAACTTGCTCGCAATACAAACCGTTACCAAGCAGCTCTGCATCGCCAGTACGATAAGGATTACCTAGAGTTTCGCTAGATGTATTTACTTCTATGCGATCCGGATGGATACGCATAATTAATGTGGTGGGTACGTGTGTTATTTGAGCCAGTAAGTTGACGATTTCCTGCCAACTTCTTCGCATAGACTCAGGGATTTCGTAGTCTAATGTTTGCAATCTCCCCATATAGGTCATCCTTTACGTGGTTTCACTTCCTGTGAATTAAAAATGCAGACTGCTCTATTTTGTTCTCGCTTTTTAATTAAGTATAGGGTGGCTAGGGCTCGAAACAAAAAAAAGTCCTGAAAAGTGTTCAGGACTAGGAATAGTTGTCACATATCTCATCCTTGAAACAGGTAACAAGTATCAAGGCTTAAGCGACATTAACGATTCAATAGAAATGTCTTGCGAATAGTCGACATCTTCAAAGTTAAAGCCATTGAGCTTCATAAACTCATCTTTAAAACCTTGGTAATCACCAATCTCTTTAAAGTTTTCAGCATTCATCTGTTCTAAAAGAGCGTGGACTTCTTGTTGAACTTGCGGTTCAAGTTCCAAGTCATCTATTCGAATCAAGCGTTCGCCGTCAACTGGCACTTTCTCTTGATCGTATAACTTCGTAGTAAACAGCCGCTGCATTTGTTCAATACAGCGTTCGTGAGTACCTTTTTCCTTCATCACTCTATAAAGCGCTAACAGGTAGGGACTTAGCGCAGGGATGAATACACTGGCTTTCGTCACCAACGCCTTACACACGGTTGCGTAAGCACCGCCGTCAAAGTTGGCGAGTTTGAGGTTTAATGAATGACTGGTTTGGTGTAAATCGATTTTCGCTCGACCTAACGTACCATCGAGATAAATTGGGTGCGTAATGTCAGGGCCCATGTAAGAAAAGGCGATGGTTTTGCAGCCGTTTGCGATAGAGTCGTTATTGATGAGTGTGTCAATCCAGCTTTCCCAGTCTTCGCCTCCCATTACTTTAATGGTGGCGTTGGCTTCCTCTTCTGTTGCAGGCGTTAAGGTGGTTTCTATCCACTTATCGTTCTCCAGCATGATAGAAGCGCCAGTGACAGGTTCACCAATAGGTTTAATGACACTGCGCCAAAACTCATCAGATTCAGGTTTAGGTCGAACACCGGTTGCCAAGCTATAGATGACTAAGTCAACTTCACCCTCAAAGTACGTTTCAATGGCTTCAATCACTTGATTGCGCACCGAACCAGAGAATGCATCGCCAACAATATTTATTGCGGTACGCCCGGCTTGATTTGCTTCTTGCTTAAAAAAGACGTTGTTATACCAACCCGCACTCCCAACCCCTTTCTCTGAAGGGCCACGCTCAAATGAGACGCCAATGGTATCGGCGTTAGCGCCACCGAACGTTAGGGCTATTCGTGCCGCTAGGCCGAAACCAGAGGAGGCACCAATAATCAAAACCCGTTTTGGGCCTTTTTTGATCTGTGGGGCGTGCTTTACGTATTCAATTTGCTCTTTAATAGATGCATGACACCCTTTGGGGTGCGCAGAGCGAGCAACAACACCTTGAATTAACGGTTCTATTCGCATGTTGTTATCTATCCTCGATGAGTGGAATTGAAAATAGATTAACGTAAAGTTACGTAAAACTTATTGAGCTAGACCATTAAAATTAGAGATGTTTAATTAATTCTTGAGCAACGAAATCAGCGATCCAAGGTTGTGCATCTGGTTTTGGGTGAAGGCCATCATCCATCATCCATTCTGGTTTGGTGACAACATGCTCTAAGAAGAATGGCATCAAGGCAACTTGTTGATGCTGTGCAAGCTTAGGGTAGATATCGTAAAACATATCGCTATAGCGCTTACCATAATTAGGCGGAACCCGAATTTGCATCATGACAACGTCCGCACCAGAATCTTTTATCATGGTAATCATTTTTGAAAGATTTGACGTAATAAGTTTAGGAGGGAAACCTCTCAGTCCATCGTTGGCACCTAACTCAATAAGTACCATGTCAGGGCTATGCTGAGTTAGCAACTGAGGTAACCGTGCTAAGCCATTGCCAGTGGTATCGCCAGAAATACTGGCATTAATAACTGTTACATCTTGACCATGTTCTGACAACGCATCAGGGAGTAAGCTAGGCCAACTCTCTTCGATCGGCATCTGATAGCCTGCACTCAAGCTATCACCCAAGACAAGTAGCTTTTCGCTCGCATGTGCAGTAGCGGAAAAACAAAAAAATAGAACTAAGGAAAGTATACGAATCATGCAAACACCTGTACTTAATGCACCTATTGTTCAAGCCAATTTGGTTTCTAAACAAGTCTCTACTAATCAAGAACAATTAACAATCCTCAAAGACGTAAATGTTGACATCCGAAAAGGAGAAAAAATCGCCATCGTCGGAACTTCCGGTGCAGGTAAGTCAACATTGATGACGTTGCTAGCTGGTCTTGATACTCCGACATCAGGCGAAATTACTTTATTAGGTCATGAATTATCAAAACTGGATGATGAAGCACGTGCGAAAGTTCGGGCTGACTCTTTAGGTTTCGTTTTCCAAAGTTTCTTGTTAATCCCGAGTTTGAGTGCATTACGTAATGTCACGCTTCCTTGTCTTTTACGTGGTGAAGCCGAAGATGAAGCAAGAGCAGCGGAATTATTAGCTGCTGTTGGATTGGAAAAACGTGTCGACCATCTACCAAGCCAGTTATCTGGTGGTGAACAACAGCGAGTTGCACTAGCGCGCGCATTTATGACACAACCTGAACTGTTGTTCGCAGACGAACCTACCGGCAATCTTGACCATCAAACCGCAGACAAAGTGATTGAGCTGCTATTCGATCTTAATGAACAGCACGGGACAACTCTGATTTTAGTAACACACGATGGTCATCTAGCAAGCCGATGTGACCGTATTTATCGTATGGAGGCGGGTGAGCTTAAGGAGGAGATGTAATGTCTGCAGTATCATCAAGTGAAGCAACATCCACAGAGCAAAACAGTACAACACAGCACTCGTCGAATAAAAGCTTGATACGCTGGAGTTTCGGCGAAATAAGGCAGGGGAATCTTTGGCCTATTAGCGTTGCTCTTATTCTCGTGATTGCGAGTATCTTTGCGCTTTCTGCATTAGCAGAACGAATGGAGCAGGTGATCGTCAAGCAGGGAAAGGACGCATTAACGGCAGATGCGGTGTTTGTGTCAGCTAATCCCATTCCGGACACGTTGTTAACCTCGACTGAAAACCTTGAACGTTCGATGATGACGCGATTTGCCACTATGGCATTTAGCGATAATGGTATGCAGCTTATTTCTGTAAGGGCGGTGGATGATAATTACCCTTTAATGGGAGAGCTCGTTCTTGAAAATAATCCGGCCGGTCGCGTTAAAGAGAACCAACTCTGGCTTGATGAGCGGATTATGACTCAACTAAACGTAAATTCAGGTGACAGCGTCACGATAGGCGATGCCGAGTTTACTGTATCAGGCGCAGTATTGATGGAACCAGGCTTGAGCTTTAATCCATTTCAGCAAATGCCTTCTGCATACATTCATCAAAGTGACGTAGATAAAACAGGAGCAATTCAAGTTGGGAGTCGAGTTCAATACCGTCTATTTTTACAAGCCGATGATAAAACACTAAAGAGCTTACAAGATGATACGCAGCTTTCTCCGAGCGATCGCTGGCGCACGCAAGATACTGCCAGTCGTAGTAATGAGGTTTTTGAACGCACGACGCAGTATCTGTCGTTGACAGTAGCAATTGTCATCATTATGGCGGCGACAACATTGGTTCTTACTTGTCAAAATTACGTGAACAGCCGGACACAAACTATCGCGATGTTGAAAAGTCTTGGTGCGAGCCGCCGATGGATTGAAAAGTGGTTATTTATTCAAGTCACAATCCTTCTCATTAGTGCCAGTGTCGTCGGTCTATTGTTAGGGAGCGGGCTGGAATATTTATTACGCATTCCACTCAAAGACTTATTACCCGAGCCACTCCCTAGTTACGGCGTCACACCATTTTTGGTGGCATTTATCTCAGCAGTCTTGATTACGGTGCCTGCTCTCGGTATACCATTGTTAGGCTTGATTAAAACTCCCGCGTTAGAAGTGCTACAGCAGGGTAAAGCGCAACGTTCTTGGAAGCGAATGTTACTTGTTCTAGTTCCCGTTGTTCCACTGCTTTTACTGTATGCAGATAACACCTTAGTTTGGATCGTGCTCACTGGTATAGCGGTACAGTTTGTGGTACTCGCAGCAGTTAGCGTCACACTCACAAAGCTGTTTGCACGTGTGTCAACCCATCCTGCAATGAAGCTTGCGTTGAGTCGTATCAACCGGACGCCAGTAACCAGCGGTCTACAGTTTGGTGCTTTGGCATTATCTTTAATGTTGCTGTCTATCATTTGGCTTGTGCGCAGCGATATTCTCGCTGATTGGGAGAGAACCTTACCTGCAGATGCGCCAAATGTGTTCGCATTGAACATTGGTGATTATGAACTCGATAACTACCTAGAAACCCTAGATAAAAATGGAGTTACGCGGTCACAAGCTTATCCAATAATTCGTGGACGACTAACAGAGATCAACGGTCAAAACGTCAAGGAGATTGATTACGAAGGAGAAGGTTCTGACGCGATACGTCGAGAGCTAAACCTGACATGGGGAGATAGCCTACCAGAATATAATGATGTGCTTTCGGGTGAATGGACAAACAAAGGGAGTGTATCTGTAGAAGCGGATGTAGCAAATGACTTAGGCATCAAACTCGGTGATACGCTGCGCTTTGTAATAAACAGTCAGAATTACGATGCAGTAGTAGATACCATCCGTTATGTCGAATGGCGTGACATGAAGCCTAACTTTTATTTTATTTTCTCATCTGACGTGATGGCTAATTTACCTGGTTCTTACCTCATCAGTTATAGGATTGAAGAAGGAAATGAAGCGTTGTTGACGTCAATGTCACGTGCTCACCCAACGGTCTCTGTTTTAGATATCCGAACTATGGGCGAGAAAATTCAGGCTTTGATTCAGCAAATCGTATCAGCAATCACCATCCTTGCTCTTTTAGGCGTTGTTGCTGGTCTGCTGCTCATCTTTACGCTACTGAGGTTAAGCTTGTCCCAACGCCAACAAGAGATTCGTTTGTATCGCACATTAGGTTCAAGTAAGAAACGGATCAACACAACCCTGTGGGCCGAGTACGGAATTATGGCGTTGATTGCTAGTGGTGTTGCGGTATTCGCTGCGGAAGTTTGTGTGGCCGCAGTCATGACATATGGATTCGATCTCAATGCACAAATTCACCCCGAATTGTGGATAGCTTTACCGCTTGCAACATTTGTTACGTTGGCACTTGTAGTGATGAGTTTGTTGAAAAGATTGTTAACGCCAGTAAACACTTAATCGCAGCGAGTGTTATCAAGTTTGGAACACTCCATGACACTTTTATTTTAGTTATCCACAAAAACAGTGGATAACTTTTGGGATAACTAAATGGGGTAAAAAGTGGGGTGTTTCTGCAGGCTTTGCGCCATGGGTCTTACAGTGAAATTCTTATTCACATAGACACAAAAAAGTGTCTTCTTAACCATGTCGTCAAGTACTTTTTCGCAAATTTTTTCTACTTTAATGCACTTTACAGGCGCTGTTGGATATTTCGCAAACCCATGAACTTTTTGTGATTTTAATCAAGTCCAAACACGAGTAGAATCCACCGTTAGTAAAGAATTTTCCTTATAAAATTTTTAGTGAAGCAATGAAGTCTGAGTTTCCAAGTTATAAAGATAAGCATATCGCTGTTGTTGGTGGCGGTGTAGCAGGTGCAACAGCAGCAATTCATTTTGCGGAGCTGGGTTTTAAAGTTTCCGTAATAGAGAAGGGCGTATCACTAGTAAATGGTCCACCCATTTGTCATTTGCATGCTGGTGGTAATTTATATCGAGAGATTTCCGAGCAACAATGCTTAGACTTGTTAGCACAATCTATCGATACTGTTCGCCTGTATCCGCTTTCACTGAATATTCGTCCGACAATCATCGCGGTTCCTCATTCCGATGGTGGAGACCCATCCACACTAGTTCCGCGATTAGAGGTTGTGAAAAGTGCTTATCAGACGCTCGTTGATAAAGATGAGAGTAATAAAGTGCTCGGCGAGCCAAGCGAATACTACAAACTGTATTCAAAAGCGGAGCTAGAAGCTCTCGCGCAACGTACTCAACCAAGTCATCCTACAAACTTCGATGAGTGGTGCATTCCTTTTGCTCAACATGCTGATCTTGAAGCGCTAAAGTATCCTGTTGTCGCAGTTCAAGAATATGGTTGGAGTGTTTTTCGCCTCGCCGCAATTGCCAACTTAACACTAGATACGCTTCCTAATGCTTCGGTCTTCACACAAGCAACGTTTAAGCAAGCCGATTGGATGGGGGAACACTGGCAACTTGGCTATGAACGTGAAGGTATCGATTACCTGATGACATGCGACTACTTGGTTAACGCGTGTGGCTTTGAAACAGGCTCAATTGACAACACAGTTGGTGCCAAGCGTGACAGGTTGGTGGAGTTTAAAGCCGCTTACGTTACGAGGTGGGCAGACTGTCAACAACAATGGCCAGAAGTTATTTTTCATGGCCCGCGTGGAACCGATAAAGGAATGGCTCAATTGACGCCTTATGGCGATGGTTACTTTCAACTTCATGGTATGACAAAAGGAATCACGCTGTTTGAAGATGGTTTAGTGGAGAGCACGAACTCATCTGCTCAACCTGAACTGCCTATGCCTTTACTCTCGAAGATCCGTAACGGCTGGAGAGAAGAAGTGTTAGAAGAGCGAACGAACAATGCCATCAAACACATGGCGCAGTTTATTCCCGACTATCACTCTGCTGTAAAAGGAGGAAAAGCATTGTTTGGCGCTCAGCAAATTCCCGGAACAGACCCAGTACTCAGAGCGGCAGATGTGACTTTTGAAGATAACCACTATGCGAGAATAGAGGTGGTAAAAGCGTCATCGACACTACTCGCAGCGCAAAAAATGCTTCAATTCTGGTTTGACATCGATCCTAACCAAAATGTGGAAACACAGCATCCGGTCGCTGTAAAGTGGTCTGAACAAGAGGTCGAGCAGTACGCGATTAAACTCACTCAAGAGCGAGGCTATCCACAAGCTTTAGCAGTGCGTTATGGTATGCCTACATAATCGGCTGTGTTTGGGCTCAGTGGTTGTATTAGTACCCAAAAAACTGAGCCCATTGGCACCATACTTCTTGCAAGCCTAGCCTATCTCCTTTCACAAAATTGACTTTTTGTCCGGGCTTCGCCTGTGCCAGTCTAGGTAAGTCAATACGGGCTACGCAGCCAAATTTAGGATACCCGCCAATAGTCTGGTGATCGTTGAGCAGCACAATAGGGTTACCATCGCTAGGTACTTGAATTGAACCTAATGCAATTCCCTCTGATAGGACGCCTTCGTAAGGTGGACGAATGTTATTGCCCTCAAGACGGTAGCCCATGCGATTCGAATTGGGGGAGATGATGAATGCTTTGTTGTAAAATACTTGGCGAGCGTCTTCATCAAAGTCCTCGTTCTGATAGCCTTCAATCACTCTCAGCTTAATGGGTAAGTTGTAATCTGGCTTAAAGCGAAACGTCATTTGCCTTGGTTTACGTTTCGGTAAGTTATGAGGGACAAAGGGAAGAATATCGCCAGCTTTCAAAGCGCCACCATTTGAATCATAACCACCTAGAGATTCTCGCAAGACGGTCGATGCGCTTCCTAAGTGCTGAGCAACATTGAATCCACCTTTAACCGCTAGGTAGGAGCGAAGCCCATTCCTTGCGACTCCGAACTGAAGCTTCTGTCCTTTTTTCAACGTAAAGTCAGACCAATTTGAAATAGGTTCACCATCTATTTTTGCATTTAAATCACCGCCACATATAGCAAGGTGGCAGTTATGCAAGGCAATAAAACAAGCGTTACCCAAAGTAATTTCAATCGCAACGCAATTGACTACGTTACCAAGCAAATGGTTGGCCCAACTGTAAGCATAGTCGTCGACCGGGCCACCTTGAGTCACACCGACATGCGCCAAGCCAAAACGACCAAAGTCTTGAACTAAAGAGAGCGGTCCTGGCTTTTCCACCAGTAATCCACCGTAACTCATAGTACGCCTCCTAAATCGATAAACTCTTGTTTTGAAATAGCATTAAAGGTGACCTTGTCACCCACTTCAAACGGTATAAAAGGAGGAGAGTCGGAGAAGAGCGCAAGCGGGCTTTTACCAATAATGTTCCATCCGCCAGGACTATCTGATGGATAGACGGCCGTTTTAGAGTCTGCGATTCCGACACTTCCGGCCGGCACGTGAGTTCTTGGTGTGGCAAGCCTTGCCATGTGCAATTGAGTATCAACGTCAGAGAGAAATGCAAAGCCTGGAGCAAAGCCAATTGCAGAAACCGCGTACTCGGTTTTCGTATGCAGGGTAATAAGATCGTCTAATGACAGACCTCGCTTTTTAAAACGAGATAGATCTAACGCGGTTTCTTCAGAGTAATATACAGGGATAGTAATGTGATTCGGCTGGGAAAGCTTAAGTGATTGAGTATCAAACTGGCTCACGATTTGTTGCAGCTCATTGACTAAGTTCTTTTCGTTGATTCGAAAAGGTAAGTAATCAATGAGAATAGTTTGATAGGAGGGGACAACGTTCATAACAATTGAAGCGAAAGTTTCTCTTATGCTGCGAGCAAGCTCTCCGACTGCATTTTCAGAAATACTCTCATCAAACTTAATGAAAATACTGCACTCGGAGATCAAAGAGATATTAAATTTCTCTTTATGCATTAATTTCCTCCAGCGTATAGGCTTTGGCGGATCTTTTGGAGCAGCGCGATCGACTCTTCATTGTCACCATGAACACAAATTGTATCGGCTTCCAATAATATGTAACCGCCTGAAGCGGTTTTGACACGCCCAGAGTCAGCTAAGGTCCGGACTTGCTCAAGTATCGCGTGCTCGCTTTTTAACACGGCATTGGGCTGTGTTCTAGGAGTCAGTAAGCCGTCATCTTGGTATAAACGATCTGCAAATGCTTCAAATAGCAAGGGAACATCATAATCGTCTGCGATTTCTAAGTATTTTTCGTTTTCCTGTGAAGCTAGGATCATTAACGGTACTTTGAACAGTGCTGCCGCCTTTACTACCGCTCTAAATATCGCATCACTTTTCATCATGTCGTTGTATAGAGCACCATGAGGCTTTATGTAACTGATGTCTGTGTATTGCGCCCGGCATAATGCTTGTAAAGCACCAACCTGATATATAACCATGTTCGTAATTTCATCACCCGTCATGCTTATGCTTCGTCTGCCAAAGCCTTGTAGGTCGGCGTAACCTGGGTGTGCGCCAATATCAACATCGTTGTCATTCGCTAGGGTGATGGTGTCGTGCATGACATTAGGGTCGGAGGCATGAAAACCACACGCGATGTTCGCCATATCAACATGGGGCATCACGTCTTCATCTGCGCCCATACTCCAAGAGCCAAAGCTCTCGCCCATATCACAGTTCAATGTAAGTTGCTGTTTATTCAATGTCATACGTTTTATTTCTACACAAGCAATGGGTTTACGATGCAGGAAAATGCATCTAGGTTCAGTGACTCACTTCATTCTTCTATCATGAAAACGAAGCTTTTTGAGCAGATAGCTGACGAAAAAGATCACGTTAGTCCATAAAGATGTTGCCGTTATTTGAGTTGATCCGAATTTTAAGGTATTTCGTTTCTTTTCCATCCAATTTTTGAGAATTTAAGGTTATTTTGCATTAGCATCGTGTTAATCTTGTTGCCCTTCATGGGTGATAGATTGCATAATGGTTCTTCTGTCATTTTTGTGGTTGTCTGCGACAGGAATATATATGTCATTACGAGCGAAGCTTATTTGGCCTCTTCTGGTCTTTTTAACGGCTATCTTTGTTATCTCAAAAGGTTACACCTCGTATACTGTATACCAATCGTCTAAGCATGAACTGGTCGAGCAGACAAGAAAGTTGATTAACAACGTTTCTTTCTCAATTAAAGATGCGCTGACGACAAAGGACAAGCAAAAAGCTCAAACTATTCTCGCCAACTTTTTAAACCAGCCAAATGTAACGCGGGTCAAACTTTATGACCAAGATGACCAACCATTCGCTGTTATGGAGATAAGTGGGGCACTAGCACCCGTTCCCAGTCAAACCGAAAGAAGTAGGTTGCACGCTCTAGGCTATGCCTTATCAACCAAATTTCTTTATGTTCTAGAGCCGATTATCCATGATGGCTATGTCATTGGTAGCATTAGAGTCACGCTTTCTCATCGTCCAATCGTAGAAGCCATGCAATCTTTACTTCAAGATAGCGCTTTACTTCTTCTGTTTCTGATCGCTGGTGGCACTGTTTTTTACATAAGTATCGAGAGGCTTGTTCTCAAGCCCGTTATGGAGCTTAGCCGCGTAATAGAGAATGTGACACACGGACGAAGCACGGAAAATCAAGCACGCTATTACGCCAACGATGAAATTGGAGAGCTCGCGAGATCTTTCAATCAAATGATGAATAGGTTAACAGTACGTGAGAAGCAGCGGCAACATTCGCTAGACACACTAGAACAAAAGCGCGCATTTTCAGAAGAGGTTATCGAATCTGTTCAGCATGCATTAGTTATTACAGACAATTCCGGACGTGTTATTCATTGTAATACGGCGACCCAGCAAATATTTCAAAAAAAATTAGATGAACTTAAATACGCCAATATTCGTGATCTAATTAAAACCAAAATACCGAATGAGCTGAGTCAGATCCTGAGTCGAGGCCTAGAGTGCGATGATATTCACCTCAAAAATGCAGATAACGAACAGCAGTTGAGCCTAACCAGTCGTCGCCTCTCGACACATGAATACTTACTGTTTTCGATTCAAGATATCACCGAAATTGAAGAAGCCATAAACCGGCAACGTGTTGCGGGACGTGTTTTTGAAAGCAGCCAAGATGGTCTCATTGTTCTTAATCATCGCGGTGTCATTACGATGGCAAACCCTGCCGTCACTAAGTTAGTCGGCTTAGAGGTGGATCAGCTTATTGGGAAGTCATTCATCCAAACGCTAAAGTGGCGCAAGTTACAGGAAATGATGCCTAGTATCATCGAGTCGATAGAAAATTATGGCGTTTGGCAAGGTGAAGTTATCGAGAAGAACCATATTGGTCAGTTTGTACCGATGTTTGCTCGAGTCAATCGTATCGTTAAGTGTGAAGACTATGGTTTCTATGATCTGGTTATTGTTCTTACCGACCTTTCCGGCGCAAAAGAGATGGAACGATTAGAGCATTTAGCTCATCACGATGCTTTAACGGGGTTAGCCAATCGATCTAAGTTCCATTTAGAGTTGGAACAACTAGTACAACGCTCTGGATACTTGCGTGACGAATTTGCAGTTTTGTACCTCGATCTGGATGGATTTAAAGAAGTTAACGATACCTACGGTCATGATGCAGGTGATGAAGTTTTGAAAAAAGTTTCCGAGCGTCTAACATCTGCGACGAGACATAGTGATTTAATCGCAAGACTTTCTGGTGATGAATTTGTCATGTTGGTAAATCCCGCCAATCAAAAAGTGGTCACCCGAATAGCAGAACAGTTGCTCGAGAGCATATGTGCTCCAATTGAGTACAAAGGTCACTTACTCAAAGTTGGCGTTAGTATCGGCGTAAAATTAGTCGGCGTAAATGAGCGCGATGCTACTCGAGTTTTAAAAAGTGCGGATACGGCAATGTATCAAGCAAAGAAAGCCGGAAAAGGCCAAGCAATATTAATGGGATGCGAATTACAAGAGACAGTTTAAATCGTAACGTCAAAGCTTTAAACTAACCCAATTCGCGTCAGAAGGAATAATAAAATGAAAGTACTCGTTACGGGTGGTATGGGCTATATCGGTAGTCATACGTGTATTCAAATGATCGAAGCTGGCATGACGCCAGTGATTCTAGACAACCTGTACAACAGTAAATCTACGGTATTAGATCGAATTGAAAAGGTATGTGGTGTAAAGCCAACCTTCATTAAAGCCGATATCAGAGATAAATTGGCGATGGTAGAAGCACTAAAGTCGCACAATATTGAAGCTGTTATCCATTTTGCAGGTTTAAAGGCCGTCGGTGAGTCTGTAGCAAAACCTTTAGAGTATTACGACAACAACGTTAATGGCACTTTAGTATTGGTTGATGCAATGCGTGAAGCCGGAGTTAAATCGTTGGTATTTAGTTCATCAGCGACTGTATACGGTGATCCTGCATCTGTACCCATCACTGAGGACTTTCCAACTAGCGCAACTAACCCATATGGGCGCAGCAAATTAATGGTAGAAGAGTGTTTAACCGACTTCCAAAATGCGAACCCTGACTGGAGCATTACACTTCTTCGTTACTTTAACCCGGTAGGTTCACATCCAACAGGCGAGCTAGGTGAAGATCCTCAAGGTATTCCCAACAACTTAATGCCGTTTGTTTCTCAAGTTGCGGTAGGGCGCAGAGAGTTCCTTTCTGTGTTTGGTAGTGATTATCCGACCAAAGATGGCACAGGCGTACGTGATTATATTCATGTAATGGACTTATCCGATGGTCACGTTGCTGCATTAGAAAAAGTAGGTAGCAAAGCTGGCCTTCATATCTATAACCTCGGTACTGGTAACGGCTACAGTGTACTGGACATGGTGAAAGCATTTGAAGCCGCAAGTGGTAAAGATGTCCCATACCAACTTGTTGAGCGTCGTCCAGGTGATATTGCAGAGTGTTGGGCGGATCCATCAAAAGCGATGAATGAGTTAGGTTGGAAAGCAACTCGTACTCTAGAAGAAATGACTGGCGATACATGGCGCTGGCAGTCTACTAACCCTCAAGGTTATCCAGATGCCTAATCTTTAATTTACATAATAGTAACAAAAAGGCGCATAATTGCGTCTTTTTTGATCCAAATCGGAAAAAATCGTAAATTACTGGTTAAAAGGTAGCAAGTATATATAGAGCTGTTAAACTATGCCCGACTCTTAATTTGGGTTATAAATTTTCTCGTAGCTATTGGGGTAGTTCATGGAACTCGGTCTGATCATCACTTTCATCATTGCAGCAGCAGTAATGGTGAAAAAAGAGATGGCAAAACAGTAAACTTTCATTTTTCATACTTTTCTTTACATTTTTGAAATGAAAGCCATAAAAAAGCCAGCATTACGCTGGCTTTTGTGTTTTTAAAGTTTAGAACTCGTATTTAACACTAATGTTGTAATTACGCTCAGCTTGCGTTTTGTCTCGACTTAACTCAGTCTTACCGCGAACATCGTTCCAAAGATGGTATTCTTCATTCGTTAGATTCATAACACCAGCACGAATGGTTATATCTTTCATTGGTTTGTAGTACGCCGTTAAGTCAACGACTGTCGCAGACGGCAAAGCAACTTGGTCTTTGATTCCGCCTTTATCACCATCAGAGTTGATATCACTGTTCGATTTCTTAGCCGTGTAGTTTACTTTTAGGCTTGTCCCCCAAAGTGCATTTGGTGAATCGTAATTTACAGCAGCTACGGCATTCCATGGGTTTACACTGTTCAAAGGATTACCATCACCATCTTCACCTTCTGTGTATGCTGCAACAAAGCGAGTTGTCACGCCTGATGGAAGACCAGCAATGGCATGCCAATCAAGACGGTTAGAGAGCTCAACCCCTTTAATGTTTGCTTCACTAATATTGATATTTGTGAATTCAGTTAAACCACCATTGTTTGATGACGTTTGCTCAATAAAGTCACTGTAATCACTGTAGTAGAACGCTACTTCAGTTGCAGACGCTGCAGTGTTATGACGGTAACCAAGTTCATAAGACAAACTCTTTTCAGATCCCAAATTTGGGTTAGGGCGGTTGGTATAGCCATGAGCCGGATTATCGTAGGTGTAGTAAAGCTCGTCGAACGATGGCGCTCGGAACCCTTGGCTCACTTGCGCGAAGATCGTGCCAGGTTGCGATACAGAGTAAGTTGCTCCTAAACGACCAGTTAATGCAGAGTCGCTAAACTTCTCGAATGACTCTTCAGAAGTATTTGAAGGATTAGTAGAGAAGTAATCGTAACGCACACCTGGAGTCAGAATTAGCTTGTCATTAAGAAGCGAAATTTCATCTTGCAAGAATAAACCAAAGCTTTCTTCTTTTGCATCCGGTGTGTAAACGTAAACAGTATCTGGCGTGCCAGGATCGGAATTAAACTCGCGATTGGTATTACTGATGTCACTATGTTTGTACGATATTCCGTAAACAATATAGTGATTTTGAATCTCTTTATCTAACTGAGTTTCGAATTCAAATTTGTCTTCAGTATATTCGTAATCTTTTTTCTGTTGGTTGTCACCACTAGGCGGTACGTAAGGTGGGTAACCTGGGCTGGCTTCGATAAAGCGATTAGACACGCCGTTTTCTTCTTTACCAATCCATGTAAGCTTGGACGTGATCGTATCCGAGATAGCTGCATCTGCAAACCAAATGTGCTTGAGCCCAATGCGATTTTGCTTGGTTGTGTCTTCAGCGTTGAAGTTTTTGTAACTTTTATGTGCGATCTCTGAGTCAGTCTCGTTGTAAATAACTTCTCCCAAGAACTCCAAGCGATGAGCGTCATTCAATTGAGATTGAAGTTTTACCAATAGATCGTTTTTGTAATAATCTTGGTTGTCCACAGAATAGTTATCGTAAGGCGCCTTAGAGAAATTTTGTAGCTCTGCACCATCACGGCGTGTAAAGGCTATAAGTGCTTCTGTATTACCGAAACGCTTTGCTAAAGCTACATGCTCACTAAAAGAGTTATCTTCCGATGAATAAGAGAGTTTAGCTTGACCACCAAAGTCTTTACCATCTTTGAGGAAATCCTTCGGATCTTTTGTTTCGAATGCGACAACACCGCCAATTGCATCACTACCATGTAGGCTAGAAGCTGCTCCTTTAACAATTTCGACACTCTTTAGCATATCGGGGTCGACAGTAACGGCACTAGAATTGATAAACGAATATGGTCCACCGCTGAATACACCTGGTTGAGATGCACCGTCTACTAAGATTTTAACTCGTTTACCTTCCATCCCGCGAATGTTAATACTTTGGACGCCTTGGCGTTGAGTGCCATTAACAGTAACCCCTGGCGTATACTCGAATAGATCATTCAAGTCCTTTACCATGTTTTCTTCGATGTCTTTCTCTGATACAACAGCAACAGAAGCAGCAACAGTGTTTATGGTTTGGTTGGTACGGGTGGCCGACACAACGACTTCTTCAAACTTAGAAGCTTCTTCCGCATAAGCAGTATGGGAAAGGGCAACTAAAATGGAGGCTGACAAAATTGATTTTTTATACATTGGCTTCAATACCTTAGATCCATAATAGGTAACAACACGCGGATATTAATGGATCTAAATGGTAATTACTATCATTACCATTGTCATTTATTGATTTGTATTGAATCTTATTCTTAGGCTATGAGCATTCCTAGTCTTTATTTATCAATATGTTATATTATTTGTCGTTAGTTCTTGATAAGTTCATCCAAATACAACGAATGTGATGAATATCACATTAAGAGAGGCCATGTGCAGAGTCCAATTACGTTAGAAGCACTCCATATTCTAGATGCTATTGATCGAAGAGGGAGCTTTGCTTCTGCTGCGAATGAGTTAGACAGAGCCCCGTCATCGCTGAGCTATCAAGTCCAGAAACTCGAGCAAGACTTAGACATTATTATCTTCGATCGCTCTGGTCACAAAGCCCATTTTACTGAAGCAGGTAAGCTTATTCTTGAAAGAGGAAGAGCCATTTTACAAGCCAGTGAAAAGTTAGTGAACGATGCAACGTTATTGGCGAATGGCTGGGAACTGGATATTACCATTGCCTTCGATGGCATTATTCCTATATCCAACTTTTTCCCGATGGTTGATGCGCTGGCCGAGGTCAGCTCAACTCGAGTCAGGCTGCAAGAGGAGATTCTGGCTGGTAGCTGGGAGTCGTTGAATACGGGGAGAGCTGATTTACTGATTTGCCCATCACTGGATACGCTTCCTCAAGAAGTTAAGTCAGAAAAAATTGGTAAAATGAGTATGTATTGGGTAGCTTCCGCTGATCACTATGTTCACAAGCGTAGTGGTAAGTTTGATGAAGCAGCGCGAGAAAAGTATCGGATCATTGCTATTGCAGATACCGCACGTGAGCAACCCGCGCTCTCAATTAATATTATTCAAAAACAGCCTCGCTTGACCGTCACCAACTTTACGGCAAAAGTAGAAGCGCTCACTGCAGGTTTAGGTATTGGTACATTACCAAGCCAAATTGCACAACCTCTTATTTATAGTGGTGTATTGAAACGAATCGAAGGCACTGAAGAACAGCCGATGGATATTATTTTGGCATGGCGCCGGAACACTATGGGTGAGGCAAAATCCTGGTGTATTCAGTACTTAAAAAAGAATTGGAAACTAAAGTAACAACGTAACTTTTACTTCTTAGATTACCATTGATTATCGAATGTAAGAAGTAAAAGTCATCGCTAATGCTGCGCTTTTCAATTTAAAGGGAGCACCATATCTGCCGTACCGTCTGCAAACTGGATATCGATCTCAAACCCCAAGTTCTGAGCCAACATCAACATCCCTCTGTTTGTTGGCATGGTCATTCCAGACATTTGCTTTGTGCCTTTAACTTTGCAATAGCTGATTATTTTCTGCATCAGCACTTTGCCTAAACCTTTTCCTTTCAAATCTGAACGAACCAAAATAGCAAACTCAGCGTCACTATTGTCTGGTGTAATCAATGCGCGGGCTACCCCTATGATAGACGGTCCGTCAGTATTAAACGCTACCGCAACAAACGCCATTTCGCGGTCGTAGTCGATTTGAGTAAAGTTTGCCAAAGCCTCATGGTTGAACTCTCCAACTTCAGAAAAGAAACGTTTATAGAGATCTTCTTTCGATACGCTATTAATGAATTGAGCATGCAGCGGCTCATCCTCAGGCAAGATAGGGCGAAGCAGGATAGGTTGGCCATCTCGAAGCGTTACAGTTTCGACAAACTCTGCCGGGAAAGGGCGAATCGCTAGCCGTTTTTGGGCGTCTCCTTCGTATTTACACAGTGTGACATCTGCATCAAGGATAGTTAAATCGCTTCCGGACACTAGCACTGGATGGATATCCAGTTTTTGTATTTCTGGTAACTCAACTGCCATTTGGGAGATACGAACCAAGAACTTCGACAACTCAGTAATATCGAGCGCATCTTTGTGTTTCTGCAGGCGAATCTTTCCAGACTTTAGGGCAACAACGACAAGGTAGCGCGCAAGCGTCATGTTCAAAGGAGGAAGTGCAGCGACGGCATCTTGGGCGATATTCCACTCAGAGCCGCCTTGACCAAGCAAGATCACTGGTCCAAAGACTTTATCTACTGCAATACTAATCCGTAGCTCTTCAGCGCTGCCGAGCTTTGCCATCCCTTGTACCAACAGCCCATGTACATTGGCGGAAGGGTAACTGAGCTTTACGGTATCTAAAATGGATAGCGCTGCGTTGGAAACTTCTCGACTGTTTCTTAAATTTAGAGCAACACCGTGAACATCCGATTTATGAGGAATGTCTGGAGAACGCAATTTTACCGCAACAGGATATCCAATATTTTCTGCCATATGAACAGCTTCAATGTCGTCAGATGCAATCCACGTAGGCAAAACGTTAAACCCGAACAGCTTAAATAATGGGCTGGTTTGATGCGTATCTAAGGTGACTGTATTTTTATCCAGTAGTCGTTCATTTGCCCACTCTTTTGCTGAACTCACACTTCCAGAATGTAATGGCTCTGCCGTCGTTGGCGTTTCCATTAGTTGTTTCTGGTTTCGTCTGTATTCGACCAAGTGCATGTATGCTACAACTGCACTTTCAGGTGTTCTATAGGTTGGAATACCTGCTTGAGTAAATGCCAGTCGCGCTTCTCTCGACGTTTGTTCTCCTGACCAGTTGGTCAAGATATTAAAATGCTTATGCCGAGGGTGAGATTTGATTGCATTAATAACGGCTTGAGCAGTTTCAAGAGGATCAGAAACAGCAGAAGGACTATGCATAATCAATATCGCATCTGCACAGTCGTTATTCATCAGTGCGTTAATGGTATCAATATAGCGTTTTTGGGTTGCGTCACCAGACAGATCAATTGGATTTCGAGCACGCCAGTTGGATGGAAGTACTGCTTGTAATTGCTCAATGGAAGCGTCATCAAGCGTTGCGAGTTGGCCACCACGTTCAATCAAAGTATCAACGGACATAACAGCAGGGCCGCCGCCATTGGTGATGATCGCTAAACGCTCTCCACGAAGTGGCACAGAATGCGTGAGTGTTTCAACCGCGGCAAAAAGCTCATGCGTATTGCTGACTCGTAACATACCAGTTCTGCGAATAGCAGAATCGTAAATTACGTCAAGTGTATCTCCGTCTTGCTGCTTAAAAGTATTCATCTCTTTAGAGCGGCCCGCTTTTAGCACCAATATACGTCGGTTACGTGAAGCGGCTCGCGCAGCAGACATAAATCGGCGAGCGTCTTGGATATTATCAACATAAAGCAGAATAGCTTCTGTGTTTCCATCCATACTCAAATAGTCGAGCAAATCTGCAAAATCGATATCCTGTCCACGCCCAATTGAAATGAACGAAGAAAAACCAATGTTCTTATCATTTGCCCAGTCTAAAACCGTGGTACAAACCGCCGCGGATTGTGAGATGAAAGCAATTTTTCCGGGTTTAGCTGCGACAGGGGAAAACGTGCAGTTAAAATTGTGCCAAGGAAGAATGATACCTAAGCTGTTTGGGCCTAAAACTCGAATGTTCAATGATGAGATATCTAAAGGCTTAGGGTCATCAGAGATAACAATCGCAAACGGTGTGCCTCTCTCATCTAGCTCTTTAAGCAATTGCTCGTTACGTGAAACGTTCGTACACAAAATTGCAATATCTGGCGTATAGGGCAGGGAAGCTACATCAGGGTAAGCGATCACGCCAGATACGGCTTTATATCGCGGCGTTACTGGCATAATCGCGCCACCAAATCCACTTTGTAGAAGGTTGCGCATCACAACATGTCCTGCTCGCAATGCTTTTTGAGATGCCCCAATAACGGCCACAGAGTTGGGTTTAAAGAGTTTATTTAGTTTATTCATGCTGACTCCTAGCCGTTTGTAAGTCACGTTGGCTTCTCGGTTTCATATCAATCATAAACGAATAATTTACTGATAAAACATCTTCAGACCAGACATTGCAGAAAATGTGTACGATGCTTATGGAGTTTGTGTTATTCATCACATCAAAATCACAGATTATTGTATTTGATGCTTGATAAACGGCCCTGCTATCGGCATGATTTATCGTAATATTTATCCAGAGCATTTGTTACTTCATGAAAAAAATCGCAATCATCGGCTTGTCAGTTCTGCTTTCTGCTTGTGCATCTGAAACTTACATCACGGATGTGACCTCAGAAAGTTACCGAGAGGACTACAAATCAGATCGTATCTCTAAACCAATTATGGCGTCTGAAAACGCTGTAGTAGAAAAAGACGTACAACCAACTGTTGTGAAAATGACGGCAAAGCCTGAAGAAAAGAAAGTAGTCAAGCTAACGCCAAAAGAGCAGGCGAAGCCAGTTAAGATCGTACCACCAAGTAAAAAGCAAGCTGGCATTCAACGATTCGGCTATACCATTCAAGTCGCAGCTGTGGGTAGCCAAGCTAAAGTCGATCAGTTTGCAAATAAGCTGCCACAGAACGGTCAGCCAATTTGGGAAAACTACAAAGTTGTAAACGGTACTAAGTGGTTCTCAGTTTTATACGGAGACTACGCAACAAGCGCAGAAGCCAAGCAAGCGATTTCGACTTTGCCAGCTCAATTTCAGCAGTTAAGGCCATTTGTTAAAAGCATTGATGCAATCAAAAACTCAGCTTACCCAACGCTTAACAAATTAAATTAACACATAAAATAAGGGAGCGAATAGCTCCCTTATTTATTTGCTCAAATCCTATTCGAACAACATTCCTCACATTAAAATTACTGTACGTCACACTTCAAAGGTTTATCATAATAAATAGTATCTTTTGTAGGTCACGGAAAGATGGATTCATGATTAAAAATATTCTTTTACTATGCGGCGGTGGCTCTTCTGAGCACGAGATTTCATTATTGTCTGCAAACTTTGTCGAACAACAACTAAATCTTATTGAAGACGTTCACGTTACACGCGTAGAAATTAAAAACGAAGGTTGGATGACCAACCAAGGTGAGTTGGTTTACTTGGATCTCAATACCAAGCAGTTGTGCTCAAGTGAATCTAATCAAACCATTGATTTCATCGTGCCTTGTATACATGGTTTTCCTGGCGAAACAGGCGACATTCAATCTCTGTTTGAAATCGCAGGTATTCCTTATCTTGGCTGCGGGCCAGAAGCGAGTAGCAATAGTTTCAATAAAATCACATCTAAGCTTTGGTACGACGCTATTGGCATACCCAATACGCCATACTTATTCTTAACGCGAAACGATGAAGAAGCTCACGTTCAAGCTCATAAAGCCTTTGAAAAGTGGGGAAAAGTTTTTGTTAAAGCCGCTCGCCAAGGTTCTTCCGTTGGCTGTTACAGTGTCACAGAAAAAGACAAGCTTTCTAATGCAGTAAATGATGCTTTTGGGTTTTCTGACCAAGTGTTGGTTGAGAAAGCAGTAAAACCTCGAGAACTTGAAGTTGCTGCATATGAGATGAATGGCCAACTACATATCACTAAGCCAGGCGAGGTCATCGCGCCTGATGGTGCTTTTTACTCGTACGATGAAAAGTACAGCAGTTCAAGTCACTCGCTCACAGAAGTTGAGGCGAAGAATCTAACTCAAATACAATTAGATTCCATCCAACACGCGTCAGAGACGGTGTTTAAACAAATGAATCTTCGTCATTTATCTCGTATCGACTTTTTCCTAACGGAAGATGATGAGATTTACTTAAACGAAGTAAACACATTTCCAGGAATGACTCCGATCTCAATGTTCCCTAAAATGCTTCAAAACAACGGGCACAAATTTCATGAGTTCTTGGAAGATTGTATAAACAGTGCAAAGTGATTAACGTTATCGAGACGCGTTTTATGATACAAGTTGTTTTCTAGAGCAAGGATTATTCAAGCCGTATTTGAATATTGCTCAGTAGCAATTATGATTATATCAACGCATTAAACAGATGACTCAGTGGTATGGCGATTTCAAATTATAGAGGTTTTAACCTGCAGTCAGTCGGATCAGATGGCAGTGTTTGGAAGGTTAAAATCAAGAACCACGTTTTACAGGGCAGTTTGACGGCGGTAAAGAAAAGCATTGATTGGTGGTGTGACACCGCATCGATTATTGATCCCAAAGAGTTTGCTTCACTCGGACAAAGAGTGCAGCAAACTGGTGTTGCAAAATCAGAGGTCTTTAACGGCTATACTATTCAAAACGATACAGGCCAACCTAACTCTTGGTACTGTATGTTTAATGGTAAACTGATTAAGGGCAGTAAAGCCGCTATTCAACGCCATATCGAAGCTTATTTGGTTGCAAAGCAAAAAGCGATGCAAGCTCAACAACAAAAGAAACAATAGAATGACTCTGGTATATTCAACAGAAACCGGTCGAATTAAACCGGAAGAAGAAAAAGTATCTCGCCCTAAAGGCGATGGTGTTGTTCGGATTCAGCGCCAAACGAAAGGCCGTAAAGGTAAAGGCGTATGCATTGTTACAGGTTTAGACTTGGATGATGCACCTTTAAAGTTATTAGCGGCAGAACTCAAAAAAGTCTGTGGCTGTGGTGGCTCTGTAAAAGATGGCAATATCGAGATTCAAGGTGATGCTAGAGACAAGATCAAGGCACATCTTGAAAAGAAAGGCATGACAGTTAAATTAGCCGGTGGCTAATTTAATATTTCCAGTAAACAAAAATGGCGTCTAAAGAAATAGACGCCATTTTTTATAAGTTGCTAATTGAAGAGCAAGCAATCGTAGATTGATAGATCGATATTAGCTATTTTATGGTAAATAACCATTATGTTTAATGCTCACAGTAAGGCCCTTAAATTTAAAATCTGCAGGGGAATAGGAGCATACTCAGACAGCATTTAGCGTACGACGACATGCAATTTAACATAACACATATAATGCGCACTGTAATAGTGGTTCCTCTGGACTTGCAATCACTAAGGCCAATCCAGTGCAAGCCATTGAGATTCCTGACAATCCAAGCCCATTAAACTTTTTTGCAATTCCTTCCCATACTGCTTTTATCTGCGGATTATCATTGCGATCAGCGTGACACCCCAACAATGCAATCTCAGGGTCTAAACCTGATTGCTCTGCAAGAAAAATTGCTTGTGTATCAGTCATATAACGCTTTCCTTTGCGGAAATCACTGATTCTCTGCGGCGGCACATTCATATCCGCTGCAATTTGTTTGTCTTGCACGTAACTTTGAGCCTTTTTGTAGGCATCTAATAGTTTGTTTTGATACATACCGCTTCCTCCGTTTCCGTCAGTTTAGCTCATCAATCACCATTTTTGGTGTCTTGCGCTAACCAATTTTGGTGATTACGCTACTAACCAAATTTGGTTATTTAATCAGTATCAGACCGCCTTAGCTCTGGGCGTTTGCCCTTGACGCTTTCGCGCTTGGCTTTGGCGGTCGCTCTCTCAACTAGTCAAGGTGGTTGTTTAAAAATGTTTGATTATCATAAGCTAGATTGTGATCACATCATCGCTTGCGATGGTATCGAGTTTGGTTTTAACGAAACTACCTCTGAGTGTTGGTTTGCTGTTTGCCATACTTTTAATGCCTGTGCTGTTACGGTTCATAGTGTTTTTGAGCCTCAAACAATCTTCCATTCTGTTGTTTCTATTTACCCAAATCGCTTTCCTGCGGTTAGTTTTGATAAGAATTCTGTTGAGTTCCGTTTTGATGATATTGACTGCTATAAGCAGTTTTGCCGTCACTTTTCTATCAATCCTTGTCAAAAAGTTCTCCAAGATATGGAGGCTCAATAATGCGTGAACTTGTTATTGATTTAGCGTCCGGCAAACAAGAATGGATTGATTTTGTTCCTGTCCATTCTTGGGCTTCATGTGAGCACATTCCTGACAACTTATTCGACCATCGTTTTGAGTACGTCGACCACAGATTCACAACGCCTGAGGATTTCATTCCGTCGGCTGTGAAGTCAGCAATGAGTGCGCCAATCTACTCACACGACCTGTCAGATTTTATTGAGCGCCCTACTTCTAACCCTTGCTTGGATTTGCCGAAATCATTACACCGTAACGGCGACTTCGCTCGACACATGACACGCGCTTACACCGACATCCTGAAAACACGCAACGCTTTAGAAGCTGTACGCGCAGTTAATGACGCTCACGACCGTTTGACTGAGCACGGCTACAGCTACGCGATGTCAGATGAGCAAATTACCAATCTAGCCAAGCGCAAATCACGCGACTTTTCTCGCGTGTTAAGTGCAATTCCGCTTGAAGAATCACAAGCGCGTTTTGATAAAGCATGTCAGCTTCTTGATTCATTAGGCTTGGCATTCTCACCTGAGCAAATTCAATACGCAGAAAACAACTGTGAACTTTTCGCATTGGTGAACCGTGCGCTTGATGAGCATTGGCTTGTTCGTCAACTGCGCCGTAAATGTGCTTACGAGGTTGAATGTGTTGCGCGTGATTTAGCGCTTGTTCAACGCCGTAAGCAAGTTTACTGCTCGGATTTTTCTCTAAACCGTCAACGTGATCGCAATACGTCTAACCGCATCGCGCTAGAAAACACGATTGCTTACGATGAGGCTGACCCGTCTAACTACTTCACACTCAGTGAGTTATCGGCTAAGTCGGTTTCTAACGCTGAGATTCGCCGCGCTGAAATGTTCGTTCGTCTGCGTGGCTTTGAGGAAATCGCTCAAGAATCGAATCACGATGCGGTGTTCTTCACTGTGACGGCTCCGTCTCGTTTTCACTCTGTTTCTAAAGGCGACATCAACCCGAAATGGCTTGAGGCTGGCAAGCCTGATGCGAAAGCGGCTCACGCTTATCTAATGGGCGTTTGGGCAAATCTTCGTAAGTCGATTGATAAGAGCAAAATCAAGGTTTACGGGATGCGCATTGTCGAGCCTCACCAAGACGGCACACCGCATCACCACTTGTTGCTGTTCATGGAGAAATCCGCACGCAAATTTGTGACGTCTGAGTTTCGTCGTCTTGCTATGGCTGACTCTCCTGACGAAAAAGGTGCAAAGAAAGCCCGTTTCAAAGCCGAAGTTATCGACTGGTCGCAAGGTTCAGCCGTTGGTTATGTCGCTAAGTACCTGAGCAAAAACATCGACGGTCAGCACATTGACTCTGACAAAGGCTCGTCTTTGTCAGGCTCAGATGCGGCGGAACGTGTCGTAACTTGGGCGCGTGTGAATCAAATTCGTCAATTTCAATTTATTGGTGGTCCATCTGTCACGGTATGGCGTGAGCTTCGTCGTCTTCGTGATGAATTCAAAGAGGACGATGCTTTGTTTACAGATTTATCTCAAGACGAACACTTTCTATTAGAAAAGGTTCGCCGCTCTGCTGATGAGGGCGACTGGAAAGCGTTTTGTTACGCAATGGGCGGCGTGTTCGTTAAGCGCAAAGACCAACCAGTAAAAGCGGAATATTCCGTTTCAACCTCTATCGAAAAACTGATTGCTTCGGGCGGTGAATACTCATCGACTCGCTACGGTGATATGGCTCAAGCGCGTTTGAATGGCTTGATGTTCCATAAGATTTTTATCGCAACTCGCTTCCGTACTTGGAAGACCGAGAACAAAGAGCAATTCATCCGTGCTCAACAAGGCATCATGTCTAACGTGGTCGATTACTTCGACGCGCTAGAACGTGAAAAAGAATACGAGCGTATGTATGACGACCTTTACGAGCAATACGAAAAACACCTAGCACTCTATGACGAAATGGAAGCGCTGTTGCTCACTGACCCTCAGGAAATTAATGCGTCGTGTTGGGTGGGCGCAGCCCCGCCCGACATGATGCATTAATTTCCCTTGGACTTGTGTCAATAACTGTCATTTCAATTTTCAACTAACCAACAACGTAAAAATAAGGGCAAAACACTATGAGAATGGAAGGTTTAATTCTAGATGTTTCGGACATCGTTCAAGAAACCAAAACAGACCGTAATGGCGAACAAAAGCAAAACGGCAAGCTGCGTCTTATCACGACCAACCCAACAGACACTATTGAAGTGCGCGTGTCTCCTGAGCTTTGGGAAAACGGCAAGGCTGGCGAACTGCTCAAGCGCTGTGTGGGTAATCGCATGATGTTTGATGTGGAACACAAGAAATTCAGCTTTGGTAACGATGAGGGTAAACACGTTTCTATCGACGGTTTCCACCTCTACGCCCTACCTCAATTAAACGAAAAGTAAGGGCTAAATCATGACCGAGACGCAATTTGCAGAGCTAATGGCTCGACTCGATAACTTTCAGTTAATGGTGTTCTTAGGCATTTGCTTCTTGCTAGTTGCGCTCGGTTGGATGGTTGGAGGACAAAGATAAATGCTGTCATCAGAGTTCATGCTCGGCTGTTTCGCGACAGCCTTTATCCTTGGCTTCTCGATTGGCTTCCACATTCTTGGATTCAAGAAAGCGGCTGAGGTTTCAACTTCTTCATAAACCATAACATAGGAAATAAGACTATGGAAAAGCAAAGCAAAGTACGCGCAGCAATGGCTAAGGCTGGCGCAGTAGTAACAGCAAAACGTGCGGCATTTGGTGGTGCACTTCTAACGGCGGCGTCTGGTGCTAACGCTGCACTTCCCGAAGTTGCTGCTAGCGCCTTTACTGAGCTTGGTAGTTATGTGACTGATATGCTCACCTCGACTTGGGGTATCGCTGTACCACTAACGGTTGGCTTTATCGGTATCAAGCTATTCAAGAAAGGTGCAAACAAAGCAACGTAATTCTAACGACTGCTTTATACACCCATTGGTCAACGCCTCCGAATGGGGGCGTTTTTTATAAGGAATAAAAATGAGTATTAAACAAAGCATTGCGTCACTGGTTATTTTGCTGAGTGTTTCGTTTAATGCTTCTGCTCTATTGGTAAAGTTGACTAAATCTAACGCTAACCCTTGGGGCGTTGCTCATTGCTTTGGATATCGAGTTGGTGATGTTGTTAATGTCAGCGCATTACCTCCTGTTAATCCAGAGCCTTTGATTGATGGTAGTTCGAGGTATAAGTGTACTTACCCTATGGGCGGCAAATCTTATGTTCGAGTTGAGATGGTTGAAATTGGCGGGTCTTGGTCGTATACGAGTGAGTTGTCTGGTAGCGCTGTTGATTCTTGTCCACCTGGTCAATCCATAAATTCTGATACGGGTAAGTGTGAAGAGCCGCCTCCTCCACCGTTCTGTAGTCGTCCCGATACAATTCAGCAAATGAGTGACTACTCTCAATCATGTTCAGCAAAGGGGCCCGGCTATCAAGCCAATATCATCTGTCGGGATGAGGATGAGTATCTTGATATGAGTTGTCCACCTCCTACTGAGCAATGTACCCCTGATTCATCTGATTGGCCTGCATGTAAAGACCCAGAGCCTGAAGAATGTACACCTGATTCGCCCGACTGGGACCCTAGGTACGGTACGTGCTGTAGACCAGAAAACAACTGGTGTGACACACCTGAACCCGAATCTTGTGTTATTGGTGGTCCTAATTGGCCAGCGTGTGCCACTGATACCGATATCGACCCTCCAACGGGCGGTGATTTGGGCGACCCTGATAAACCAAGTGGTGGCGGTACTGGTAATCCTGACCCCGATAAACCTGAGCCTGATGTTGATAATACCAGTGATACCCTCGCTGCTATTAAATCCATGAATAGTGATTTGAATGCACAGCTAACTGGCATCAATAACGATATGAACAAGAATCAGGCGGAAACTAAGTCCGCTCTTGATGCGCTCAAGGCGTCGGTTGATTTGAATACCGATACCGTTGTCGATAATGCAAACCATGTAGCGAATGCGATTCAAGGTCAGTCCGATATGTTGTCTGATATTGGCAACAATACAAACCGTTTGCTGACTTCGGCGAACAACCAGTTAAGTAATGGTTTTGGTCAGCTGTCTAGCGACCTTGGAGATTTGCAGGAAACCAACCAACAAGGTTTTGATGACCTTTTGAACAAGCTAGACGATTTAAAACCATGCGACCCTACTCCTGAGAATAGATTCTGTGAAAGCCCTCATGGATTGGATAGTAACTTTGTTGGTGATGCACTAACTCAAGCGGATTCTATTGTTTCCGGTGCTTTAGGCTCTTATGAATCGACGGTTGTTGGTGCGGCAAATGATTTGCTTGAAAAGAATATTACGGCTGAATCTGAGGCGCATATTACTGCGGTTTCTGATTCATTCCTTAACTTGCTTCCACAACCTAGCGAATGTATGCGGCTTTCTTTGCCAACACTCAATGGTGGGAACGTTTCAATCTCTTGTGAGTTCTCTCATAAGTTAAAAATGATCCTCTCCATTCTGATTTACATCTATACGATTAAGACGCTTGTTGAAATCCTGCTGACTGAGGTCACGCCTGTACCAAGTAACAAGCCAGGTTCGGGGAGATATTACTAATGATTCAGCTATTACCTATTGTTTCAGGCATTAGTGCGGCACTGCGTTTACCTGCTTTGGTCGCGTTTATAGCACAAATAGCGACGACTCTGTTTGGTTGGTTCTTTATCGCCAAGGCGCGCAACGTCACGATTAACTTGGTGATTATTACCTTATTGATTGGGCTTACACTCGCGCTCACTCTTGCCATTTATACGCTTGCCACTGGGCTTTCTTACGTCACGCCCCCGTTTTGGTCACAAGCGGCGGGCATGTTTATCCCAAATAACGCAATTCCTTGCGTGAGTGCGATTTACTCGGCGCGTCTGCTGCGTTGGGTGTGGGAGTGGAAGTTCTACGCGATTGTGAGGGCGGCGTAATGGCATCGGTCTACTTTGTCACGGGTAAGCTCGGCTCAGGTAAAACACTAACGGCAGTCGGTAAGATTCGCGAGGCATTTATGCGCGGTGTGCCTGTGGCGACAAACCTCGATATCAACTTGAAAGAAATGCTTGGACGCAACAAGCGCAATACTCGCCTTTATCGTTTGCCGGACAAGCCTCAGGTAGAAGATTTGATGGTGATTGGCTCGGCAAACAAGAGCTATGACACCAAAAAAGACGGATTGATTGTACTCGATGAGTGCGGAACGTGGTTTAACTCGCGCACATGGAACGACAAGAATCGACAAAAGTTAATTGATCACCTTTTGCATATTCGAAAGCTTGGATGGGATGTAATTTTCATCGTTCAAGATATTTCGATTGTTGATAAACAAGCGCGTCTTGCACTGGCTGAACACACCGTGTTTTGTCGTCGTTTAGACCGTCTTCAAGTCCCTATTATCTCGACGGCGGTATCCGTTCTGACGCTCGGTCAACTCAAGTTGAAAATGCCTAAGTTGCACGTTGGCATTGTGAAATATGGTGACAACGCGAACTCGCTCACTGTCGATAAATGGATGCTCTGGGGTACGGATTTATACAGTTCTTACGACACTAAGCAGATGTTTAGAAACAACTATGAGGACGGCGTTTTTTCAGTATTGCCGCCCTACTATACCCACGGACGTTACACTGTCCCGTATACGTTGAGAAATATCATGCGCATTACGAAAATCTATCTCCGCAAATACTCTCGATTCAGTGTGTTTGCGGCAGGTGTCGCCGTCTCGTTTGCGGTGTTCACCTTAGTTGGCACGCCGAACATGTCGACGGAACCCGAAACGGCTCAAGCCGCGGTGCCTCGCGAGTCATTGAGTGACTTGCTCGATGGCTATCGAATCGAATCTTCAATGAATCCCCCAAACGTTGCCCCGTCTTTTGTGCTCGTTAAGGACGATGTGCGTCTGTCGTCGTCGCAACTATACGCAAAGGGCTTTACGGCTCAATCTAACGGCTCTTGCTCCATTACGGTTAGCGGCAACGGTCAATCATTCAAAGTTATGTGCTAGGGAATAAGGTGCGCTTTATGTCATGGATAATCGCAAAACTCACAGCTTGTCTTTCAAAAAAACAAAAAAAATCTTATTGTGCCGGAGGCTTATTATCAGCGCTCTCGTTGCTCACTATGCGCTGTGGTAAAGTTGAGAAACAAACTACGGCTTGTTCCAACTTTTCCACATCCAGCATTACCACCTTTCTGCTCGCGTGCACCCTGCTCAGCTCCCCTTCTTTTGCTGTAAGCTCTGCGCCTTTTGAGGCAAAGAACACACCGATTGGAGACTTTGCATCGTGGTTCTCGGTTCATACTGGAAATACGGTGGTGCTCGGTCAAGGTGTTACTGGTGAGGTCAGCTTTACCGCACCGGATTTGAAAGATGAGGACTATCCAGCCTTTTTCCTTTCGGTGCTTCGTGCGCACGGTTACGAGCTTACGCATGACCACGGCGTTTTTACCATCATTGCCGATGCTAACAAGGTGGAGACGTTCGAACCCTCTCAAGTGAAGCTGTACTTCTTTGAGAATGTTCGAAATACCAAGGTCGTTGATTTGATTTCCTCGATGCTTGCTGCAACTCAGAATCAAACACTGAACAACAAAGCAATTAAGAATTACAAGGTTGAAGTGCTACCGACCACAAACAGCATTATCGTGACTGGCTCTGAGAACCAATTGAAGCACATCGATGTGCTCATAAAAGGGATTGATAGACCACAAAAGCAAGTCTTTATCGAGGCAGTAATTACCGAAACTGAGCTTGGTGATTCTCAGGAAGTCGGTGTAAATATGGATTTGGCACTGAGTGAGGCTGGCTTTGTTTCGCAACCGACCGCAATCAAGAAGGCCGTTGATAACCTGCTGTTCTATGAAGGCGGTGATTTCAATGCACTTATCAAAGCTGTATCAAAGAATCAGAATACCAAGCTTTTGTCACGTCCAAATATGTTCATCATGGACAGGGAGCGCGGTTATATCACGGTTGGTCAGAACGTGCCTTTTCTCACTTCGTCTGAGGTAACTGACGGCGGTAATCGAGTCCAGCAAATTGAGCGTAAAGATGTGGGCGTGTCACTCGAGGTAGTGCCTCATGTAATTGGTGATCATGTTGTGCTTCAGATAATGCAAAAATCCGACTCGGTGACGGATTCCTCTATCGCATCCGACATCATCACCAATACGCGAACACTGCAAACCGTGGTCAAGGTCAAAGACCGACAAACGATCTCTTTAGGTGGTTTGATTTCCCAAGAGCAGCGCGACTCTGTAAGCGGTGTGCCTGTCTTGATGGATGTGCCTTTGCTTGGTGCTCTATTCCGGTCAGAAAAGACCAATACGGTAGATAAAGAGCTTAAAGTAACGATAAGAACCACAATACTTTGAGTTAAAAGAAAGGCCGAACAATTTCTGTTCGGCTCTGCTTTAGCTGTACTGTAATACGCTTTCCAGTTCTCTACACTTTATTACCGTGTCACGTTCTAACACGCTTGCAATATGTGTTTTGTCATAAGAGCTTCTAGCTTCAAACCGAAGCAACGGATGGTGTCCGTTAAGTGCATTGTTTACGTATATGTCTCGTTCTTGTCTCTTCTTCTGCCTATGAGATGAGTCATCCAGCTCGATAACTGCCAATACTTTTGTGTCTATATCCGTTATCACGTAGTCCATTCTTTTAGCCCAAGTTCGAGAGTTATCTTTAAAATTGGTCGGTTGAACCAATGCCATCAATGAAACTTGACTATGAATCACGTATTCATCAGGTATAAGCTCCCGCAACACTTTATAGAATCTGCGCTCTGTCTTGGTGGCCAAGTATGTACTTTTCTTGTGAGGTACAGAATTAGTCTTATTGCCAGTGTTCGGCAAAGGTACTTTGACTATCTTGGGGCTATTGTCTACAGATTTTGGTTCAAAAGAATGTATGCTGTTCGGTCTTCTAACCGTTGCACCTTGTTCCCATTCGTTAAGCCTACGTCTAGGTTTCTTCCCCTTCTTTGTGAATAGATACACAATACACGCTAAGGATATAAGTATCAGTAATTCAGGCACTTTCCGTTCCTCACTCATAAAAAAATGAGTGTATGGTAGCATATCAGCTTTGTTCGGTGTGCTATTAAAACCTGCTTTCATGCGCCCCCGTAGTGTCTTACGGGGCAAATTTCCATTCCGAGCTAATTTTAAACCTAACGTTAAAGATTTAGCGTAATCTACTTTGCTGCAACTACAGCAATACTTTGAACATCACTTATCGACAGACTGATTTGATTGTATCTTGTCACATTAATAATTAATTGGGCCCAGCATCATATGAAATTGTATTAAAAGTCTGTACTATCAAGCTCTTTTGTTAGTCACCTGGTGAATAAAATATGGCTTTAGTAACGCCTCGCGGTATGTCAATTACAGAAGCGTACCGTCATTATAGAGATGGAAAACTAATTGTTAATCGAGCATATCAACGCAAATTAGTTTGGACAGTAGAAGAAAAGAGAAAGCTGATAGACAGCATTTTATTGGGATACCCAATTCCTCTAGTCTTGTTAGCTCAGACTAAAGAGGGGAGCTTCGAAATCATTGATGGAATGCAGCGTTTAAATGCAATATTTGATTTTATAGAGAATAATTACTCTTTAGATGGAGAGCGTTACTTCGATATTAACGAATTCGGAACAGCTAAACAGGCATTAGCGGAAGGTAAAATCTCTAGCGCCGATTTAGGAGCCTTGCGACTAACGCCTAAGGAATGTTCGGACATATATGAATACCAACTTGCAGTTACTATATTCCCTATCGAAGATGAATCCGATGTGACAGATATCTTTGGAAGAATAAACTCCGGTGGTAAGCATCTAAGTGCTCAAGAAAAAAGACAAGCAGGTGTTATCTCGACGTTCTCTTCTTTAGTCAGACGAATTGCGACTGAGTTACGTGGTGATCCATCCGAAGACATTTTGAAACTATATGAAATGCCCAAGATTAGTATTGAGGGACGCTTTAATTCTAGTAAGTTAGGTTATGGCGTATCAGCTCAAGACACTTTCTGGGTGAGCCAGGGTATCTTAAACACAAAAGAACTTCGGGACTCTGTCGACGAACAGATGATCGCCGATTTGATTATTTCTATTGTTTATAGAGAGCCTTTTGCCGCAAGCAAAGACTCATTTGACGATATATATAATCAAGAAAGCGAAAAGTATGACGCTCTTAATTCTGCTGTTACAGCTTATTCCGAAACTAAGTTAACAACAGATATAATTGCCGTGATATCTGTTCTAAAAGACATCATGCGCTACGCTGATTCCAGTGAGTTAGGGACATTTAAAAGTATTATATACAACGGTAAAGCAAGCAACTCTGCACGCTCAGCGTTCTATGCCGTATTCATGGCTTTGCATGAGTTGATTATCTTAGAGTCCAAAGCTCCAAGTGATATGGAAAAAATAGTAGGTGCATTAAAGGGTCTACACAAAAAGATCAAGACTGACCGTAAACATGTTACCGTAGAAGATAGAAAAACGAATATCGCGCTCACCAAAGGCTTGATACAAAACTACTTCCATAATGTCTCACCTTCTTTAGCACATAGCGGTTCGGGCCTAATCACTTCTTTTGAAAATGATTTAAGACGCTCTAAAATGGAATCATCTCGCTTTGAATTTAAACAAGGAATCCTGAATCTATATCAAGATCTAACTATCAACTCTAATTTGTTGGACAAAATTATTACTATTATGTGTGGAATGGCCAACATTGGCTCTGAAAGTTTGGGTGGTAATATATACTTTGGCATCTCAGACTCAGAAAGCGATAGTAAGAAAATATCAGAAATTTTCGGTATCCAGCCGATTAAGTTTGCTGAAAAAGATATCTTTGGTATTGAGCATGAAGCGGATAAGTTAGAGCTAGATGCGGAGTTATATGTCAAAAAGATTATTCAGCACATACAAAGGTCTAAGTTAACTGAGCCGTTAAAAACATCAGTACTTAATAATATTGATCATTTTAATTATAACGGTAGAACGATTCTACGGATAGGCGTTCCAAAACAGAAAGCAATTAGCTTTGTTGGTGAGGATGCTTATATGAGAGTGGACTCCCACACTTATAAAGCGACGCCAATTCAAGTGGCTGAAATTGTTCAAAGATTTTAATGCGTGTTAAGGCTCCTTTCGGAGCCTTTTTTACATCATTTTCTTTAGTGCTCTTGCATATTTTAACACTTGGCCAGCTGCCTCTAAGTCAGTCAATGCCCCAATCTCTAACAAAGCAATTCCTGTCAAAACTTGTTGGGCTGTCACCAATTGTCCTGTTGGAAGTTCCAATCTGTCATAGTGCATTTTAAAGTGCTCCCATTGCTCTGATGGGCTCAATTCCCTACCCTTTGTCATTCTCATCAGCCGTTTACACTCAGGTGGAATGGTTTTCCCCTTATCCCATTCTTTGACGGTTCTCACAGTTTTTAAACAAAGTTCAGCAGCTTGTTCGACGGATAAACCACATTCAAATTCACGAAAAATATAGTTTTTAGTCATTTCGTGATACTTCATTGAATAGTCCCTCAAAAGAGAGACATTTTATAGGACTAGCATATGCAATCGCATTCAACATAAGCAGATATAATACGAACTTAAGGGTTAGAAGATTAGCATTGGTGAAGTCAGTTTAGTTACACCGTATTTGGCTGTTGCTGCTTTGCAAGCTTCATCAGCTGTCTTGTATGGGCCATGAACTTCGATTCCACCACAGCGACCACTTGAACTGTATCTTTGGTTACGTCCGACACCATGCACGTTGGTTTTGCATCTTGCTCGTTCAATATGAGTCAACATGGACACGCATTTGCTTAACCCAAAAGTGTAAGTACTAGATTATCTTTATAGGAACAAGGAATCTAACAAGTGTAAACTCGCTACTTTTCAATCTATACCTAGATCTTTCTTCATATGTTCACTCAACTCGTTAGTGGTTCTTACATTAATCTTATGTTTGCAATGATGGACTCTCAACTCTTCACCAAATAATTTTACTAGTGATTTGGTATACAAAGTACTAATATTATTTATAATTCTATACAATGTATCTTTCTGATAAACAGATCTTTTCGAATTTTGTGTTGCAGTCTTCATATTTAAATATCCTCACACGTTTAACTTTATAATTTAAAGAATCAATTTCAACTTTTATTATTACTTTTTCCGATATGAAATGAGTCTTTATCAATGATGCACAATCAACATTAAATCACCCGAATCCAACTTAGTAATTTTGCGAGACAATTTTTTTTATTTTTAAATCTTTATTTTCTATATTTAATCCGATTGAGTTAATTCCTTCAGGATATCGGTTTAACTTAATATCCAATATGGTTTTATTAAGATAGTAGTCTGCCATTATTTCATGGCGGCTTTTAAATATCATTGTCCCCCTCCGATGATGCAAGTTATACTTTTCCACCAGTTAAAAGACAACGTGACTCAGAGTTGCAAAAAGGTAACAATCATGGAATTGATGAACAATGAGCTGACCTGCTTTGCAGCCATTTGTAAACACCTCTCTCTTACTGAGGCATCAAAAGAACTTGGAAAGTCGAAGGCTCAAGTCAGCAGGCAGCTAGCAGCATTAGAAAAACAACTTGGCGTAACACTCGTCCACAGAACAACAAGGAAACTCGTTTTAACTGATCATGGCGAAAGCATTAGAGAGCTTGCTATCAAGACGTTAGAGAGTTTGCACGAGTTAAATTACAGAGCTAGCTCGTTGAGTGAATGCATTGATGGAAAGTTTAAAATCACAATGCCCAACTCTATAGCCTCTTCTATTTTTGGTTCTGTTCTTAAAGACTTAAAAGAACGATATCCAAAAGTTGATTTTGAAATATCGTCAAGTAACAATGTAGAAAATTTATTAGAAAGCAATGTAGATTTAGCGATTAGGCTTAATAATGTTATTGATGACACTCTTATTGCACATGAAATTGGTGATTATAGTGATGTTTTGATATCTAGGGTAAGTAATGCCAACAACAAAACACTATTAATCTACAAACATCATTCGAATAAGGAATCAATTAAAAATCAATATACTGATGTTATCGAAGTTGATAACACCTCTATTTTAATAAACTTTGTTTCTGAGGGAGTTGGGGTTGGTGTCATTCAAAACTATCTTATTAAAAGTAACTATATAGACAAAAACATCCGAATATCGCAAACTTTTGATATAGAACGTTCCATGTATATTGCCTACCCTTATCAAAACCCTTTGCCAAGAAAGCTAGCTGAGATATCTACTTTTATTAGGTCTGAGTTATCACAAGTATTGAAGAGTGAGTCATTTTAGGGCGGTTGTTCAGATTTAGAATTTTGCGTTGTCTACTCAACTAGGCCTAACGCTAATCTTTGTAACATATTGTTTCAGAGGTATTTATTAACACCCCCATCTTTATGCTTGCTATCACAATGTGAGATGCTCTGCCGTCTTGTTATCAAGGTTTTGCGTGGAATAAATCACGTGGGGTAAACGATAGATTGACTTACATTAAAATTTTCATCAAAAGCAACTTTATATAAAATTGATTTCATACCAATCTATGTGTATCTTCTACCCATATCCCCACAATAACCAAGGAGAACGCCATGGATAAGCTACTCGCGTCTGCATTAGAAATTAAGCAGCGAACTATGGTGACTGGCTTTTTTGCTATAAATGGATTCAAAATCGCTATGACCGATTTTGATGATGTCACTTTTGAGCGAGAAGGCGTGCAAGTTAACGTACATTTTGATCTGCAGTCAAACGCGGAGTCTGCATCTGTTTTATCTCATCATGAGGCATCAATCATTCCTGGCTAAAAACTTTTATTATCACCGATACACCAAGCCGAACATAAACGTTCGGCTTTTTAGTGACAAAAAATGATGAGTGCGAACAAGAGTTGTCGATCACTCGTCTAAATAGACGATTAATAAATCAGCTTCAACTTCGTTCACAACCTTTGGTATCGATGAAAAAAAGCGACTCAATAAGTTGTGATGATGACCACAGACAACTAAATCTATCCCCTCTTTTTTGACGATTCCCGATAGTTTTATATGAAGATCGCCGATTACTACCATGGTCTCGTTTACTGGGTATAAGCATTTATCAGCGAGCTCTTGCAGCCTTCTTTCCAATTCTTGCTCTTCCTTCGCTTCCATGACTATGCGATCAACATCTACGTAAACAAATGAGAGTTTGCTGCTTGAGTTATCTGCTTGCATTATTGCTTTTTCGATAACGGCTTGGCTAGATTTAGATAAGTCGACTGCAACCAAAACGTGCTTGTAACCCATCATTCCTCCCTTGGTTAGTTTTTGTTCTCATATTAAGTCTAGTCCACATAGAGCGAACACAACATCAAAACTACTGCTACTCATCCAAAGATCAACGATGTTTTTCAAATTTCTTCTCTAATTATCGGACTATTTAACAGGAAGGACGTCAGGAAACGTTACGTTGTAATAGGCGTTACTGCTCTTGATTTCTACTACTCTTGAGGTTTCATATTACCCACTTCAACGTCGCCTAGTTTAGTAAAACTACTTTAGGATAAGCGTGTTCAATATGTAACTCTCCGCTCAAATCCAGGAGACGTATTTCGGCTAAAAAAACAGCTCAATAAGATGAACTTCGATTCATCTATTACATATGTCTGCGAGTGCTTACTGTTCTTATATCGCGTATTTAATAAGTCTAGTTTAATTACCGTTATAAGTTACGGTGTATCTTTTTTCTTTTTTTAGCATAATCCTCTACCTGGGAACGAAGCCCTCTCGCGCCTTGTAATTAAATTACAAGATCAATCGCAACCAATATGGTTGGCAGATTAAATTCCTGAGGTAAATAATTGATATTATTGAGTTTAATTTATTAGTTCTTTAAAAAATGCCTAATTACCTGTGCTACGAAAACTAAGGTTAACACGATTAGGTAAAATTTTACCAACTCGCTATTTAGTCTTAAAGGCAATTGCACAAGATTACAATCATAGAGGTTTAGTAAATTGTAGTTACAGCGTAATTAGGGTGGTGTTTGGGAATGTAAAGGAATAGAAAATAGAAAGGCAAAAAACAGGGCGTATGCCCTGTCCATGAATTGATTAGTTTTGTTGTTGTTTTTCTGCGTACTCAGAACGAATCCGTTCGGCAACAATTTTGATAGCTTCTGCAGTACTTGTGCCCTTCGCCATCAATTCTTGAATTCTCTCTACAGCTTGTTGTTGCTCTTGGTGGGATAGAGGGGGTAAATCGTCAAACATAAAAAGATCCTCATTTTGAGGAGCTGACTATAACGATTCAATTAATAGGTAGCAAGGAAATTAATGGATGCCCCCATAGCGTTCTCGTTTGTGTACTGAGCTGCGATATCCAATTCGAACAACTTAAGTGGAGACAACCCGATACCAGCAGTAATGGTTCCTTCGTCATTACTTCGAGCTAAGTTCTTCATATACCCTGCTCGTAATGCCATTTGACGCAAAATATCAAATTCAATACCAGCTCGAATCATTTGCGTATTATCATCAAAGGATGAAAAACGTTTTTCTTCGTTGAGATCGTAGTCAACACTCATCGTAAAGTAATCGGCAACAATCCCAGCCCCAACAGTGTATACAGGACGCATGCTATATTCGTATGATTTTATCGTATCACTACCATACTGGAATGATTTTGTTTTAACGTCTCTTCCAATCAAATTTTTCGCTGAAATACCGAGACGATATGGGCCAAAGAACCAAAGTGCGCCTGCGTCTAAGTTAAACATCGTTTCCGCGGTCTCATTTTCACGTAAGTCTTTAGTATCAAAATTCTGAAAACTCGTGGCGTATGAGTATGTGTATATACGCTGAAGTTTAGGAGTAACACCAAAAGAAAGGTGTTGGTTCATGAAATTAGTGTATTTAGCAAGTGAAATACCAGCTTCAGCCACGCCAATAGAAACACCTTGTACATAGCTATCATCTAATGGATTAGTACCTGAGGTATCAACATTTGGTTGTACGAATGATTCAGTGTATAACTTACCGTATGCAGTTGCAGATAAGAATTTGTTGGGAATACCAATGGCAACGACACCACCAAGATCAAAGTCTGTCTTTTTCCCATCGATAGCATCCATCGATTTTTTGATTTCATCGACGTCTGTCAATTTGCTGATGCGTTCGATCTCATCAACTAGATCATATTGATCATCGTAGCTGCCACCAAAACTTGGCACGATCATGCCTGCATCGTCATTTCGGCGATAAATCGCAGTAAGAGCGGGGTTGAAAAAAGGCGCAGTTAGATAAGTTGCTGATACGGTACCAACGCCACCCATTGCATCACTACGAGCCTCTATCGCATAAGTAGCAGCAGAAGCAGCATTAGCGAAAAGAATAGTAGCAACAGAAGTGGCAAGAATTTTATATTTGTTTTTCATACTACACTTGTGATTTTAGTTCGTCCTGAACCTTTATCGGCACAAGTAGTATTTCTTTAACTATTCTTCCTGAGAAAGATCATAGGTTCGGCTAATAGTTTGAGCCTGCTCAACAATTATATCGCCCTGCCAACGGCGACTATTGATACTTACCGCCAATACGTATCTATCGTTTGGGACACCCGCTAGCTCCAATGAATTTGGATAGTTAGACTCGTAAGTCTTTTTCCACATTTGCTCGTACTGGCCATCAATGTAGTCATACAAACCGACTTCAAGTTGCGGTAATGGACAATGGGGATTACGAAGTGCGCTCTTTTCTACTTTCCAATTCTCTTTAGATGTCCAACGAACATATTGAGAAGAGTTTGAATCTCCAAGTATTACCCAAGTTCGATACTCTTGTTTATCAGTAGAAACAACGGTTAAGTGATATAAACCAGCTTCAAGTTTACCTGTTAAGTTATAGCGTTTCGAGTAGCTACGCTCGTTGGCAAGTTCTGTCCCGCTCGGCTGTTGTTCATAGCTGAATGAACTGTCCGCGGATATAGAATCATCCACCCATCGATTAAATGAAATATTTTCGATGTCAGTTGTAGCTCTTAGCTTGATCACCAATCTAAATGTATCTCGCCCAGGGCTTTGAATAGTCTGACGAATAACGTTCACACCACTTATCCAATCAGGCAGCGTTACACCAGTGAGAGCCTTGCCACAGTTTTTAGATAGTGACTGACCAAGAAGATCATTAAGGTGAGGAGTCAAATCTTTACTTGGTTCCGTTTGCCAGAGTTCAACAAGAGAGTTGAACATACCCGCAAGATCATCTTCAAGTAAGTGTTGATGTGCCTGTGTTAAAGGCGTGTTAGTTTGAAACCAGTCCATCGCATGGACTGGTTTCACTAACGCTAATGAGACAACTACAGGGAGTAGTATTTTCATTACGACTTATGCTTTCATCTTGTAGCCAACACCACGAAGTGTTTCAATTTCCAGTCCTGGCAGTTTTTGACGAAGCTGTAGTACATGTGTATCAACCGTACGTGTTGTCGGGAAGTGATTGTAACCCCAAACGTGGTCAAGTAGCTCATCACGAGTAAACACGCGACCTAAGTTTGACGCCAAAAATAGCAGCAAATCAAACTCTGTTCGAGTAAGCGTAATTAGCTCGTCTTTATAAGTCACTTCACGAGTCGAGCGGTCAATCTCTAAGTCTTTTGTAATCACTTTATCAGCGTTGCTTTGTTCTGCTGAATCCGGTGCTCGTAGCTGTGCACGGATTCTCGCAAAAAGCTCCGCCTCAGCAAAAGGCTTTGTTAAGTAGTCGTTCGCGCCGGAATCAAGGCCTGCAACTTTATCTTTTACGGTAACAAGTGCCGTTAACAAGATAACTGGTACGTCTTTAATCTGTTTCCATTCTGGGAGACATTGTACAGAGTCACCATCTGGGAGTTGGCGATCGAGAATTACCAAGTCAGCTTTTTTCCATTGTGGCTCTACGTCTGCAATACGCTCCACATGTAAACACTCATATCCTGCTTGTTCCAGGCTTACTAACAGGCCGTCAGCCAAGTTTTTATCGTCCTCAACGAGAAGCAGTGTCTGTTTCACAAGGTATCTCCAATATAAAAGTTGTAGGTGGTCCCATTAAGGACATTTTTCCGCCCATGCGGCCTACCATAGATTCAACGATTGTTAATCCAAGTCCTAACCCGCTCTTACTTACGAACGGTTTCTTCAAATTTGCCCAATCTTTAGCCGTTAGGCCTCCTGCATCTCGGACTTGGAATACTATTTTTTCTTCACTAGTTGAGACATCCAATTCAACCGGTGCGACACCGTACTTAAGCGCATTACGAAGCAAGTTATCGATACAAGTTCCTAACCAGTACACATTAACTTTAGCAGCCACATCTTCATTGATGTTAAAAAGCACGGCACTATCAAATTCTTCTTCGATCTTAAATTCTAACCAATCTGCTACGGATGGTACCCAGTCTGTTGCAAGCATTTGGTTATCAGATTGCAAATAATCTTTACTCGCTTCTGCCAATTGACGCAGGCGGCGCGTATCTTCACACAATCTGCGGAATTCGTCATACACACTTTCAGGCAAATGCTCGAACTCTCGACGAAAGCCCTCAACCGTTAGTGATAGAGATGCAATCGGTGTTCTGAGCTCATGCGTTAAAATTTGCAACACGAGCATTCTACTACGTAGTTCTTCTCGCTTGCTATTCCAACGGTACACCGCCCAACCAATCACCAAAAGAATATTGGCGATTACCAGTATGATCATACTGATCCGCAAAACTTGCGAGTGATCTTCTACATCCCAACAAATATTGCCTCGTTTAACAAAGCAACTTTTGCTTTGAGAGGCTAGAGCGTATGACAGACCCGCATTCGCTACGTTCTCTTGCCAGATATCTTTCTCGAAAACAAAGTAACGGTCACCACGTCTTAGCCAAAGTTCGTTACCTTCAATAAACATGCTCGCGCCCGCAATCAAAGCATTAATGGCGTCGTCATCCATGTTTTTCAAGCTTTCTAGCAACTCATCCCCTTCCTCGTTATCACGCTCTTTTATATGCATGTACTGAGATAGTTTGGGTTTGAGTTCTGGATACTTATCCACATAACGTGCCGCGTACGTCCCACCACCAGGGTGAATGAGACCACTACGCGAGAACCAACGAGGTGTCAGCTGCGTCCCTTTGCAAATCGCTCTTGTAAATACCAAAGGCTCAGTAATTAAAGGACTTAATGGTAATTTGCCACGACAAGTATTCGCCAAGCTGTAAAGCTGTTGGATATCTTTTAACGGATAGTCAGACGTTTGCGGCAGAAGCGAATCTGGCGCAAGTAACTTGGTAGGATAATTTGATTGCAGAATACGAATATCGTACGACTTAAGAGCTACTTCATAGTTAAATAGCTCTGTAAACGTATCTATTCTTTCTGGTAGTGAATCGGAAAATGCAGGTGCCGAAAAAAGCGGCAATACAGTTGCAAAACCGAGCAAAAACTTTTTAATCAAACTGTTACCGTCACTTGTTACATTAGCCAAAACTATACATCAATCTACAAGCAATTGACATCTGCTAACAGAAGGATTTGCATTACTATAACATTGAAACGGAACAAAAAAGGGCCAGCGATTGCTGACCCTGTATAGTTTTAAATCAAGAATGGTTAAAGTGCTTTAAAAATAGACTCAACACTTTCTTTCGCATCACCAAATAGCATTGATGTATTTTCTTTGAAGAACAGTGGGTTCTGTACTCCTGCGTAACCAGTATTCATTGAGCGCTTGAATACCACTACGTTTTTCGCGTTCCATACCTCCAATACGGGCATACCAGCGATTGGGCTGTTCGGATCTTCCAGTGCGGCTGGGTTGACCGTATCGTTAGCACCGATAACCAATACGGTATCTGTTTCTGCAAAGTCATCATTGATTTCATCCATTTCAAGAACGATATCATACGGTACTTTTGCTTCAGCGAGTAACACATTCATATGCCCCGGTAGACGACCCGCTACTGGGTGAATCCCAAAGCGAACTTCAATACCTTGTGAACGAAGTACATCAGTAATTTCATGAACAGGGTATTGTGCCTGAGCTACTGCCATGCCATATCCTGGAGTGATGATTACTGATTTTGAGTTCTTCAACATCTCTGCAACTTCTTCAGCCGTTGTTTCACGATATTCGCCCTGCTCTTCGTCACCTGAAATCACTATCTCTTGACCAAAACCACCGGCAATAACACTAATAAACGAACGGTTCATTGCTTTACACATGATGTAAGAAAGAATCGCACCTGATGAACCTACCAAAGCACCTGTTACAATCAATAGATCATTTGCGAGCATGAAACCTGCTGCCGCTGCTGCCCAACCTGAGTATGAGTTCAACATAGAGACAACAACTGGCATATCAGCACCACCGATTGAAGCGACTAAATGGTAGCCGAATGCGAACGCGATCAAAGTCATCACAATAAGAGCGAACATGCTGCCATCTGCTTTTACGAAGTAGATCATAAGAAGCGTAGAAATAACAACCGCTGCGAGGTTCATTTTGTGCTTATGAGGCAGGTTAAGTGGCGACGAAGAAATCACACCACGCAGCTTACCAAATGCGACAATTGAACCGGTGAAAGTTACGGCACCGATGAACACACCCAAGAATACTTCTACAAGGTGGATAACATGCTCAGCATGTGTTGCTGCTTCTGGCGCATCTAGGTAACTGTTGTAGCCAACTAAAACCGCAGCTAAACCTACAAAGCTGTGTAGAATCGCAACCAGTTCTGGCATCTCGGTCATTTCTACTTTCTTCGCATAGAAAATACCGATCGCACCACCTATCGCCATCGCGATAATGATCCAACCAAAACCTTGCGCATCTGGACTAAAGATCGTCGCTATTAGCGCGATCGTCATACCAGCGATACCGTAGTAGTTACCATTACGAGCAGACTCTTGCTTTGAAAGCCCCGCCAAACTCATGATGAAAAATAATGCAGCAACAATGTAAGCTGCTTGTACTAATCCTGCAGACATTGTGACTCCTATTTATCTTTGCGGAACATTTCAAGCATACGCTTGGTAACGGTGAAACCACCGAAGATATTGATACTCGCGATCAATACGGCAATAAAAGATAGGAATGAAACGACGCCATTACCTTGTCCAATTTGCAGTAATGCACCAACGACAATAATGCCAGAGATAGCATTCGTTACTGACATTAGTGGAGTATGAAGTGCATGGGTAACATTCCATACTACGTAGTATCCGACAACACACGCTAGAACAAATACAGTAAAGTGAGAAAGAAACGCTGCCGGAGCAACCGATGCAACCCATGCAAAGGCTCCAACAGCCGCTGCCACACCAATAATTTTCTTCGTTGGAGACGTAGGTTCTTCTATTTTAGGCTCTGGCTTTACAGGCTGTTCTTGTTTCACTTGCGGCTGAGCTGAAACCTGAATTGGTGGAGCTGGCCAAGTAACTTCACCTGCTTTCACCACGGTAACGCCTCGGATAACAACATCTTCAAAATCAATATTGATGTTGCCATCTTTCTCTTTACACAGCAGTTTTAGAAGGTTAACAAGGTTTGTCGCGTAAAGCTGAGAAGATTGTGTAGGCAAACGACCAACCATGTCAGTGTAACCAACAATTTTTACCCCGTTATCCGTCATGATAACTTGGTCTTTCACTGTATATTCACAGTTACCGCCATTAGCGGCTGCCAAGTCAACAATTACACTGCCCGCTTTCATGCTGTCGACCATTTCTTTGGTGATCAACTTCGGCGCAGGTTTACCAGGGATGAGCGCGGTCGTAATAATGATATCAACATCTTTAGCTTGCTCTGCGTATAACTCTGCCGCTTTTTTGTTGAAGTCATCAGACATTTCTTTTGCGTAGCCATCCCCAGAGCCTGACTCTTCTTGAAAGTCAACGGTCAGGAACTCAGCGCCCATCGATTCAACTTGCTCTTTTACTTCTGGGCGGACGTCAAACGCACGGACAATGGCACCTAAGCTACCTGCAGCACCGATAGCCGCCAAGCCAGCGACGCCAGCACCCGCAACCAATACTTTCGCTGGAGGTACTTTACCGGCAGCCGTAATTTGACCTGTAAAGAAACGACCAAACTCATGAGCTGCCTCAACCACTGCACGATAACCAGCGATATTAGCCATCGAAGATAGCGCGTCTAAGGCTTGTGCACGTGAGATACGAGGAACGGAATCCATGGCAAGAACGTTAATGTTCTTACTTGAAAGTTGTTCCATCAACTCAGCATTTTGAGCCGGCCAAATAAAGCTAACCAGTGTTGCTCCATCTTGCAGTAACGCAATTTCGTCAATGCCTTGCTCATCATCCACAATTGGCGCATTAACTTTTAAAATAAGGCCAGATGCCCAAACTTCTTCACTAGAAACGATTTTCGCACCAGCTGCTTCATAAGCGGCATCATCGAAACTCGCTAGCACCCCCGCTTGGGATTCAATCGCGACATCGAATCCCAATTTTATTAACTGCTCAACCGACTTCGGCGATGCAGCCACTCGCGATTCACCCGCGAGTATCTCTTTAGGTACACCGATTTGCAAAACGCATACTCCTTGTATACATATCAATAAATTAGTCCCAAAACAGAGCGTCGCTCTACTCTAATTCTTTTTTATTTCTATCTGTTTACCACGCAAGACAATTGCAAACGAAAGATGATGTTTGGGGACACCCATTTGCACAATAACACCTTGACTAACAGCCCTGTTATTATTCTGTTTGTATCGAACGCGTCTCATTACTTCAAGTGTTTTGTAATTTAAATACTAAATTTCATTACATATAACGCTAAGTAATGAATGATTGTCGCTCTGTGCACGAAAAATAACAACGCAACACCGTACTAGACTGAGGTCTAACCAGGTAACGATTAAATACTGACTTAACAGAGATTTAAGCGTTAAAAAGAAAGAGCCACTAGCATATACACTAATGGCTCTTTTTAAGATGACTGGAATCAAATTGCAGTAAATTGCTAGTCGAAGATTTTATCGCCCATTTGATCAATAAACATTTGAGATTTCTTCAACATAAGGTCATTGGCATCTTGCTCTGAGCCAAGCAAATCGGAGCGAATAAACCGATGTGTTTTCACTTCATCATTGTCATGCTTTTCTATTCGACCAGCGATGCGATATTGTCCGCCCTCTGAAAGGCTCTCTGGGTAAATAAGGAAACCTTTATATTCAACTGGTTCGATATTTTTGGCTTCAACCGTTTTCTCACTACCACCAAACAAACGCGAAAAAAATCCCACGATTCCTCCTTGGGTCAGCTCACTAGTCAACTGAGCGACTCTTACTTAATATTAACGTTAAGGATCGGTTTTTCATACCAATCCAACTCTTTGTCATCATCATAACTAGTATGGGAAAAAATTACAGGCACATCATACTCTCGGTTCTTACGCCTGTCTTCTTTCACCATTTCTGCGGCGTTTTTCACCGCTATATCCGCGCTTTGCTTAAACTGGCTTAATTTTTGTTCAGGAAGTGAAGACAAAAAATCAATATCATAACGGATATAGACAGGCTTGAGCTGGATAAGCGCAAGGCAAGCAATATCGGCTAACTGTTCGTTGTCATACTGTTCTAAAAATTCGGGCAAACTGAGAACCTGACCTACTAATGTTTCCATGTAATTGTGCACATCTGAGCTTATCTGCATCTGTAAATCTCCTTTTTCCTATGAAATGAGTATAGCAACGACTTGTTTATAACAACTTATTGATTGCTCTTAATTTAATCAATCTCTCTCTTTTTGCGGTAATGTCTTCCAAAATACTTGGGAAAAGGAACAAATAGACGTATTCTTGCTAGTTCTCAAAGTTCGAAATTCAATAACGGATAAATATCCATATTGATAAAACGATTTACCTAACCAATTATATAGTCAACTATTTTCAGGCAGTTTGTAATAGATGTCCTCATCGTCAATGACTTCATCAGGCTTCAGATTCTTATTCCCTTTTTTGCTACTGGGCATAGTGAGTTCGGGCATGGACAGCATTATTCAGATGACTCAGGCAAACTGGGGCATTGCCGCAAACTTGCCGTACATACTATTAGGTTGTGCGCTACTCCTTTGTTATTCATTTAAGCAAGGCAGAGAGTCCATGGTGTGCTTGGCAATGTTGCTAGCCTATTTCGTGATACAGCACCGCCTACAAGTCCCGCTTCAAAGTGGTACCGCTTTACTTGAGCTAACCATTTTAGCCACGTTACTTCCTGTCTCGTTTCTTACGGTATTTTTGTTTAGTAAAGAAGGTTTTGACTCTAGAGCCATGTTGACTTACATCTTGATGTTAGCAATGTTCGTTCTTTGGTCTTATCTAACGCTAGCATATTACGTTGAAGGAGGGTTTGAACAATGGACAAGCGGTATTTTATTTATTGTACCGACGGTCTCTAAACTGCCTTTAATTCTTGTTTTATATTGCGTGGGTATTGTCTGTTTTCTTGGAATCCTTGTTTTAAAGAAGAATGAAATTATCCATGCGATGACCTACTCTGCCATGGTATTGGCGTCTGCGACGTTCATTTTCTTTGATGTGCAGTACATATCAAGCACCATGTTTACGCTAACAGGGCTGCTTATCATTATTTATGCCGCTTCCGCTAGCCATCAACTGGCTTTCACCGATAGCCTAACGCTGATTCCGAGCAGACGTGCACTTGATCTCGATCTAAAACACATGGGTAAGAAGTTCACGATCGCAATGCTTGATGTTGACCATTTTAAAAAGTTTAACGACACCTACGGTCACGATACTGGTGATGACGTTCTAAAAATGGTCGCTTCGCGCCTCACTAAAACCCCAGGCGGCGCAAAAGTTTATCGATTTGGCGGAGAAGAATTTACCATCGTTTTTAAAGGCAAATACGCTGACGAATGTAAGAACTTTTTGGAAGAAGCTCGCAAATCGATTGCAGAATACGAGATGATATTACGCGATGAAGAATCTCGCCCTGAGAACCATAAACAAGGACAAAAACGTCGTGGTAGCAACAGTTCGAAAAGAAAGTCGGTTTTTGTTACCGCAAGTTTCGGAGTTGCTGATAGCCGGAATGGGCAAGCTCCTCTGGACGTCATTAAATCAGCGGACGAAGCACTTTACAAAGCGAAAAAGGCCGGACGTAACTGCATAAAGCTTCGTTAGGCCCTAACCAATCGTGAAAGTTAACAAGCTTGTCTGGGTTTAAAACAAAACCGAACTTCCCCATCAGCATAACAACTGCACTCATCGTTGCCACTATCCCGATGTTATCTATCTAATCATAGGTATAAGGTATACGCCCGATTGCGACATTCCGTTCGCACTGTTTGCCTATCTTACTTTGAGTTAGCTTTAAAATAACCACCAAAAAGTGACAACGCAACAAAAAGAGTGGCATTCATAAGATTTTGTTTTTAAAAAGAATTAACTACAGTATGTGTGTTTCTTCCCAAAGACTTCGAGGTATATAGCGCTTTATCAACGGTTGCATACAAGTCTGATTGCTCTTCTTTCCCTGTCGGTTGAAAAACAAAAACACCCTGTGACACCGTCACTCTATTTGACACACTAGAATAATCATGTGGGTAATCGAGAAAATACATAGCCTCTTGTATACGCTCAGCTTCTCTTTCTGCTGTTTGAGTGTCGGTACACCCTAGCAACACAACAAACTCTTCTCCACCATATCGACCTACATATTCCCCAGAGCGACAAAAAGTAGCCTTGAGTTGATTCGCAATCGCTTGCAAGCAACGATCGCCTTCAATATGACCGTAATTATCATTAAACGGTTTAAAAAAATCGACGTCCAATAGAATCAAAGCCATTGGCATGTTGTGACGGCCATGCCATGCAACCATCGATTCCAACTTATGGTCGATATAACGGCGGTTATAGAGTTTGGTTAGGCCATCTTCATTCGCTTGCTGAGTCAAAAGTTGATTAACTTGCTCTAATTGAGCTGTCGCTTGCTTAAGCTCTCGTCTCATATGAGCAATACGCTGCATTGCGATAAGTTTAGAGTTCAGTACCAGTTTATCTACCGGCTTAATTAAATAGTCATCACCGCCCGCGTCTATGGCTTTAGCAATCATTTCTGGCTCTTCGTGACTACTCAAGAAAATAATAGGGATCCAATCCGGAAACGTTTCTCTTATATGAAGAGAGACTTCAAAACCGTTCATATCTGGCATTGATATATCGAGTAACACCAGTTCCGGATCAAAACTCTCGTAGGTATTTAACGCCTCTAGTCCACTACCTACGGCTTTTACAATATGTCCAAGTTGCTTTAGACGAATAGCCAACTGCATCCTGTCTAGCTGAACATCGTCAACCAGAAGGATTCGCATCGATGTCCCTGTCGGTTGCATAACGCGTTCCATTTTTAATTATGTCTTTATTAAACATATACCATACTCATAGAGTTGTTGCATTCGACTCATAATTAAGTGCTATATTTTTGTTTGAATATCACGGAATCCATTGCATAAAGCAGTTAGACTGGACGTTACCCTATCTAATCATGGCCTGTGAGCAGAAGTTCAACAAACTCATTCACTTTGGTCATCTTGTGGATTAATGGGTATAGCTATTTGATGCATTTGGTATTAATATTCCCGCCTTTTTGTAATGAGAGACACACCATGTCAGAAGCAACTAACAGCGAAAGCAAAAAAATCGATCTAGCCAGCATTTCTCCAGAGCTACGTAAAGTTATCGAATTTGACGAAGTTCCAGAGCAAATGTTCGAAATGGTTACCTCTATCCATGAAGTGTCTGAAGAAGCGGTACGTGAATCATGGGACGAAATGCCAGCAAGTGCACAGAACATTCTAGACAACTTTGAACAGTTTCATGCTCTAGTTTCTGTAGGCCAAGCATTCGCTGGTATTAATGTGATGGAAGAGTTTCCGACTCTTAATCTGCCAGAAAACATGACAGATGAAGATAAAGAAGAATACCGTGCTCAACTACTTGATAATGTGCTTCACAACTGTGTGAAAGACATGGTTAAGCAACTTAAGAAAGCACGTCGTGACCCACTTCTTAAGCGTGAATTCAAAGAAGTATTCGCGAAGTAATTCCGACATTCTTCTAGTAACAAAGGCCGCACTTTGCGGCCTTTTTTGATCATGAAGCGTAAATCAGTCTAAACGGTTAATGAGGCGCTAGTACCATATCTTTTTGTGTCACACTGACACCTTTAATTTGTGCAAAAACACGGCTACCAACTTTTAGGTTGAGATCATCAAGGGCCCACGGTGTGATCGTTGCCCACAAATAACATTTCTCGTCTAGCTTGAGTGATACATTAATACTCTGCTTGTCATCGGCTGCGTTAAACGCCTCGATGGAATCGACAATAGCAGGCAAAATATTTCGAATCGACGTCGCCTTGGGTTGCTCGAGCGTGATAGAAACGTCGTTGGCACGCACTTGCAAGCGTATTGGCGTGTCTGGTGTTCCGTCGATCTTTTGCACCCACAGGAATACATTAGGTGCAAGGCTGATACAAGTCAGTGCATAACGTTCATGATGTTCAGCAATCCGGCCTTCAAATAAGCTGCTTTGATCTGAGAAAGATTGCCATGGACGCATAGCATGAGAAGCCCACACTTCCTCAAGCTTACCTGAACTCGAAATTTTACCTTGGTCAATAATTGCAAGGTGCTGAGCAAGCCTTAAAATTTCCTGGAGACTGTGTGTGACATAGATAATAGGGATATTTACCTTCTCCGACAACTCCTCAAGAAAAGGCATTACCTCACGCTTTCTTGGCATATCGAGTGAGGCAAGTGGCTCATCCATCAAAAGCAAATTGGGTTTAGATAGCAATGCGCGCGCAATCGCAACACGTTGCTTTTCACCACCAGAAAGTGATACCGGAAAGCGCTTTAGTAACGGTTTGATAGACAAGAGTTCGGTGACTGCATCAAAATACTCGTCATCTTTTTCTTTAACGCCATATAACAAATTACCTTGAACCGAATAGTGAGGAAACAAACGTGAATCCTGAAACACATAACCAATACCACGCTTGTGCGTTGGTAGGTTGATTCCCTGTTCACTGTCAAACAAAACATGCTCACCAACCGCAACATACCCTTGCCTTGGAGTGACCAATCCGCTGATGATGTTAATCAACGTCGTTTTACCTGCACCAGATCGTCCAAACAAGGCACTAATTCCATTACAGGGTAACTTAAGTTTGATGTCGAAGTCAGTCTCACCAAGCATTTGTTTAAATTGGACTTTAATCGTCATTGCTTCGCACCCAATCTGCTTGCCGCTTTACGATTTAGCCATTCAGAGATCATTAATGTAGACAAGGCTAACGCGATAGAAATGATACACAGACGAGCCGCCTGCATTTCTGCACCTGGCGTTTCAATAAAGTTGTACATTGCCAGCGGAATCGTTTGGGTCTCACCCGGAATGTTAGAGACGAAACTGATCGTCGCCCCGAATTCGCCAAGACTACGAGCAAATGACAGCATCGTGCCCGTAATAATTCCGGGAATGGTCAGTGGTAACGTGATGGTGAGAAACACTTTTAAAGGAGAAGCGCCTAACGTAGAGGCTGCGTGCTCCAATTTAGGGTCGACGCTATCTAAGCTTAAGCGTACTGAACGAACCATCAAAGGCAAAGCCACGACAATACAAGCGACTACTGCCCCTTTCCAATTAAAGCTAAATACTACCCCTAAGTTTTCATAGAGCCACTTTCCAAGGACCCCTTGTCGTCCTAAAGAAATCAACAATAAATAGCCGATTACCACTGGCGGCAATACCAGTGGTAAATGAATTAAGCTATCGAGAATCGATTTACCAAAGAACGTTTTTCGAGAAAGTAGCCAAGCAAGAAAAACGCCGAGAGGAATCAGCCAAAGTACTGCGTACGCGCCTACTTTGAGGCTTAACATTAAGGCTTGGTATTCCAGTTCTGTCACGCTTCGTTCCTATAATTGAAGGCCGGTTTATTGCTGAAAGCCATATTGAGCAAAAACGCGTGCGGCTTCGTCCGATTTTAGGTATTGGAAGAACTGCTCCGACTCAGTAGAATCATTCACAATTGCAGCCGGGTACACAATAGCCGCATGCGTATCACTCGCAAATTCGCCGACAATTTTGACTTTATCAGTTAACTGAGCATCGGTTTTGTAGACCACACCTAAAGGCGCTTCTCCACGTTCAACCAACGCCAAAGCTAAGCGCACATTCTTTGCTGGTGCGACGTGAGTTTGAACCGCTTTCCATACACCCAGTGTAGTCAATGACTCTTTCGCGTACATACCAGCAGGTACTGACGTCGGATTGCCTAAAGCAAGACGATTTCCATGCAATGCCTTCTCCCATGCCTTTGCATCAGAAAAGTTAAATGAGGTTAATTCTGAAGACTGGGGAGCAATCAACACTAAGCTATTGCGCACTAGATTTGTGACATTGTCACGAAAAATGACGTCTTTATCGACCAAATAATCCATCCATTTCGTGTTCGCAGAAATGAATACATCCGCTGGTGCGCCATTGATAATTTGTCGAGCGATAGAAGAAGAACCACCATAAACGGGAGTGATAGAAACGTCATACTTTTCTTCAAAGTTTTGCGCGATCTCGTTAATCGCATTCGTCATAGAAGAGGCTGCATACACTTTTAGGTTCGTTGCTGCGTTTGCTGAAAATGAAATGCTTAATACTGCCGCAAGGCAAGCATGCTGTTTCCATGCTTTCATAGAGATACTCCAATACAAGGCAAGCGAAAGAACAGGTTATTTGAATATAAAGTTCAATCAGTTAATGTGCTATTTAAACAAAAAATCAAGGCGCATATGTTGTTCTATCGCATCTGCGATGCGATTAATGCCTTGCTCCTTTAACTCTTCAAAGTCTTGTTGTTTGATTTGGGTGCCGTTTACCCATTCTGATACCAGGCTTAAGACATCTGCCTCGTCAAAGAACCCGTGAAGGTAGGTTCCCATGATTTGGCCACACTCGCTGATCGCCCCCTCCGCTTCACCGGAACTGAATGTAAGAGGTTGCAGGCCCCGTACTTCACTTCGCCCTACGTGGATTTCATAACCCTTTACATTGGCTGTTTTGCCGTTAAGAGAAAGCTGTGCTTGTGTGTTTGTAAGCTGTTTGCTGTTAGTTAGCGTCGTAGTGATATCAAGCAACCCAAGTCCTTCGCTTTGACCTGGTTGGCCTTCGACGCCGTTTGGATCATCAATCAAGTTTCCAAGCATCTGGTAGCCGCCACAGATACCAATCACTTTTCCACCAAGACGAATATGACGCAAGATATCGTTATCCCACCCTTGGCTTCTTAGATACTCCAGATCGTCTCTCACTGATTTGGTCCCAGGCAAAATAACCAGGTCGGCTTTATCTATTTTTTCGCCTTTACCTACATAACGTAGATTGATGTCTGGATTCAATCGCAGCACATCAAAATCAGTATGATTACTAATCCGGGTTAAAACAGGCACAACAACATTCAGTTTTACCTCAGAGTGCAACTCTTGCTGCGCAGTGATCGCGTCTTCTGCTTCTAAATTCAAACCATGGAGAAAAGGAAGTACACCAAGTACAGGTTTACCTGTTTTTTCTTCTAGCCAATCGAGGCCCGATTGCAATAAACGAATATCACCTCGAAAACGGTTGATAACAAATCCTTTTACTTGCGCTTGTTCAGATTCAGAAAGTAGCGCAAGTGTTCCGTACAAATGTGCAAACACTCCACCACGATCAATATCAGCAACAATGATCACTGGTACATCAGCGGCCTCAGCAAAACCCATGTTTGCAATATCGCCTTCTCGTAAATTGATTTCAGCAGGACTCCCCGCGCCCTCGATAATGATCGAATCAAATTCTTGAGTCAGACGAGAGAAGGAATCTAACACCGTGTCCATCGCCACTTTCTTGTAATCATGAAAGCCAGCCGCATCCATATTGGAAATCGCCTTACCCTGCAAAATGATCTGAGCACCTGTATCACTGTTAGGTTTAATTAAAACCGGATTCATATGTACAGTTGGCTCAATATTACACGCCTGTGCCTGAACGGCCTGTGCTCGACCTATTTCACCGCCATCTTTGGTAACCGCACTATTTAGTGCCATGTTTTGTGGCTTAAATGGGGCAACATTTATCCCTTTTCGTGCTAATACACGGCATAAACCTGCCACAAGGACACTTTTTCCGGCATCCGAAGTGGTGCCTTGAACCATTAAAGATGGGATCGCTGATTTCATGAATGTTTCTAAGGAATAGAGGAAGATGAACAATCATAACGTCATCGTCCCCACTTACTCAAGCAAATGAATAGAATATGAATGTTGAAATCATCATTGGTTCAAACAAGCCCTGTTTTAATGACCCCATCAAAACAAACCGATGAGGATGTAACATGAAAAAGAATACAATTATCGCAACAATCGCCGCCTTAGCTATTGCTCCTTCTATCGCGTTCGCGAAAGATAACGCTCAAAACCAATCAAACTTGCAGTTTAACGGTCCTGTCACTGTGGAAAAATTGGATGCCTTGCTAAACGACTCCAATATGTTTACTGAAAAAGATGTGGTCGTTGAAGGTAACTTATTGCGTCAAGTTCGCGCGGATAAGTTTGTCTTTAGCGATGGTTCCGGTGAAGTGATGGTCGAACTCGATGACGATATTCAGCTAAATACTCCGATTGATCACACGACTAAAGTCCGTCTGTTTGGCGAATTTGAAGGCGGGAACAAACCAGAGATTGAAGTCGAACAACTCGTGGTCATGTAAAACAAACCCCGATTGCTGTGCATATCAACATGATGTAGTGACGATTACAGCTAAATAGTGACGGCAAGCACTTAAAATGATAGCTTTATCAATCTTGGTCTGCTTTTTGCAGACCATTTTTTTGTTCATTTTAATCATCTTGCCCGGAGACACCATGCTAGGTAAAGCTCTAAAGGTTGCAGCCTTTGGTTTGTGTGCTATTTTGCCACTTTCCGCACACGCAAATAATTTCAACTACAACACGATGGAATTTCGCATGGGCACTAGCCCTGGTACATTTGGTGGCGAGTTCAATACCTACTTTACAGAGAATACCCATTTCATTGCTCGCGCAGACAGTGAATTCAGCGGAGACTGGGACATTGCTGGTGGTATAGGCTTTAATGGGCCAGCAGGCCAATTTGCAGATATTTATGGCCAAATGTTGGTACACAACATTAAAGAGAACGGCAGTGATAAAGTGGGCGACGAGTGGCGCACGGAAGTGAATATTGGCACTCGTATTTGGTTTATGCAAAATGTTGAGCTACATGGCCGTATCGGCCAAATCATAGATAATGACGATTCGAACACCATTTACAATCTGGGCGCACGATTCCACTCAACTCAGCAACTATCGCTTGGTGCAGATTTCAAAAATAATGGTGTCTATGGCCAGCAAATTGTAATGTCTGCTCGTTTTGCATTTTAGTGGACATGACTATGACTACCAGGGCATCACAAGCAAGCATATGATTCAATAAAAATGGCCTCCAATTTTGGAGGCCATTTTTTGTTAATCACGAATCATTAGCTTGTAGCAGAAACTAGCTGTAATACATCAGTTTTTAGCGGTTTTTTTAGGTTTATCTTGCACATATTTTTTCGATACATCTACAACGGCGATATCTCTAAAAAAGCTTCGACCAAGCAAAATTGGAAACGTCATATGTCCGCGATCCGCTAACGTAAACTCTGTCTTTTCTTTGTGATCCCCAACGGTAATGTAGGCTTTTACCACCGCTCGTTTATCCACCTCTTCTGACGAAGACTGCTTAACTTTAGCCCAGCGCTCAACGGGTACTTTAAATTCTTTGGTGTCTTTGTCACCTAAATCTATCTTAAATTTAACCCAGTCTTTACCATCACGCTCAAACGGAACAATGTCAGTCGCACTAATTGATGATGTTGTCGCACCTGTATCGACTCTAGCCTTGAAAGTCTGGTCAATTTCAGGAACATAAACCCATTCTTCAGAACCAAGAATTAACATGCCATCGGGTGTTTTTGTGACCTTGACTGGCTTCTTAGGCTTTGGTTCCGGCTTTTTCTCTGGTTTCGCTTCTGGTTTGGGCTCCACCTCTGGCTTTGGATCTACATCAGGTTTCACTTCTGGCTCGACTTTAACGGGCTCTTCGACCTTTGGCGACTCTGGCTCAACAGGTTCCTGCGTCGTTTGAGTTGACGTACAAGCAATTAAACTGCCGCTCATCATAAGCGGCAGAATCAGTTTCCAGTTTTTCATCCACACTCCAATTAAGCTTGAGATACTTTCTTAATTGCGTCCGCTACGTATGGAATATGAGTTTCGGTAAGTCCGGCAATGTTAATTCGACCATCGCCAACACCATAAATGCCATAATCTTCACGCAGTTGCGCCATTTGGTTTCCACTAAAGCCTAGCACAGTAAACATGCCTTTGTGACCCTCAATGAAATCAAATTGATCTGTATTATGGTTGTTTCTCAACTCGTTACACAAACTTTGACGAAGGCTAACCAAACGATGTTGCATTTCACTCAATTCTTGCTTCCAAACGGAAGTGAGATTGTCATCTTGCAGAATGGTCTTAACTAAAGCTGCACCATGGTCGGGTGGCATCGTGTAAGTCGAGCGAGCTAGAGTGAGGAGTTTACCTTTTGCATTGGTTACATCATGCATGTTCTTACCAACCACAATCGCTGCACCAGTTCGTTCACGGTACAGACCAAAGTTCTTCGAACATGAAGTAGTAATCAACATCTCTTCAACGTTATCTGCCATAAAACGAAGGCCTTTTGCGTCTTCTTCTAGGCCATCACCGAAGCCTTGGTAAGCAATGTCCACAAATGGGATGAAACCGTTCTTCTGCGACAATTCTGTAATGGCTTGCCAAGCAGAGAAGTCAATATCCGCACCAGTTGGGTTGTGGCAACAACCATGAAGAAGTACCACATCTGAAGGCCCAGCTTTCGCAAGAGCATCCATCATTTTTTCGGTGTCTACTTGTTTCGTTTCCGAAGAGAAATAGTGGTAGAACTTAACTTTAAGGCCTGCTGCTTCCATCACTGGCTTGTGGTTTACGTAGCTTGGGTTGGAAATCCAAACCGTCGTATCTGGCTGTGCGATCTTCATTAGATCACCGAGCATACGCAGCGCACCACTTGCACCTGGCGTTTGAATAGCTGCAACACGATCCATTGCAGGCGTTCCCGTCAGTAGCAAATCGATCATGCTTTTATTAAATTCTTCGCAACCTGCAAGACCAACATAAGACTTGGTTTTTTGAGTTTCAACAACGACATCCTGCGCCATTTGAATGGCTTTCATAATCGGCGTTTCGCCTGCGCTGTTTTTGTATACGCCAATGCCAAGGTCAACCTTGTTTGGACGTTCATCGTTACGGTATGCAACGGATAGAGATAAAATAGGATCTAATACGGGAGTTGGGAGATTAGAAAACATGAAAGTCATAACCCTTTGAAATTCAAGTACCGAACCTCACGTTAACACCATCGCAAAAAATGACGAAATGATTTTTCACTTATTTCATCAATTAGAGAACAAAATTCTGGATTGCGGTGAGTTTTGTGCGCTCTATCGTTCAGAAAAAGAACGATTCACTCCTCGTTGTACCAATCCACTCTACCGTTTTTTCTAAACTCTCTTGGTGTCATGGTCGACCACGCTTTAAAACGTGTACTAAAGTTAGCGCTGGTCGGATATCCGACTATTTCTCCAACATGCTGAATTGGCCATTCTGTTGAACGAAGTAACCTAGCAGCATATTCCATGCGCATACGCGTTAAATGTGCCATTGGGCTTCGACCAAACTGCTTTTGAGTCAGTCGATGCAAATGAGGCTCCGAACATGGATATAGAGCCGCCACCTGCTCAACGCTCCAATCCTTATGGAGCTGACGTTGGACAAGGTCAAATACACGCCGAAGCCTCAATTGGCTGCGTGATATCGACTCTGAGGGCGGCATGTTTAACATCAGCTCTAACTGAGCCACACTATGCTCACCTACCGCACCACCATAATCGATTGGAAGGTTAATGCTGCGTAGTAACGTTTGGATACATGCATACATCACTTCAGGTGTAGATGAAAGCTGGTAGCGAACATCGCATTCTAATATCGGCCACTCTCTATCAGGAGCAAGAAAAAGCCACGCGATCTGCCAAGGTTCTTCTTCTATACCAAAACCGTTTTCAACACCTGCGGGTACTGTAATCAACGAGCCCGGTTCCAAATCGTATCGATAAGTCCCACTCTCTAGCCACCCTTTACCACGCACCGTATAGAGCAGCATGTGTTTCTTTTGGTTTTTACGATAAACAGTGAAGAAGTCACGACAAGTGGCAATGCCGCACTGCACAATGCCTCTCTCCTCAAGTGCTAATACTCGACTGTGATCAATAAACTCTTGATAAGTTTTTTCTGAAATCGCGTAGCGTTCTTGTTTATCTTCCATGATTTATTGGCTCACATGTGCGTTAGTAGAGAGTTTTACAAAGGTTTTGGATTCCTTTGAAAAATACAGCGCCAAATCATGAGGATAAACTACTCGCATTAATCTTTAAGGAGAAATGCGATGCTCTTAACACGCGAATACATCGATAAAGCATTTTGGCAAAAGCTGATTACGATTGGCCTACCTGTTTCACTTCAGTCCATGCTTTTTGCTTTGCTCGGCGTCGTGGATATTTTCATGGTAAGCCTACTCGGAGAATCTGCAACGGCAGCAGTTGGAGTTGGAAATCGTATCTTTTTCTTCAACCTAGCGGTTGTCTTTGGCCTGTGCGGTGCAGTTACCGTACTTGCTTCTCAATACTACGGCTCAGGAAACCTAGCCGGAATTCGCAGAACGTTGGCGCAATCTTGGTTTATTTCCATTTTGGTGACGCTGCCGTTTATCGTTCTTTATGCGATTTTTGATGAAGAGATCGTCTCTTTTATGTCAGACGATCCTGAATACGTCACTTATGCACGTGATTATCTTGTGGTTACGGGCTTTAGCCTCATTGCTACGGCGATAGTAGTACCGATTGAAGCGGTATTGCGCTCCGTGGGCCAAACCAAACTGGCAACCAACGTTAGTATCTCCGCCATTGTCGTTAACGTCGCGCTTAATTATGTTTTGATTTTTGGTTTATTTGGTTTCCCTCAATGGGGCGTATTTGGTGCAGCCGTAGGTAGTTTTGTTTCTCGATTTTTCCAAACCGCCGTCTTGATTTATTTTTTCTACAAACGATATGCTTACCTAATTCCGACTAAGTTCGATTGGGTACAAGGCCGCTTAAAACAGTATCGAAAAAAGTACTTTAAGGTTTCTTTACCCATGTTGGTCCACGATGCACTTTGGACTGGTGGATTGATCGTTTACAGCATCATCTATGGTCAATTGGGCGTTTCAGAACTGGCGATCATCTCATTCTTATCACCGATTGAAGGGGTACTGATTTCAACCTTTATGGGATTTGCGGTCGCTGCATCCGTTCTTCTTGGGAATGATATTGGTGCAAAACATTATGACCGAGTCGAGAAAACGGCGTGGTGGTATGTGTTAACCAGCGCAATCTTAGCCACCTTGCTGTTTTTCCTAGTGTGGTTGAGCTCGCCCATGATTCATCACCTATTGGTACTGAGCCCGTTAACCGATGCAGACATGGCACTTAACGTATGTTTAGTCATGGCGCTAGGTATGATTTTGAGGGTGTTTAACATGGTTGGGATTGGCGGCGTACTAAAGAGTGGCGCTGATATTCGCTATAGCATTTTCATCGACACGTTCGGTCAGTGGGCTATTGGCATCCCCCTTACTTATTACGCAGGCATGGTGTTAGGGCTGCCTTTGCATTTTGTCTTGATGTCTCTGCTCGCGGAAGAGTTAGTGAAAGGCGTACTGACGACTTACCGTATTCAATCTAAACGTTGGATAAATAATATGATTGAAGATGACCAATCGGTGACAGCGTAACCAAAAAGACATTAACGAACTCACACCAAAAGGGCTCACCCGTTATGCACGCGTGAGCCCTTTTTATGTGCGGAGAGTGCTTGATTAGATGTCCGTAAAGCGATGAATGATTTGGTTTGAACTGCCACGCCATTCGAGATTGAGGTCTTTCTTGTCTTGTTCAAACTTACCATCAATCAAAACATCGATGTATTGCACCACTTCCCTTTGCGCGTCATTCAGTTCCGTCAGCGTGTAGCCAGTCCAAACCCAAATGTCTTTACCTGGGCACTCCTCTCTCACCCTTTTCACTATCTTCAAAATATGAGGCACATTAGCAGGGTGAAGCGGATCTCCACCCGACAACGACAAGCCACGGCGTTTGATACGCGTGTCGTTTAAGTCAGCGATGATTTTGTCTTCCGCTTCTTGCGTGAAAAGTACACCAGAATCCAAACGTTGCGTCGACTGGTTATAACAGCCACGGCACTGATGCACACAACCCGACACAAACAGCGTGCAGCGCGTACCCGGTCCGTTAACAACGTCAATTGGATAGTATTGGTGGTAATTCATAATGCGTCTCTGTGTTATCGAGAAAGAGAAAATCAACCTGTTTAAAGTTGATTTTCAAAGTGTAAAACGAGTGGTAGTTAACCTTACAGGTGTTTAACTCGGCGCTTCACTTCTTCTTGCTTACCGAAGTTAAACGGGCGTGCATCTGGGCTGCCTAGATAGCCACAAACTCGACGTGTTACTGATACTTTAGTTGAGTCATGGTTACCACAGCTTGGGCAAGTGAAGCCTTTACTTGTACAGTCAAACTCGCCGTTGTAGCCACACTCGTAGCACTCATCAATTGGCGTGTTTGTACCGTAGTAAGGCACTCGGGTGTAACTGTAGTCCCATACGTTTTCTAGTGCTTCAACGTTACGTTGCATGTTCGGGAACTCGCCGTAGCAGATAAAGCCGCCGCTTGAGATTTCTGGGTAAGGCATCTCAAAGTCGATCTTGTCGTACGGGTTCACCTTCTTCTCAACATCTAGGTGGAAGCTGTTGGTGTAGTAACCTTTGTCTGTTACGCCTTCAATTACACCGAACTCTTTCGCATCGATTCGGCAGAAACGGCTACATAGGTTTTCACTTGGCGTTGCATATAAGCTGAAGCCATAACCTGTTTCGTCAGCCCATTGATTCACAGCATCTTTTAGATGCTTGATGATAGCGACCGCTTTTTCACGCAAAACAGCGTCATCATAAACGTGCGCTTCTGTACCGAATAGCGCGTTAATTGTCTCGTGTACACCGATGTAACCAAGAGAAATAGACGCACGACCGTTCTTGAAGATATCTGCGATTGAGTCGTCTGCTTTCAAGCGAACACCACATGCGCCTTCCATGTATAGGATTGGGGCCACGCGTGCTTTCACGTTTTCAAGGCGAGAGATACGTGTCTCTAGTGCTTTACGAGCAAGGCGTAGGCGGTCATTTAGAAGCTCGTAGAATTTCTCTTCGCTTCCGTTTGCACGGATAGCGATACGAGGAAGGTTCAAGCTCACGACGCCAAGGTTGTTACGACCTTCGTGAATCAGCTCACCGTTTTCTTCGTAAGTACCAAGGAAGCTACGGCAACCCATTGGCGTTTTGAATGAACCGGTTACTTCCACTACTTTGTCGTAGTTAAGAATGTCTGGGTACATACGCTTAGACGCACACTCAAGCGCAAGTTGCTTGATGTCGTAGTTTGGATCTTCTGATTTGTGGTTCAAACCATCTTTGATGCCGAATACAAGTTTAGGGAATACCGCTGTTTTACGGTTCTTGCCTAGACCTGCAATACGGTTCTTCAGAATCGATTTCTGGATCAGGCGGGATGCCCAGCTTGTACCAAGACCAAAACCGAACGTAACGAATGGGGTTTGACCGTTCGCTGTATGCAGCGTGTTTACTTCGTATTCTAGAGATTGAAATGCGTCGTAACACTCTTTCTCAGTGCGCGCTTTTGCGAACTCTTCTGGCTCAGCAATGTTCCACTCTTTTGCAATCTCTAGGTGTTTCTCGTAGCTTGTGATTACGTACGGTTCTAGAACCTCATCAATACGGTTGATGGTTGTACCGCCGTAAATGTGGCTCGCGACTTGAGCAATGATTTGTGCTGTTACCGCTGTTGCAGTCGAAATTGATTTTGGCGTATCAATCTCAGCGTTACCCATTTTAAAACCATGCGTCAGCATGCCTTTAAGATCGATAAGCATACAGTTAAACATTGGGAAGAACGGTGCGTAGTCTAAATCGTGGTAGTGAATGTCACCCACTTCGTGCGCTTGAACCACATCGCGAGGAAGAATGTGCGTCTTCGCGTAGTGTTTCGCTACGATACCAGCCAACAAGTCACGTTGAGTCGGAATTACTTTGCCGTCTTTGTTCGCGTTCTCGTTGATTAGATCCAGATTACTTTCTTCAATCAAACCTTCGATTTCGCGAGTTAGTGCACTTTGCTTCTCACGAGCGATGTCGCGATCGTGGCGATATTCAATGTAAGAACGCGCTAGGGCTTTGTAAGGACCTTGCATGAGTTCATTTTCGACTAAGTCTTGAATCTCATGGATGTGAACTTCATCGTGTTCTCTTAACTGTAACTCGACAGCAAGAGCCACATTAAGAGCATAAATAGCGACATCTTTATCTTTGTTTTCCGCTGCTGCTTCAACTGCTGCTTGGATACGATCCCTGTTGAACGGAGCTCTTGATCCGTCGCGTTTGATTACGATTGGTTTCACCTTGTTCTCCTTACCCGAGCATACTCACAGAGTTATCCACAAACACACTATATGGGGTTATTTTTTATTCTAGCAACACAATATATTGTGGCTTATTTAACGAGAAGCACCACTCGAAAACATTGATTTTGATCAATAAAGATTGGCTAGCGAACAAGAAGAAATCGATCTTATTGGCGTTGATCTCAGTTGCGAAGAAAACCATGAAAATTGCAAAATTGGTACTAAATCTACTTGCTATTTTTGGAGGTCTTGTAGGATAAAGGATGGAAAGGAATACGCTAAAAGATAGGAGTGCAACAGGCCAAAATGCGATCACTTTTTGTTACGTTAATATTACTTTTTAGTTCTCTTTCATTTGCTCAAAACTCCATCAATCTAACCAGTTGGAACATAGAATGGTTATCTATAGATGGTGGAAAAGTGTCGAGAACACCACAAGATTTTGAAAAACTGACCCACTATGTGGATAAAACACAAGCCGACATTCTTGCTTTTCAAGAAGTCGAAAGTGCTGCTGCCATCCAAAAAGCCGTTGGCAATGACTTCACTATTTATCTTTCCGATCGTTCAAACGCCTCCAACCGACACCTTCAGTTTAACGACACCAACCAATACACAGGCTTTGCCGTGCGCAATGGCGTAAGCGTATTAGACAAGCCAGACTTCTCTATCACACGAGGCAACATCAAGCTGCGCTTCGCGAGCTACCTTGTTTTAAATCCAAACCAAGAAAACGAGACTCACCTACTCTCTGTACATCTGAAAGCGGGTTGCAGTGGCGCGTATCGTAATAACCGCGATTGTAAGATAGTGAAACAACAAGGACAGGCACTAGCTAAGTGGATAAAGGCGCGCGAGGACAACAAACAACATTATGTCGTGCTTGGCGACTTTAACCACAACTTGGGTTATCAAGGAGATTGGTTGTGGGACGTGATATCGGACAATACTAGTGCAAAGCTAGTGACTAAAGACACTAAAGCAGAATGTAAAGTGCGCTCTAATCGTAATCCGAATAAAACCCACCAATTCCGCTTGGTGATAGACCACATCATTGCGAGTGGTGATTTAAAGGCGTCGTCTGGTGTTCAAACCGTTTTCAAAACACAAGATGTACTCGACTATAAACTGAGTGACCATTGCCCGGTTTCTACGACACTCACTTTTTAGCGTTTAAGTTCTCTGTTAACGTTGAGATACTCTTTTTTGCGTTGAAGAACTCTTTAGCCACGAACCATTCTTTTAGCGGTGAATGACCCAACCAACATTGCCGCTATAAAGAGCAGAACTTGTGTGTTGCCAGTAATAAGGCTGGCAACCGCAGGACCAGGACACACACCCAGTAAGCCCCAACCAATACCAAACAGTACAGCACCACCGACTAACTTTTTGTCTATCGCTTTAGAAGTTGGGCATACAATCTCATCACCAAACACAGATTCGCTTCTTGGCTTTATTAATAAAAGATAAGCTGGAACGAACACCGCAAGTGCTCCGCCCATTACGAAGGCTAAGCTTGGATCCCATGCCCCAGTAATATCGAGAAAGCCAATCACTTTTGCCGGTTCAGCCATACCAGAGACCACCATACCAATACCAAAGAGCACACCAGAAAATGCAACAACGGACATTTGCTTAATACTTTTCATTACGTGAGTTTTCATAACGACACTATTCCTCACGATACTAGCAAGACGGTTAACATGGCTGTGGCCATAAAAGTACACGTCGCGACCACAGAACGGATTGAGAAACGCCCTATTCCACAAATGCCATGGCCACTAGTACAACCATTGCCGATACGCGTACCAACACCGACTAACAAGCCAGCAACGATAACTAAAATAAGAGAACCGCTGTACTGATCTGGTACATGCCCGCCAAGAACATAAACAGCAAACAAGCCACCTAATACCATCGCAATTAAAAAAACAATTCGCCAAACGCGGTCTGCGCTCTCAACGGCACCGTTTAAGATCCCACTGATCCCAGCAGTCTTGCCAGTAAATAGCATCAGTGTTATCGCTGATACGCCAACTATTATGCCGCCCAAAAGCGACATCCAAGGAACTTCAAACATAGCAACCGCCAAACTAATTACTTACAGAAAACTTGCTTAAAGGCCTCAACCAGCGGACCAACTCTTTCATCAGAAATTGAATAAAATACCTGCTGAGAAACCTTTCTAGCTTTAATGATGTCGTGCTTTCTCAATACGGTGAGATGTTGTGAAAAAGCAGATTGGCTTAATGATGAACCTTCAAACAGTTCACCGACCCCTTTCTCGCCTTCAATCAGCTTACACATCACGATTAGGCGCTCTGGATGAGCCATAATTTTAAGCAGCTCACTCGCTTCGGTCGCACTTTGTAGCATACTGTCGCCCATTCTTATGCCTCTTCATTACTACATTACATTTTATTAGATATTACTAATTAATATTATTAAGTCAATGCTAATGTAGATTAAATAATATTAGACTAAGCTAATTTATTTAAGTAAGGTGTAGGCGTTTTCGATCATTCAGCAGGAGAAATCCATGAGCAAAATCGTGATTATTGGTGGGGTTGCTGGCGGTGCATCTGCAGCAGCTCGCGCTCGTCGTCTTAGTGAAGACGCAGAAATCATTATGTTTGAACGCGGTCCATTTGTGTCATTTGCAAACTGTGGCTTACCCTATCACATTGGTGGCGATATCCAAGAGCGCAGCAAACTGCTTCTTCAAACGCCTGAGAGCTTTCTAGCGCGTTTCAATGTTGATGTCCGTGTGATGAACGAAGTGGTTTCTATTAACCGTCAAGACAAAACGGTTACGGTTAACAATTTGCTTGATGGCTCGGAATACCAAGAGAGCTACGACTTTCTTCTACTTAGCCCTGGCGCAGGTCCAGTTGTGCCGCCTATTCCGGGTATTGATAACCCGTTAACACACTCGCTGCGCAATATTCCAGATATGGATCGCATCATTAAAACGATCGAAACCAACAAAGTTGAACACGCTACGGTCGTTGGTGGTGGTTTTATCGGTTTGGAAATGATGGAAGCCTTCCACCATCTAGGCATAAAAACCACATTAGTTGAAATGGCGGATCAAGTGATGACGCCCGTTGACCGTGAAATGGCTGGCTTCGCACATGCTGAAATTCGTGAGAAAGGCATCGACCTTAAACTTGGCGTCGCACTTGAGTCTGTGAAATTCGTACCTAACGAGCACGTGGCAAGTTTCGACTCTGGTGAGAGCGAAAAACACCAACATCTAGAAGGTGAATTGGAATTAACACTAAACAACGGTGAAAGACTCACCACCGATATTTTGATTATGGCAATTGGTGTTCGCCCCGAGACCAAATTAGCAAAAGAAGCTGGCTTAGAAATCGGCGCTCTTGGTGGTATTTATATCAATGAATACATGCAAACCAGCGATCCTTCGATCTACGCTGTCGGCGACGCGGTAGAAGAGAAAGACTTTGTGACTGGCGAGCAAACTCTAGTGCCACTTGCGGGCCCGGCAAACCGCCAAGGCCGAATGGCAGCAAACAACATGCTTGGCCGCCAAGAAACTTACCAAGGTACGCAAGGCACGGCGATCTGTAAGATTTTTGATTTAGCCGTCGCTTCTACTGGTAAAAACGAGAAACAGCTGAAACGTGAAAACATCGCTTATGAAAAAGTGTATGTGCATACAGCAAGTCACGCGAGTTACTACCCAGGTGCAGAAACCGTGTCATTCAAAATGCTGTTTGATCCAGTAACAGGTAAAATATTAGGTGCGCAAGCAGTAGGTAAAGACGGTGTTGATAAACGTATCGACGTAATGGCAGTTGCTCAGCGTGCTGGTATGACGGTAGAGCAACTGCAACACCTCGAGCTAACTTACGCGCCACCTTATGGCTCTGCTAAAGATGTAATTAACCAAGCGGCGTTTGTGGCAAATAACATCATCAAAGGCGATGCGACCGCGATTCATTATGATGAAATGGATTCACTGACAGAAGACCAACTGTTACTTGATGTTCGTAATCCTGGTGAATTGGAGTCCGTTGGTTATCTTGAAGGTGCAATTAATATTCCTGTCGATCAACTACGTCGTCGCATGCACGAACTTCCTAAAGACAAAGAGATCGTGATTTACTGTCAAGTTGGGTTACGCGGTAACGTAGCATACCGTCAGCTGGTCAACAATGGTTACAAAGCCCGCAACTTGATTGGTGGATACAGAACTCTCAAATTTGCTCGCTTATAACTTGATAATAAAAAAGAGAAAACCACGTGCTTGGTTTTCTCTTTTTTTGCAGGAAAGAAAGCGTAGATCATTCACCTTCAATTGCCAAACGGACTGCTGCTTGAGCATGGATAGAAGTGGTATCAAGTAGTGTAACCTCGGTGTGACTTTGGTTTACAAGTAAGGCAATTTCAGTGCACCCGAGAATCACAGCTTCAGCTCCGTGCTCTTTTAGTTTTTCAATAATTTGCAAGTATATCGTCCTTGACTCCTCTTTGATTTCACCTTGGCATAACTCTTTATAAATAATGTTATGTACTTTAGAGCGGTCGTCTTGATCGGGAATGACGACATCAAGCCCATAACGGTCGGAAAGCCTTCCTTTATAAAAGTCTTGCTCCATTGTGAATTGAGTACCAAGGAGTCCGACCTTTTGAACCCCTTTCTCACGAAGTAACTCAGCAGTCGCGTCTGCGATATGTAGTATGGGGATATTAATACTGGCTTCAATTTGAGGCGCAACTTTGTGCATTGTGTTAGTACAAATAAGAATGAAGTCAGCGCCCCCTTTTTCTATTGAAGATGCAGCATCAGATAGAATGCTTGCCGTTTCTTCCCATTTACCTTGATGTTGAAGTTTCTCTATCTCCGAAAAATTCACGCTATACATACAAATTTTTGCGGAATTTAAGCCGCCTAACGCCTCTTTGACTCCTTCGTTGATCAATTTGTAATAACTAAGCGTCGACTCCCAGCTCATACCACCTAGAAGACCGATAGTTTTCATATAACTCTCCAATCGTTATACACCACCGTGCCAGGGGTGTTTTTACAAAAAAAATCAGCCACTTAAATAAGTAGCATTCAAGCGTCCTCACTATTGAGCATTGGGTAACACGAAAATAAAATCATTCCCACAAGGACCGCTACGCGATTCTCATATATCCTCGCAATATCGTTACTGCATTTCCAGAAAGCTTAACGTGCTCAGTGCTTAACAACTCTGTATGGACGACCCCACTTCTCTCGGAGGCTTGGAAGCCTTTCAGTTGCTTTTTGTTGAGCTCTTTAGCCCAGTAAACACATAAAGCGCAATGTGCAGAGCCTGTAACTGGATCCTCATTAACACCTACCCAAGGCGCGAAGTATCGAGAGACAAAATCGGCGTCAGTACTTGATTGAGCAGTGATGACGACGCCACGGCCCTTTTGTTTAAGCAGCGCACCAAAATCAGGGTCGAGCTGTTCAAGCACAAATTCATCATTAATGACGATCAACTGCTTATTATCAAACTGACCGTAGGCGACTACATTGGCGGCATCTAGCCCCAAGCCATGAAGTAAGTCTTTGTTAATACTCGCTCTCATATCTAAAGTTGGCGCAGGAAACACCAAATGAATTTCTTCATGATCGAGTTGTGCAGTTAAAACCCCAGATAGCGTAACGAACTCAATCGTATCTCCAGTATTATATAACCCCTGCTCTTTCAGAACGTGCGCCGTTGCAAGTGTGCCGTGTCCACACAAAGCAACTTCCGTCCTCGGTGTAAACCAACGAAGTTGCATTGTATTGAGTGACAGAAATGCCGTTTCAGATAACGACATCTCGGCCGCGATGGCCAACATCGTTTCCTCATCAAGGCTTGACTCTGTGATACAAACACCCGCGGGATTACCTTTGAAAACCTCTGATGTAAACGAGTCAACCTGAAAAATTTTAACTTCCACGAAATATCCTTAAGTTCTATCAAACACGTAATTCTGTATCACGTGATTTTTAATATCTGTTGTTTGAGCGAAAAAAACCTATGAAATTTTCTACCAACCTTATAGGTCTTGTTGGAAGCGCTAACAAACAGGAGAATGTAGTTAATTATGCAAAACGTAAAAAGCCATCATCAATGTGACTCAATTGGATATCTTATCGGAGTTTTCGGCGTTTCTTTAGTTCTAATATGGATTGGTATTTATAAATTCACACCTACAGAGGCCAAGCTTATACAACCGCTCGTTGAAAATCATTTTCTGATGAGTTGGTTGTATGATGTGATGTCAGTTCAAGCCGTATCAAACATCATTGGCGCAACAGAAATCATTGTCGCTATTGGATTAATCGTTGGCCTTAAAAACACACGAGTCGCTTATTTTTCTGGCATAGCCGCCGCAATTATTTTTCTTGCGACACTCAGCTTTCTAATTACGACACCGAATACATGGAAAGTGTCTGATGGGGTTTTGGTGACAAACTTCTTTTTAGTAAAAGATATTCTATTTTTAGCTATTGCGATTAGCGTCATCGAACGAAACAAGCCAAACAGAGAATAACTCTAAATAGTTCGAAATCTTGTTTTTCCAGAACGTAGCCTGAAAGGTGCAAACGACTTACAAGTCGAATGGTTCTGTCAATAACTCTAAACAAAGGCTCTTAAATTTAGAGTGTTTAAGAGTCTTTGCCTCTTAATTATGCGAAACAACATCCTAGCGTAAAGTGAAAAGAAAAGCCTTTCACTCTACTGCTAAGGTTTATTGATACTTTGCCGAAGTAATGAACTCACCGAATGTCTCGCACCATACAACAACCGTATTGTATTCAGAAATTGAAGTGCTTTGAGGAACCTCAACAACGAAGTTATCGAACGTTTTGACATCACCAATTAAGCTCATCTCAGATTTAAGGTCATTAAACTCTTGTTCCGTTTCAACAAACTTAGGAGATAGATAGAGTTTATAGTCTGGTCCGGGAGCGAGTTTTCCTACCAACGTAATGACTTCAGAACTCAAATGAATTTCTCCCTCTCCCCAATGAAAAGCATCGCTACCTTTGAGTTCCCTCTTAAACACTGCGCTGTATTCTGCACCTTGCTTGCTCTTAGCAACTTGTTCATCGGTCGGCGCAGGTGGTGCAATAAGGATCGGTAAAGTATAGATACCTATCGCAATGCCAATAGAAACTGCCACTAAGTGACTGATTGTTAATTTAATTATATTTTTCAAGGTCATAAGCATCTTCTTATTAGTTTTACTACTTGAAATTAGATTCAAATCGGCCTTATCTGTCTATTATCGAGCAGCATAATGTCATTAACATTATACACAAGCTATGCGCACTAAATGCAGACTGAGCGCAATTAAAAACGGCTGATAATTAATATCAGCCGTTTGCTTATCGGAAATGTCGTTGTGCCGGTTTGCTCACTATTCCGCTTCCACCAAAGCGATCTTATCGGATGTCGATTTTTCCAATTTTATCGCAATAAACTTAGAGGTTGGCGTAAACGTTCTATCCCCATAACTGTCCAAAGGAACTAATGGGTTTGTTTCTGGATAGTAAGCCGCCGCCTGACCTGCTGGTACATCATAGGCAACAAGCGTAAATCCGCTCACACGGCGCTCAACGCCATCTTCCCACAATGACACCATGTCCACTTTGTCGCCCGGTTCAAAACCGAGTTTACGAATATCCGCTTCATTGATAAACAGCACTTCGCGCATACCAAATACTCCACGATAACGGTCATTCAAGCCGTAAAGTGTCGTATTGTATTGGTCGTGTGAGCGCATGGTTTGCAAGATCAAATCTGGCTTTTGGCCTTTTTCGAGTATCGCTTCGCTGATCAACTGTTTCGGCAACTCGCTAGAGCTGAACTGTGCTTTGCCGCTTGGTGTATTCCATCGACGCTCGGCAGCTGGGTTTACCAAGTGGAATCCACCCGGGTGTTTAAGCTTATGGTTAAAGTCGGTAAAGCCCGGAATCGTGTCGGCAATCAAATCGCGAATACGGTCGTAATCTTCAATCGCCCACAACCAATCAATTGGTTTTGCCCCGAGTGTCGCATTGGCAATACCGGCAATAATCGCTGGTTCTGAACGCAAATGCTCCGAACGCGGTTTTAGCTGACCAAATGAGATATGTACCATGCTGAAGGTATCTTCAACCGTCACGCCTTGTGGGCCAGTCGCTTGCTGATCAATCTCAGTACGGCCTAAGCATGGAAGAATAAGCGCATCTTTACCTGTGACAAGGTGAGAACGATTTAACTTCGTCGAAATGTGTACGGTTAAATTACAGTTTCGCATCGCGTTGTGCGTACGTTCTGTGTCTGGCGTTGCTTGTGCAAAGTTACCGCCCAAACCGATAAATACTTTCGCTTGCCCTTCTTCCATCGCTTTAATGGCTTGCACAGTGTTGTGGCCTTCACCACGCGGGACGTCAAAGTTAAATCGACTTTCAATGCGATCCAACAACAGACCTGAAGGTTTTTCATCAATGCCCATCGTACGGTCGCCCTGAACGTTACTATGACCACGCACTGGTGAAAGACCCGCGCCCGGCTTACCAACGTTACCTCGTAACATTTGCACGTTTGCGACTTCTTTAATGGTTGGTACAGAGTGACGATGCTGAGTCAACCCCATCGCCCAACACATGATCACACGTTCTGCACGTCGATACATGCTCGCTACCATCTCGATTTCACTTAAATCAAGACCCGATTGTTCCGCGATGTGTTCCCAAGAGGTTGCGTCCACTTCAGCCAAATACTCATCAATACCTATCGTGTGCTGCTTGATGAATTCACGGTCAAATACCGCTTTGCCACCGTTTTGCAATGCCTCGCGCTCCCATTGCAACAAGAATTTCGCGATGCCACGAAACACTGCCATGTCTCCACCTAAAGCAGGACGCAGGTACGCCGTGTTTGTAGGCTCTGAGCCGTTACTCAACATCTCAATCGGCATTTGTGGGTTTTGGAAACGCTCTAATCCGCGCTCTTTCAGCGGGTTTAGACAGATAACCTGTGCACCACGTTTTACCGCTTCGCGCAGAGGTTCCAGCATTCGTGGGTGATTCGTGCCTGGGTTTTGACCAATCACGAAAATCGCATCAGCTTCTTCAAAATCATCAAAGATCACCGTGCCCTTACCAACACCAATGGTGTCTTTCATCCCGATTGCACTGGCTTCGTGACACATGTTGGAACAATCTGGGAAGTTGTTGGTACCGAATGCGCGGACAAATAGCTGATACAAAAACGCCGCTTCGTTGCTTGCACGACCAGAGGTATAAAACTCCGCTTGGTGCGGTGAATCCAATTGGTTGAGATGTTTAGCCACAAGAGAAAAAGCCTCATCCCAAGAGACAGGCACATAGTGATCAGATTCGGCATCGTATCGCATTGGGTGCGTGATACGGCCTTGGTATTCCAACCAGTAATCGGTTTGCGTTGAGAGAGAAGAAACGCTGTGATTGGCAAAAAACTCAGGATCAACCAGACGATTGGTCGCCTCCCAGTTTACTGCTTTCGCGCCATTCTCACAGAAATTGACTTTACCGCTATCTGGCGACTCACCCCATGCACATCCCGGACAATCGAAACCGCCATTTTGGTTGGTTTTGAGCATAGTGCGAATGTTTTTAACTGCATTTTCACTGCCCCACCAACTTCTGGTTACGGCTTTCAGTGCACCCCAACCACCAGCTGGACCTTTGTATGCTTTTATTTGTTCTTTTTGGCTCACGACTTTACTCCTCGCAGATATACCAGCAAGCAGGGTGCCCGTGAAAACAAGCGCGTTATTTATTGAGATAATGCGGAAGTATTGAAGGGCTTAGTTTCTAATCCATGTATTTTTTAATCCAAATAAGTAACCACTCAACACGCTCTCGCTTGTCCGAGCGTTTACTTATCTAGATTCTTGATATCGGATACCCGCCTACTGTTTCTAAGACTGGTAGATTCAATTCGCATTGCTGCGTCTTGATCTAAATCAAAGATTAAGTCGATATTCAATATGCGTCCAATTGATAATCCTGACCGAGTGATAAACAAAATCTATGACGAATTTTTCCACTGACGGTTATCACATTTTTAATCAATACAATTTATGAGGTTAATCGTTTTCCCATTCGATTCCACCTAGTTCGATTAACGAACTCAATAAAATCGGCACTCTTGATAATAGATAATATCTATCACACTATAGATACTTTAAATTTGACCCTAATTAATATCAGGAATAGCCTTGATTCAGATCAATTTTGAGTGTGGTTTTATTCTTGACTTGGTTTTGGTTTTCCATTCCCTAGTTAAAACGCTCCAGCGCTTAAAAAGTACGGTAGTGCTGTGCCCTTTTTAGGGAGTTCCCCCGTACATGTGACTCACAACGCAAGGTTAACAAGCCATTATGGATATCAAACAACTTAAATATCTCATCGCACTTGAACAGACCAAACACTTTGGTCAAGCCGCCGCATTGTGCCACATTACGCAGCCTACCTTGTCCATGAGGATCCGAAGCTTAGAGGAAGAACTCGATCTCGAATTAATCCAAAGAAGTCAACGATTTGAAGGATTTACAGAAGCCGGAGAACGCATTTTAGCTTGGGCAAAAACCGTCTTAGCAGCTCATGATGGATTGCAAGCTGAAGCCGCCAACTGCCGTGGTCAGTTGGTCGGCTCTCTTCGGCTTGGAATGGTGCCACTCGCCAGCCAAAACCCGATGCAATTTCTCAAACCATTAGCTCACCAGTTCCCTGAGTTACGCTTTCAAATACTCTCCATGACGACCGAACAGATCATAGACCAACTCAATCGCAATCAACTAGATTTGGGGATGTGTTATGTCGATCAAGTTAACACCGCTTACTTCGATGTTATCGAGCTCGACTCGACCAAACTTGGCGTTTTATTCGATGAGCGTCATTTTGATTTTGCCGAATCTGAAGTGTTGTTGGAGTCACTCAATAACATTCCGCTAGGGCTGCTTTCGAAGGGTATGCACTATCGCCACTCAATTGATCTTAGCTTTGTGAGTAAAGGGCTAGTTCCGCAAACCGTCATTGAAAGTAACTCCACCTTTCACTTGATCCAAGCAGTAACCAGTGGCCTTTGTTGCGCCATTATGCCGCTGAACTGTGGATTGGAAGAGTTGAACGATACGCTTCGCATTATCCCTATCGAAGAAGCCGCCGTTCACGCGCCGCTAGGTTTGTTAAAGCGAAAACAAGAACCCTTCTCCGCGCTAACCGATCAGTGCTTCGCAGAAGCGAAGAACATATTCAATCGATAACAACAACCCACACGTCAATTTTTGGCATACATAACGGCTTATGAGGTGATTTCATGAGATGTACTACTCAATCTTATTTTGAACTGTCCGATTTCAATCAAGCACCACCTCAACCAAGTGCGTTCAATTACCGAGAATTGATTGATGGCCGCCCAGTGCAACAAATGTCGCTGGCGAGTGAATCCGCCTTAGCTATCAGCTACAACGGCATTAGCCAAGCGGTCATGATGGTGACGCCAGGCCATCTGGAAGACTTCGTAAAAGGATTTAGCCTAAGCACAGGCATCGTCCACGACTTCAAAGAGATCAAAGACATTGAAGTTGGTGGCGATCACGAATCTCACTATGCGGAAGTGGAAATCAGCAACCGCGCTTTCTGGGCGTTAAAAACACAACGCCGGAATCTTGCCGGCACAACTGGATGCGGCATTTGTGGTGTCGAGGCTCTGGAACAAGCTTTGCCTGATTTAGCACCGCTAACACCGTCTCTTCCTCCGCGCTCCGATGTATTTGAAGGGCTGCGAGACAAAGTCGCACTGCATCAAGAAGCCGCACGTGAATCTGGCGCGTTACACGCCGCCTTATTTGCAGATTTACAAGGCAACATCAAGTTGTGCCGAGAGGACATCGGCCGTCACAACGCGCTAGATAAGTTGATTGGCGCATTGGCCAACAATCACATCGAACCTCAAAGTGGCTTCGCAATAATGACAAGCCGTTGCAGCTTAGAGTTGATCCACAAAGCCGTTCGCGCGCGTATCCCCACTCTGGTTTGCTTATCTGCACCTACAGCGTTAACTGTCGAATGGGCAAGAAGAAACCATTTGAACCTAATTCACTTGCCAAAACACAGCTCGCCGCGTCTATACAGCCCTGCACCTTAACACGTCAACCTAGCCGAATTCCTAATATTTCTAACAGAGACCTCTGGGTCTCTGTTGTTTGCTTCTCGTTCCCAATTGATACTTAGCGACAAGACACTATTCTCTCCAACCAAACGAGCTCACCCCTTGTCAGCACTAAGCTTGCGTATATTAACCTGCTTGCATTTGAACGCTTTCCAATCCGATAAGAACGCTGTCAAAAAACCATAAATTAGTAAGGGTTTTGTGTGACTCTTTTCACGCTTTTCCGCCTTCCTAGGCATTTCTAGGAATTTTTCCTAGCCGATCTAGGCAACCATCTCATGTGCCTCACAAAACCACTCTCTAGAATTCCGCTCAGTCAAAGGTAACAAGAGCACATAACGGTCTCCGTTGTGTTTCTAAAACAATTACAAGAGAGTTCATCATGTTAAAATTCCTCGAACAGGTGCGGAAGCCGACCCTCGATCTTCCTGTCGAAGTTAGAAGAAAGATGTGGTTTAAACCGTTCATCCAATCTTACTTGGTCGTATTTATCGGCTACCTAACCATGTACTTGATTCGTAAGAACTTCAATGTCGCGCAAAACGACATGATCTCAACTTACGGTTTGAGCATGACAGACCTAGGTCTTATTGGCCTTGGCTTCTCCATCACATACGGCATCGGTAAAACCGTTGTGTCTTACTACGCTGACGGTAAGAACACCAAGCAATTCCTCCCTTTTATGCTGATCCTTTCTGGTCTTGCAATGCTTGGTTTCAGCTTCAGCATGGGCGGCGGTAGTGCAAGCCTGTTCTTGATGGTGGCTTTCTACGCTCTAAGTGGTTTCTTCCAAAGTACTGGTGGCCCCTCTAGTTACTCAACCATTACAAAATGGACACCTCGTAACAAACGCGGCTCTTACCTAGGCTTGTGGAACATGTCACACAACGTTGGTGGTGCGGGCGCAGCGGGTGTTGCTCTTTTCGGTGCCAACTACCTATTCGACGGCCACGTAATCGGCATGTTCGTGTTCCCTTCTATCATCGCGATCATCGTTGGTTTTATCGGTATGCGCTTTGGTAGCGACTCTCCAGAAGCTTACGGTCTAGGTAAAGTAGAAGAACTTTTCGATGAAGCAGTGAGTGAAGAAGACACCGCCGCTGAAGAAAACCAGATGACCAAAAAAGAAATCTTTGTTGAATACGTTCTTAAAAACAAAGTTATCTGGCTACTTTGCTTTGCCAACATCTTCCTTTACATCGTTCGTATCGGTATCGACCAATGGTCAACGGTATACGCGTACCAAGAGCTTGGTCTGTCAAAAGAAACGGCAATCTCTGGCTTTACTCTATTCGAAGTCGGTGCGCTTGTGGGTACTTTGATGTGGGGTTACTTATCTGACTTAGCAAACGGTCGCCGCGCATTGGTTGCTTGTGTATCTCTTGGTTTGATCATCGTATCGCTTGAGTTCTACCAGCACGCCACTAGCGAGTTCATGTACTTAGCGGCTCTATTTGTATTGGGCTTCTTGGTGTTTGGTCCGCAACTTCTTATCGGTGTTGCCGCGGTTGGTTTTGTCCCTAAAAAAGCAATCAGTGTGGCTGACGGCGTAAAAGGTACATTCGCTTACCTAATCGGTGACAGCTTCGCGAAACTTGGTCTCGGTATGATTGCAGACGGTACACCTATCTTCGGCTTAACAGGTTGGAAAGGTACCTTCGCAGCCCTAGATACCTCCGCCATGATTTGTATTGTTTTGCTTGCTTTCGTCGCTATCGCGGAAGAGAGGAAGATTCGACACGCGAAGAAGCTTCAACTTGCACAAAACCAAGCCTAGCTTCTCTGCGCGCTTTACTTCGGTAAAGCGCGCAAGATCATTAAAAAGCATGGCTCAATTCAGTATCATTAAAGATTTTTCTATTAGCTCCTGTTGGAGCTTATTGTTGTTAGTCGTCTACTCTATTTGGTTGTAATAATGATTCATGTTGCTCTAGTTGATGATCACGTCATCGTGCGTTCAGGTTTCGCACAATTATTAAATTTAGAAAGTGATATTACCGTTGTTGGTGAATTCGGCTCTGTCGCCGAAGCGCGAAAAGGCTTGCCTGCGGTACACCCTCATGTCGTCATCCTAGATATCTCCATGCCAGATGAAAGCGGCTTAAACTTTCTTAGCGAAATACCAACTGGCATTGCCTGCGTGATGCTTAGCGTGCATGACTCCCCTGCGATGGTGGAAAAATCACTAAAGCTAGGTGCAAAAGGCTATCTTAGTAAACGCTGTAGCCCAGACGAACTTATTCAAGCCGTGAGAACCAGTGCTTCTGGCGGCTGTTACCTCACATCAGATATTGCACTTAAACTTGCAACGCCTAGCGACAACACCACCTCTCTATGCCAACTGACAAAACGTGAAAACGAGGTATGTCAGCTACTTGCGACCGGGTTGGATGTAAAGTCTGTCGCGGCAGAGCTTGGCTTGAGCCACAAGACCGTGCATGTGCATCGTGCGAATGCCATCGACAAACTCGGCGTGAAAAACAACGTTGAGCTCGCCAAACTATTTTCTCAAGAGTCCTTTTAATGCGAGCCTATTCTGTCACAACGATTTGTGGTCTGTTTGTTATGGCCTGTGCTTGGTTCTGTTTGTGGGTGATCGCCTACTACTTTGTCAACGATCCAGAGCTCGCCATTCTGCTTTTCCCATTCGCCTTACGATTGGGGATTGCGCTGCACACTCGCACCGCGTACTGGCCAACAATCTACGTATCAGAATGGGCGCTGACGATTGCACTTGCGACCCTATTAGAGCAACCTCAATGGCTCACAGTGCTGATCGCCAGTGTTGCCAGCATCCCTGTCACACTGATTGCGAAAAAATACTACTACGGTGACCAAAACCGCCACTTAGCCGTCATGGGCGTTGTGATCATCATTACCGCCTTCATCAACGTAATGGCGGTCGGCTTTCACGTGCCTTCTGTTTACATGGTGTGGTTAGCCAGTATTTCTGGTGGGCTGATGCTGGTTCCTATGTGCTACCTACTGTGGAACTACCTATTTCAAAGCCGATGGTCGCCTCTGACGTCGCATCTTTTGAACAACACTGTGGTGTTCAGCATTCGCCACATTGTGTTTTATGCCGTACTTCTTATCGGCAGCATTCTAGTGCAAACGAGTTTGCCTGAAGAGTTAAAACGATTTGCGCCGTTTTGTATGGCGATTCCAATCATCGTGCTTGCTCTGCGTTACGGCTGGCAAGGTGCTCTACTCGCCACCATGCTCAACAGCATTGCGCTGATTGCGGCTCGCAGCGGCGTATCAAATCTAGAAATCACCGATTTGTTATTATCTCTCTCGGCGCAAACCATCACCGGCATTATGCTCGGCTTAGGGGTTCAGAAACAAAAAGACCTCAATCACAAACTGCGCGGCGAACTTGCACGCAATCAGAATTTGTCTCGCCAGCTTATCAAAGCGGAAGAATCGGTAAGACGCGATATTGCGCGCGAGCTACATGACGAAATTGGACAGAACATCACGGCGATCCGCACACAAGCCAACATCATTAAGCGGGTAAATAACACAGAAACAAGCGTTGGTTGCGCGGACATGATCGAAGGGCTTTCCCTCAACGTGTACGACACCACTAAGCGACTGTTAAGCAAGCTAAGACCAAAAATGCTGGATGATTTGGACTTGAAAGAATCCGTCGAGCAACTGACGCGAGAGATGGAATTTGCCAATCACGGAACGACTGTTCAACTGAACTGGCAAGGCGATTACACCAACTTGAGTGACACGCTCAAAGTCACCCTATTCCGTTTATGCCAAGAGTCATTGAATAACGCCGCCAAATATGCAGAAGCGCAGTTGATCACTATTGAACTGACGATCGGAGAAGCGGCGGTGTCACTAATGATTCACGATGATGGTGTCGGTTTCAAAGTTCAGGACAGCATGAAAGGCATGGGCGTTCGCGGCATGCAAGAGCGTGTGCACGCGTTAGGTGGAAAAATGGTTATCTACTCCACCAGCGATCAAGTGATCGGCACACAAATCAGCATTACTTTACCTAAGGTGTAACTCAAGATGTTTGGATTTTTACGTTCACCTAAATTTACTCAACCGAGCCTGAGCAACGAGCAAATCGACCAGCGTTACCGCTATTGGCGTTTGCACATTATGTTGGGGATGTACATCGGCTACGCAGGTTTCTACTTTACCCGTAAGACCTTTAACTACGCAGCACCAGCGATGATCACCGACCTTGGCTTAGATAAAGGCGATTTAGGTCTTATCGGTACACTTTTCTACATCACCTACGGCTGCTCGAAGTTTATTTCTGGCACGATTTCGGACCGCTCTAACCCTCGTTATTTCATGGGATTAGGATTGATTGCGACAGGTCTGGTCAATATCGCGTTCGGCCTTTCTAGCTCACTCGCGGCTTTCATTACTCTGTGGATCTTAAACGCGTGGTTCCAAGGCTGGGGCTGGCCTTCATGCTCCAAGCTGTTAACGACTTGGTATTCACGTTCCGAGCGTGGCTTCTTATGGGCCATTTGGAACACCGCACACAACGTTGGTGGCGCGCTGATCCCTATTTTGGTGGGCTATTTAACGTTGCACTACAGCTGGCGTGAAGGCTTTATTCTACCCGGCATCATCGCCGTATTACTCGGTCTATTCGTTTGTTGGCGATTGCGCGACAAACCCACAACAATGGGTTTACCAAGTGTCGGCCAATGGCGCAACGACGCACTAGAACTTGCGCAGGAAAATTACGGACGTGGCCTCACCTACCGAGAAATTCTGAAATCGTACGTATTTAACAACAAATACATCTGGCTGCTCGCGTTCAGTTATGTGTTGGTTTACATCGTCCGAACCGCAATCAATGACTGGGGAAACCTGTACTTGACCGAGCAGCATCACTATAGCCTGATTAATGCCAACGCTGCTCTGTCTATGTTTGAAATCGGCGGTTTTGTTGGTTCATTGGTTGCGGGCTGGGGCTCAGACAAACTCTTTGGCGGTAACCGTGGACCAATGAACTTGCTGTTCGCGATTGGGATTTTCTTATCTGTCTCCGCGCTTTGGCTAATGCCTCTGACCAACTTTGCATTCCAAGCAGCGGGATTGTTCTCCATCGGCTTCTTTGTCTTTGGACCACAAATGCTGATCGGTATGGCGGCGGCGGAGTGCTCTCACAAAGACTCTGCCGGCGCGGCAACAGGATTCGTGGGCTTGTTCGCCTACATGGGCGCAGCATTGTCAGGTTATCCACTGGCGTTAATTCTTGAAGAATATCATTGGACGGGTTTCTTCATCACCATTTCAGTTTGTGCAGCCGTCATTGGCCTTTTGTTGCTGCCATTTTTGCAAGCGCAGCCATCACGAAAACCACTCGAACCAAAGCCTCGGTTGTAAATCGACTTATCGCCCTTCGGGCAAATTGGCGAGTGACCTAACCGCGCTCGCCCTCCTTATTTAACGTATCTCTGCTCAATTTTTCTTCCGATTCAGTTCGGAGGGTTAACTATGGGAAAAATTCATGAATTTGAACACTATTTCATCGCATAGCTTCTTTCAAATGAACAACAAAATCCAAAACTACGCTTGGGGAAGCACCTCTTCTATTCACGATTTGTTTGGCTTTTCTAACGAAACGAATGAGCCTCAAGCAGAAGTATGGATGGGTACTCACCCAAACGGCTGCTCTGAAGTTCAGGTTGAGCAAAACACGCTGCCTTTGTCTGAACTGATCAAACAAAACCAACCCGCTTACTTATCAGCAGAAACCGCAGCGAAATTTGGCGACCTGCCCTTTCTGTTTAAGATCTTAGCGGCCGAACATGCACTGTCGATTCAAGTTCACCCAAGCAAACAAGATGCCAAAATAGGCTTCGAAAAAGAACAAAGTGCCGGGATCCCACTAAACGCAAGCCATCGTAACTACAAGGATCCAAACCATAAACCTGAGTTGGTGTACGCGCTGACAAGTTACCAAGCCATGAACGGTTTTCGTTCGTATGACGAGATTATTGAGGCATTTGGCCTTTGCGATATCGATGAGCTACGCACACCGCTAGATGCATTCAAACGCGAAATCAACTCACAAGGTTTACGCGATTTCTTTGTGCACATTCTGACCATGGAAGGAGAAACAAAAGAGCGAGCACTGAAACAGCTTCTTGCCCACGCTTCACGTCAATCGGAGCAAGGCACTGGCAGCGACGTTTTCCAGCTCATCTTGGATCTATCCACTCAATACCCCGGCGATGTCGGCTTGTTTGCGCCATTACTGTTGAATGTCATCACGCTGCAACCTGGCGAAGCGATGTTCCTGAGCGCAAGAACGCCACACGCTTACATTAAAGGTACGGGATTAGAGATCATGGCGAACTCAGATAACGTTTTACGTGCAGGACTCACGCCGAAACATATGGATGTTGAAGAACTGGTTAAATGCACAGATTTTGTGCCTAAGCCTTTTGACAGCCTTGTTCTAGAACCCAATGCCAATGGTTGCCAAAGCCTTTACCCCGTTCCAGTGGAAGACTTTAGTTTCAGCATTCTTAACCAACCGAATCACGACGTGGTTGAGGCAAACAGCGCAGAGATTTTGATAGCGATTGATGCCGACCTGACACTCATCAGTGATAACGGTGAGACGTTAACCGCCGCGAAGGGACAATCTGTATTTGTTCCTGCTTACGTTGGCCATTACCGTATTCAAAGTGCGGGACGTGTGGCTCGCGCCTTCAACTAGTTTTTGAACAACCGATTCAAACTAACGTCTGACCCAAGGGACTGGGTTAGACAATTTATTCCTTTCATAGATTGAACCATTCCGCTCTTAAGGCACTCATGCTTACACCTTGTCGAATCCAAACACCTACAGGCCAGTTTCTCTAAAAGCCATAACCTCCCGGATCTACCATTTACTCAACATTCATTGTCAAAACCCATTTATGTCCGATAAATTCGTCGCTCCAATATCAAATCACTTGGATAATAAAGGCGCTTGCACAGTGGTATTTGTTGCAAAACGTATAATCAACGTTGTAATCAAAGCCTCAATCACTACAATCTCTGGTTCGATTTTTCAGTTAACGTTTGTATGCCGAAGTTAAACCAAGATAACCCTGTTCAAAGCTCCGCCCTTTCCGATATCGAAACCAGCAGTAAGATTCAATCGGCATTAGAACCGAAGTTTCACAAGCCAGAGAAACGTCTCTGCTTAAGCCCTGGCCTGTCGGATAAGCATTTGGCGCGCCGTTGGCAAGTATTGGAACACGTGACCAATAAAGATCATCTCCTTGATCCTTTCACGCAGTCACATTGCGATGCTTACTCCAACAACATCGAGCACTTCATTGGTACTGTTAATGTGCCGGTCGGCATTGCAGGCCCTTTGCGCATCAACGGCTTGTATGCGAACGATGACTTTTTGGTTCCGCTCGCAACGACAGAAGCCGCGTTAGTCGCTTCCTACAACCGTGGCGCAAATCTTATCACCGCCGCTGGTGGCGCGAGCGCATTGTTACTAAGTGAAGGGGTGAGCCGAACACCAGTATTCGCCTTTAATCACCTTGCTGACGCCGGCCAGTTCGTCAGTTGGGTTGTGACCCAGTTTGACGTATTTCGTCAAATTGCGGAATCCACCACCTCACATGGCAAACTCAAAGACATCAATGTAAATATCGAAGGAAACCATGTTTATTTGGTCTTTGAATACGTGACTGGTGACGCTTCCGGACAAAACATGGTGACCATCGCAACAAACGAAGTGTTCCATCATATTTTGGCGACCAGCCCAATCAAACCAACTCAAGCATTCTTGGATGGCAACTTATCAGGCGACAAAAAACCAAACGCGCACACACTGCGCTCGGTACGCGGTAAGAAAGTATCCGCCGAAGTGACCATTCCTGCTGAGTTGGTGGAAAAATATCTGCATACGACGCCGGAGTCTATGGTTCAATTTGGCAAAATGACCACAGTGGGCGGTTTACTCAGCGGGACAATTGGCGTCAACGCGCATTACGCAAACGCCCTTGCCGCGCTGTACATTGCTTGTGGTCAAGATGCCGCTTGCGTTGCAGAGTCTGCCATTGGAATCACTCGTATGGATGTGGACGCTCAAGGCAACTTGTACGCGTGCGTGACCTTGCCAAACATCATGGTGGGGACGGTTGGTGGTGGTACTGGCCTTCCAACGCAAAAAGCATGTTTGGATATTTTGGGTTTGCACGGCAACGGCAATGCGAAAGCGTTAGCCGAAGTCGCAGCTGCGCTTTGTCTGGCTGGCGAACTCTCGATCGTGGGCGCATTTTGTGCCGATCACTTTTCTCGTGCTCACCATAAGCTTGCCCGAAAATAACCTTTGTTGCTTTGTACAAGAGAACATCCGTGTGGTTTTCTCTTGTGCAAACCAATGGACTTTATTTATTGGCTCAATAATTTCTTGAAACTAACTTAAGCCTTAACAAACATACCAATCTCTTGTTAACAGTACTTTAGCTGTCCCCCTTCTATATCTATTGCGATATCTCTGCTTATTACTCTTCACTGGCCATATTTAATATCAGTATCTTAGAAAAAATAGCATCAAAAACTTCTAGCACTATAGTACCAAATTGAACGTTTGAGTTTTTTGTTCACCACTTATAGCTACTATACTCGCCTATGCAGCTGCTTGATTTTCATAAATTTACTAAACAGCTCAAAAGAGCTTAATAACTCCCGTTAAATGGACTTAAATCGTTACTTCGGGTAAGCGAGTTAACTATGAGACGTCAGAAGCTAAATAAAATCTCTGCTTGGGTACTAGGATTGGCTATCTTATTGCTGAGCCATGTGTCTAATGTATCAGCACAAATACAGCAATCCCCATCCGATCAAACCGTTGCGCGTTTTCTCTATCAAACCTCTTTTGGACCAACACCTGCGTTAATTAATGAGGTTAGGGAAAACGGGTTAGAGGATTGGATACAGAAACAAATCAACCTGCCAGCAACCTACCATCAACCACTTTATCAAACGCCTTTTTCTAAAGGCCTACAGTCAAACCGAGAAAATGCTTGGTATCAGATTGTTGTTACTGCTGAAGATCAGCTCAGACAGCGAACGGCTTATGCATTGAGTCAGATCGTAGTCGTTTCTCGTTATGGCGGCGTTCTTTCCAGCAAACCTACAGGGTTAGTGAATTACTACGATCTGTTGGTTGAGCATGCGTTTGGCAACTACCGAGACCTGTTGTATGACGTTTCCGTCCATCCAGTCATGGGGAGCTATTTGTCTATGCTCGGTAGTGCAAAAGAAAATAGTGGGACAGGAACGCTTCCCGATGAGAACTTTGCTCGAGAGTTAATGCAGTTATTCACTATCGGTTTGTATGAACTCAATTTAGATGGCAGTAAAAAGCTAAACCACGCAACAGGCAAACCTATCCCCACGTACAATCAAACTGATATTCAAGAGCTCGCGCGAGCATTAACTGGATGGAAAAATTCCGACATCGCATTCGTGAAACCGATGCGAGTTATCAGTCAAAGACACGACACCGGCGAGAAGCGATTTCTAGGGAACGTGATCCCATCGGGTCTAACCGCACAAGAAGAGCTTTCAAAAGTGATTGATATGTTGATGTCTCACCCAAATGTTGCTCCATTTGTTTCAAAGTTACTTATCCAACGTTTGGTCAGTTCAAATCCAAGCCCAGAGTACGTCGCGCGTGTTGCTACGATATTTAACAACAATGGGGAAGGAGAAAAAGGCGATCTAACCGCCGTTGTTCGAGCCATATTGCTCGACCCTGAAGCATTAGGGATGACGGATACCCCGCCTATAAAAGTGAAAGAACCGATACTGGTCCTGACTAATTTTCATCGAGCATCAGGTTTTACGGTTAAAGGATCACGTTACGAAGACGCAACAACGATGATGAACATCGCTAATCAAGGGCCGCTTCGTTCTCCTTCCGTGTTTAATTTTTACTCTCCAGACTATCAGCCGTCTAACGAGTTTACGGAGTCTGGTATTAACTCTCCAGAGTATGAACTTCTCAATTGGTCTGTTTATACCGATTTGGTCAACTATATGTTAACCAGCACTCGTAGAGGAGGTGGTGATTCCTACCACTTCGATCTTAACGAGTTTTATCTTCTTCTGGACGATCACCGTGCCTTAGTCGAATTGGTTAACGAGCGTTTCTTTGCTGGAACGGCTTCTGCTGAATTGAAAGAGCTCATGCTCACCGCCCTGAATGATTATCGTGGTGACTATGTGCCAACAACAAAACTCGCTCTAGTGATATTTACCGCCATTTCTGGCGACGAATTCTATATTCAGGATTAGGAGTGAATTATGGATATTTCACGACGACATTTTATACAAAGCACGCTATCGATGGGCGCACTAGCCTCTCTTAGTCTGCCAGGTTACTCTCTCGCAGCGCCATCCAATGACTTTCGAGCATTAATATGTGTGTATTTAGCTGGCGGAAACGATGCATTCAACACCATACTGCCATTATCGGAGGCGCACTATCATCAATATTCCACAGTCAGAGGGCCACTCTCTGTCGCCAAAGAAGACATACTCCCTATCAATTTGAGTGCTGTCGATAGCTCAAATCACCCAGTTAAGCTCGGCTTACACCCAAAGTTAAATGCGTTAACTTCCGTTTTCGAACAAGGCGATGCCAGCATCGTGCTCAATAGTGGCATTCTCAACCATCCCGTCACCAAACAAGCTATTGAGCAAGGTGAAGCATCACTTCCCGAGCAACTGTTTTCTCATAATTCTCAAACAGACGCTTGGTTACTTGGTGGAATGAGCGAGTCTAAAAATCTTGGTTGGGCTGGCAGAATGTTGGATGTATTAAACTCTGAATCAGAAATAACACCGCTATACAGTGTGCATGGCAACTCGCTTTGGTTACGGGCAATGGAACACCGCCAAACCGTCCTGAAAAAAGATCGCGCAGTTCAGCTTACCGCGATTGATAACCCGCTATACAAGGGGATCTATGATCGCCTTCTCTCTCATCAAACTGACAATCCATTTAATGGTCATTTTAATTTGATGGTTGATGAGTCGATGGTAATGAGCAGTGTACTGAGCGAGCAACTCAACCACATTGCTGACGAGCCGCTGTTTACGTCATCGACGCTCGGCAAGCAGATGCAAACCGTGTACAAATTGATAGCAAGCCAAGATGTCCTGAAGCAGCAACGACAAGTCTTTTTCGTTAAACACTCTGGGTATGACCTACACGATTCGCAACTGGCACGTCATCCAGTGTTACTTGAGGATCTCGCGACAAACCTTTTGGCAATGTATCGTGCGGTCGAACGGTTAGGGCTAAACAAGCAAGTCACCTCTTTCACTATGTCTGACTTCGGTCGACGGATGATGAGCAACGGAAATGGTACTGATCATGGCTGGGGTGGCCATCAACTATTAATTGGAGGCGCGGTAAATGGGAAACAACCTATCGGTACATGGCCGGAACTAATACTGGGCGGAAACGATGATTACTCTCAAGGCCGACTCATACCCAAAATTGCCGCTGATCAAGTTGGTTCAACACTAGCACAGTGGATGGGCGTGAGTGATAACGCTGCACTGGAATACGTCTTCCCGAACATCCGTAATTTTACTCATTCAAACCTGGGTTTTATGGCTTAAGATATTTTACAGGTTAGCTGTAGAACGCATCATCAAATAAGGGAGCCTCGCGCTCCCTTACTCATCTTATGTTTGCAGAGTGTCCGTTACACCTCGTCGCGACGGCGTTCATTACACAGCTTAATGGCACGCTCAAGTAATTCTAACGCGGATTGCTCACATTCAGGCAGAACCGCATCACTTTCAGAAACTGGCGTTACGCTGTCACCCCATTTCAATACTGCCGCACCCCATGTCAAACCTGCACCAAACGCAGCAAGAAGCATATTATCACCTGGGTTAACTCGACCTTGCTCTACCGCTTCACACAATGCAATTGGCACGGTCGCAGCTGAAGTATTGCCATAGTTTTGAATGTTAACAAACGCTTTGTCGTGTGGAATTCCAGACAGGTCACACAAGGTTTGAATAATACGAATATTCGCTTGATGCGGAATCACAACATCGATTTGTTCCGTCGTTAACTGTGATGCTTTCAGTACGGTTTTCGCAGCTAGCCCCATGCCTTTTACTGCACGTTTGAAAATTTCTTGTCCTACAAAGTTGAAATCCCAGTAACCGTTGTCTTCCGCAAAGCGATCCATACAAGTACCAAACTTTGGTACGGACAGAATATCGCGGCCTTTTGCGTCACAACCGATTTGAGACTGTAGTAAACCCGTTTCTTTTTCCGTTCTTGATAACACAACGGCGCCCGCACCATCACCAAATAGAACAGCGGTATCTCGCATTGCCCAATCGATGTAGAAAGACAATCTTTCCGCACCAATAATGATCGCGTTACGATAGTTACCTGATTGAATCAAACGTGTGCCCGTTTCTAGGCCATAGACAAATCCCGTACATGCGGCATTTAAGTCAAAGGCAGCGGCTGCACGAATACCTAGGTTCTGCTGTACCTTAGACGCGATATTTGGAATCAATGAATCTGGTGAACAAGTCGCCACAATGATTAAATCCACGTCTGTTGCATCGACGCCTGCTCGAGCTAATGCATGTTTAGCAGCAACGGTCGCCATGTCTGACGTGTTTACATGACTAATACGGCGGTTTTCGATACCAGTGCGGGTACGAATCCACTCATCGGAAGTATCGAGGAAAGTGCTAAGATCATCGTTAGAGAGCACGGCTGGCGGAACACATTTCCCCCAACCTGTAATTTCAGCGTAGTAATTTGTCATCGCAGACCTATTTATTGTTGTATTTTAATAAAATTTCTTAGAACCTTAGGCTCAAATACAAACCTGCGCTGCGTTATTTCGGCAGGTTAAAAAATAAGTATACAAATAATGAGGCTGACTGGTAAGTCATGTTTTCATCAATACGTAATAAAGGAAGAAGTCATGTCATCGTTTAAAACTCGCTGCCCTTCGTGCGGCGGTCTAAATCGTGTCCCTAATGAGCGCGTTGCCGAATCTGCAACTTGCGGTAAATGTAAAAGTGCACTTTTAGACGGCTCGCCTATCGAAGGTACACAAGATAACTTTTCTGCTCTATTACAAAGTGATATGCCTGTTGTAGTAGATTTTTGGGCCCCATGGTGCAACCCGTGCGTTGGCTTTGCTCCTGTTTTCTCTGATGTTGCTCATGAGCAAGCCGGAACGGCTCGTTTTGTTAAGATTGATACCGAAGCTCAACAACAACTTGCGACGCAATTTGGTATTCGCAGTATTCCTACCATTATGGTTTTCAAGAATGGTCAACGCGTTGATATGATCAATGGTGCGTTACCTAAAACTCAATTCGATCAATGGTTAAATCAAGCACTTACTAAATAATCTTCCACGCCAACCTTGTTTGTAGGTTGGCGTTTTTATGCAACTTATCAACCTATCTAGTTAACAAATATTATTTATCGAAACGACTTAAATTTATCATTTTACTTGCCTAACTATTAGCCTCATATTCGCGCCGAATAACCCTTAGATTTCATTTAACTTATAGGCGCAAAACAGTGGAAAACACAGTCGTTCCTGCAGCATCACCACGAGTTACAGTTCCAGTCGTCGCACTGTCTCTTTATGCGGTGGCTTCGGGCTATTTAATGAGCTTGATCCCTCTCATGCTCGGTGAATACAACATCTCAGCAGATTACGCGAGTTGGTTGGCGAGTGTGTTTTATGGCGGCTTATTAACCGGTGCTATTTTTATTGAACGTATCGTACGTCAAGTTGGTCACCGTAACGCGTTTATTGGTTGCTTGGCCGTATTTTCGCTAACTATCGTCACACTACCCGTGTTTGCTAACGGATTGATGTGGCTTGCCGCTCGCTTTATTGCGGGTATCGCGGTTGCTGGTGTTTTTGTCATTGTTGAATCTTGGCTAATGTCTGGAGACGAAGCATCGCGTGCGAGACGTTTGAGCTTGTACATGCTATCGCTTTATGGTGGTTCAGCATTAGGCCAGTTTGGTATTGGCGTGCTTGGCGTAAGTGGCGGCGTTCCGTTTATTGCGATCACGACGTTGATCTTAATGGCGATGCTGGTGCTAATGTTCATTGAGTGTGAGCAGCCAAACAGCCATGAATCAACCGCTTTATCATTTAAGCAAATTGCCAAACTAAACCATGCAGCAATTATTGGTTGTGTTGTTTCAGGTTTGACCTTAGGCGCGATCTACGGATTAATGCCAGTTGAGTTAACTAACCGTAAAATTAGCCATCAAGACATTGGTACATTGATGGCGCTAGTGATTCTAGGTGGCATGCTAGTTCAACCAATGGTGACCGCGTTAAACAAATACATGAGCCGCACAGTGCTAATGGCGTTTTTCTGTATTTTGGGTATTTTTTCGATCGGTATGACGTTTATTTCCTCGTCAGCCGTGGTATTGGCTGCTGCATTATTCTTTTTAGGTGCAGCTACTTTTGCCTTGTACCCGATTGCAATCAACTTAGGTTGCGAAGGACTTGATGAACGCTTTATTGTCTCTGCGACACAAGTCATGCTGTTTAGCTACAGCATCGGCTCTGTTGCTGGTCCTGTTGTCGCTGATAAATTTATGGGCCAAGAACACGGCTTGCTAGGCTACGTGTTTGCCGCTTTGGTTGCGACTGGCGTATACATGCTACTTGCTGCGAGCAAAACCAAGCAGCGTATGGCCGCTGGCCTCTAACCACGCCGCTTCTACTCAACGAAAACGAGGGCATGTCGCCCTCGTTTTTTTATTCTTCGCATTTTTGTTTAGATAAACGCTTGTGACGGTTTGACGCGTTCGCTGCAGGCTTTTCCGGTACCATTCGCTTTTCATGAAGCAAATGACGAACCGCCAAGATGGGATGTTTCAGTAACATTCTGGGGCCAGAGTAACGCATGACCAAACGCATTTGTTCTTTCGGCTCTGGTTTGTAGCAGTGAATCGGACATTTATTACACGTCGGTTTATTCTCTCCATAAGGACAGCGGTCGAGGCGCACTTCTGCGTATTCAAGCAGCTCATGACATTCTGAGCATAAGTCACGTTTTGTTCCATGATGGTCATGACAGTAAACCTCTACCATGGCTTTTACTGTCTTAAATTCAGTGGCGAGTTTGCCAAGTAAAATATCGCTCATGCGCTATCCAAAAATCACAACATCATTGTGTAAAGTTCTAACGTGCGGCCATTATCATATTGCTGCTCAACTCGTTCAAACTCAAAGCCCAGTTTTTTGAGCAAACTTATACTACGAATATTGTCATTGTTGGTGATGGCAACCAAATTATCGAGTTTCATTTCCTCTCTAGCGTATTCCAGCACTGCGGTTGCAGACTCCGTTCCGTAGCCGAAGCCATAAGCGGAAGGTAAAAATCCATATCCGAGATCATAGTGTTGTAATGTGTCACGTTTAACCAACCCACAAATCCCGATGGGTTGTCCATCTTCTTTCTTCTCTACAACGAGTAAACTCACGCCTCTAATTTTTTGCATGCGTAGCATGTTTTCTTTTATGTAACGCGCCGCTTCATATTCGGTACGAATTTGTTTGTCTCCGACAAAACGGTAGAAGTCTGGGTGGTTATAAAGTTCTAGTATAAATGGTGCATCATTTACACTCACAAGACGCAGTATCAAACGTTCGGTGTACAGTGTTTTCATTTGGGCTCCATTAAAACGCGATAGATGATTGGACATAGGAACGTACTTGAATTTTGCGACCGATACCGGCGCTTATTTAGTTGTAACTTGATAAAAAAGTAACTATCCTGCCTCGCTAAATTAAAGGACCACCACCATGAACCGCAAGAAAAAAATCAATCAGATCTTGAAAGCGAAGCAGAAGAAGCATAACGCTAAGCTACATAAGAGCAATAAGCCGCGTTATATCTCCAAAGCTGAACGCGCGAAAATGGAAGCTGAAGAACAAAACCAAGCTTCAGAACACACGGAAAACGTTGTAGACACAGCGCAGACAGATCAAGCCTAAAAGAAAAGCCGCTTCAAGCGGCTTTTTTGATATTTGGAGCGAGTTAGCTTTAGTATTCAACACTGTAGTTCAGTGTGAATGTGCGACCTCTTCCTTTGTAGTCGTACGCTGCTGCATCGTAGTGTGCTGCATAAAGAATCTGCGCACGTTGTCCCCAAGCGGTTGTGTAGTCTTCGTCAAATAGGTTTTGAATACCAAAACCTAACTGCCCGATAGGTAGTGTTACGTTACCAAGAAGATCAAACGTAGTGTATCCATCTAGTTTGTTGTTTGCGTCATCTTCGTAATCAAACATCGTCTGGCTTTGTAGACGTAGTGAATAGCCATCCTGATAGTAAGCCGCCCACGCGTTCGCTTTTGATGTACTTGCTTTACCCGCACTTAGATCTTCCCACTTACCGTTGGTTTTCAGCTCAGAAACCACATAGTGACCTGATGCACCTAACAAAATATCACGGTTTACCCAGTAGTTAATGTTTGCTTCGGCACCGTATACACGTTGCTCGTCATCAACATTGGTGATTAGGAGCGTCTTCTTGTCATACTTGATTGAGTTATCCGACACCGAGTAGTAACCCGCCGCTTGCAGTGCGACAGTATCCGTATCTAATCGGTAACCAATTTCATAGCTGTCCGTTTTGATGCCCGACATTTTTGAGTCAGATACATTAATGCTATTGTTCAACGCGTAGTGACCATTTGCATCCGCGGCATCGTAGCTACCTTGGCCGTAGTACTTTGCAGGATCAGCGAGTTCGAAACCTTGAGAGAAGTTCGCCCAAAGCTGAGATTCATCGTTAAGCTGATAAATAGTGCCCAAATTAAATAAGCTCACAGAGTAGTCAGTGCTGCCACCTGGTACCGCATCCGCTGATACACCATTACCCGATGCGATCTTCTTTTGTATACTATAGGCAACAAAATCATCAATCTTATTGTCCATGTATTGGTAGCGGTAGCCTGCTTGTACTGACCAATCTTGATTGATTTGGTAATCCCCTTGGACAAATATTGCGTAAGACGCCACATCAACATCTGGGTAACGCCCCACTTCGGCATAGGTTCGATTAATTAAGTTCCCAGAGCTGTTCGCAATGGTTGGATCGAACAGAGCCTGGTTACTTTCAAAACGGTCTAAGTACGCATCGACACCATAAACAAGTTTGAATGACTCCCAGCTTTTAGCTAACGCTAAGCGCCCAGCAAAAACTTCTGTTTTTTGTTGAGAGGCACTTTGGTAATAAGGAGTAAAGGTTTGGTCTTCACTACGGTAAGATAACTCGCCTATCAGTTGATGACCGAATACGCTGTCGTGAGCGTAGTTCGCACTTAAGAGAACTCGCTCTGTACCATGTTCACGGTCGGAATCGAACCCCTCTCGTACATCAACAAATTTATTGTTAACAATGTACAAACCGTATGGCGAATCTTGCTGGCTGTCATAGTATTGTGCGACAAGGTTTAACTTGCTGGCATCGGAGATTTGAATCTCGGTCGATCCCATAACATCGAGCGTTGAATTATACTGCAAGGAGCCCTGTGAAATGTCTGGGGTGACAATGTCGCCATTTGCGTCAAATGCACCTTGTGTCTCGGTGTACACAACCGAACCTCTAGCGGTAATTCGCTCATTACCACCCGAGATAGACTGAGCGAGTTTGTAATCAAAGTCATCGCTGCTATTAAAGCCTGTAGTGCCACTCACGTAGGATTCAAACGACAAGTCATCCGAGTACGCTTTCTTGGTGATAATGTTAATAACACCACCAGTAGCGCCTGCACCATAAATGGAGGTTGCACCAGATAGTACTTCAATTCGCTCGATGTTGAATGGGTCTATTGCGTCTAACTGACGACTAATCGGGCGAGAAGACTGTAACGAGACACCATCAATCATTACCAACATTGCTCTACCGCGAAGGTTCTGACCATAATTAGTTCGACCACCGGTGCCGACGTCTAAAGAAGGGATGGTTGCAGAAAGAATATCACCCAGTGTCTTGCCCGCACGATATTGCTGAGCAATCTCTTCTTGGCCAACAAACCAAACCGTTCCTGGAATATCGGAGATCGATTTCGGCATCACACTGCCTACAACAACCAATTGCTCATCGCTCGGAGTCGATGTTTGTTGAAGATCTTCTGCTGCTATTGAGCTAACTGCGTATCCACTGCTCATCGCAAGTACGATGAGATTGAAAGAAAACGTCCTTTTCATCATTGTATTTATCTTTTTGTTGTCAACAAGAGCATGCAATGATACTTATTCTCACTCTCAAATCGAGCACTGTTACACAAGTTAAATAAATGTTAATTAAGAACCTTCTTGCTCATAAGCTGTCGATTTTCCTCTAAACGAGGACAATCTGCACAAAGCTTTCTGCCTTCACACTTATAGACTAAACAACAACTTTTTCTTACTAACTTTAGCGGCTGATCAGATCCCGTCTCATGAAGTGAGCGGCTATTATCAACATCCAAACCCATTGCGCTTAGCCACAAGACCGCATGCTCCTGAAGTGTCGAGTTAGTCATTTGCGGAAAGCGCTGTTGGAGACGAATTAAACAAGCCATGATTCCGTCCGACATCAATTGATGGGTGAAGCCAGGACGAATGCGTGTCCATTGACTCATCTCTTGTTGATAGAAGTCGAACAGTTCTCGGATTTGACGCCCCGCCTCTTTTATCAACGCTTCTGGCTCGCCATGTATATGCGCTTCGTCGGCGAATCGGTACCCAGAAACAAAACAAGGTTTGAGGTGCTGCGCTATCTCGCGAATGTTTGGCAACGTGTGGTAACCGTAAATAGAGATGAATGCGACATAAACTGGCTGCCAACAAAGTAAATCCCACGTTCTTGTCAACCAATATGCTTTTCCCGCTTCCGGATGAGCCTCCGAGATTTGCTGGTAAAGGCCTTGGATGATCGGGTTGATATCATTCTCGATATGGATAGCTTCTTGCCCTATCTCGCCGATATCACCGTGTAGATAAGGTGTAATCTCACTCGAAGTTTGAAACAGTTGCGGGAAAAATTGCTCAGACATGATGGCTTATTGTTGGTGTAGTCATTCTGACACCTTTATACCCAAGCACCAATCGCAATGCAAACTATTATCCTTTGCGTTTTCATAACAAAGAAGCACTCTTAGGGTTAGTTATGACTGTATTTACGCGTTCTGTGAAACTGTAAGGTCTGGTTACGTATGCGATGAATAGCAACAAACTCTTAAACCTCTTCGCATTTAACGCTCACATGATCGCAAAAATACACAGCATAAAAACACCCTGATAAAACTGTGTTAACAGTTCCCCTGTGTAGCGTGAGTTATTGCCAATAATTGAATATTGCTGTTTCTTATCTAGCGGATTGTGAACAACATGAAGTATTTTCTTTCTGAATATCGAGACAATACAAAGAGGTAATTTGGCTATGTAGCCCTCTGTTTTGAATAAGGAAATCCACATGTTGTATCTTGAGTTTCTATTTTTGCTCGTGATGCTGTATATCGGCTCACGTTATGGTGGTATAGGCCTTGGGGTCGTATCCGGAATTGGCTTGGTGATTGAAGTCTTCATCTTTAAGATGCCGCCAACCTCTCCTCCTGTCACCGTTATGTTGATCATTTTAGCGGTGGTAACATGTGCTTCCATTCTTGAAGCCGCTGGCGGTTTGAAATACATGCTGCAAGTTGCCGAGCGTGTGCTTCGTAAGAACCCAAAACGCGTCACCCTTATTGCTCCGTTCGTGACTTACTTTATGACCTTCCTACTTGGTACAGGTCACGCGGTTTACTCTATCATGCCAATCATTGGCGACGTTGCACTTAAAAACGGCATTCGTCCTGAGCGTCCTATGGCTGCCGCTTCTGTCGCCTCTCAAATCGCAATCACGGCATCACCAATTTCAGCGGCCGTAGTTTACTACTTGGCGCAACTCTCTGATATTCAACACGAGATCACTCTGCTCTCAATTCTGCTCGTTACTGTACCTGCAACCTTATTCGGTACGTTGTTGATGTCACTTTACAGCCTAAAGCGTGGTAAAGAACTAGACGACGATGAAGAATACCAAGAGCGTTTGAAAGATCCTGTGTGGAGAGAAAAAATCCTCAACACAACTGCAACGTCTCTTGATGAAGTACTACCAACAAGTGCTCGTAACTCTGTATTGCTGTTCATTGCATCGATCTTGGTGATCGTCGTTATCGCGATGTGGCCAGACATTCGTACCATCGTAGATGGCGCGAAGCCAATCAGCATGGCCGTTGTGATTCAAATGATGATGCTCTGCTTCGGCGGTATCATTTTGCTTGCGACCAAAACTGACCCGCGTGACGTACCAAATGGCGTGGTGTTTAAGTCAGGTATGGTGGCGGCGATTGCTATCTTCGGTATTGCATGGATGTCAGATACCTACTTCCAGTACGCTATGCCTCAATTTAAATCTGGCATCGTAGAGATGGTAACCAACTACCCTTGGACATTCGCGCTTGCGTTATTCATTGTGTCGGTTGTGGTGAACTCTCAAGCTGCAACGGCTCGCATGATGCTGCCTGTTGGTCTCGGCTTAGGTTTGGAACCTGCGCTGCTTATCGGCTTGATGCCAGCGGTATACGGCTACTTCTTTATTCCCAACTACCCTTCAGATATCGCGACTGTGAACTTCGATACCTCGGGCACAACTAAGATTGGTAAGTGGTACTTCAACCACTCATTCATGTCTGTGGGCTTAATCGGCGTGATTGGTGCGTGTTGCTTGGGTTACTTGCTAGGGCAAATGATCATTCCTTCGTAACTAGCCAAATCAACGATAAATTAGAGGCGAGTCATTGTACGTTTTCGTACAGCCTGAGTGACTCGCCTTTCTTTATTACACTATTTAACTACAGCAAGAAATCGTCATCAATCGCGACAAAATTGTCGGCACAATCAATCAGAGTTTGAGATGTAAGTTTAGGTACACCATAAACGGTCACCGTTTTATTGAAGCGCTGCTGAATTCTCTCTACTAGCAGACTAAAGTCTCCATCTCCCGAAACTAGAATCACTTCCTCAACTTCGGGAGCAATTTCAATTGCATCGAGAGTAATACCCACATCCCAATCGCCTTTCGAGCTGCCATCACGACGCTGGATGTAGGGTTTAAGCATCACCTCAAATCCAACACCGCGTAAAATGTGATGAAACTGACGTTGTTTTGGATCGTTACTCGCGATGGCATAAGCACGAGCACTTACCACCTCTTTCCCTTGTGTGGCGACATACCAAAACTGGTTGTAATCAAAATTGCTTCGATACGCTTCGCGACAGGTGTAATACACATTCTGTACATCAACCAAAATGGCGATTTTTTGTTTGCTTTCCGAACTCATCTATTTCTACGCTCAATTTATTTGCTGCCTACCCTATGCCAGTTTTGGAAAAAGCACAATGAGCCAATTCCACTAAACTTAACGTATAAAAAGTTATTTGGGTTTCTAGGGGAACTGTCATGGGCGGAAAGTTACTAGTGATACTGCTTTCTTGTATCTTGTCATCGACAGCATTTGGTTATCCAGCGCACTCCAAATACTGGCCACATAGAAGTGTGCTCTACTTTGCGCCAGAAAATGATGAATACGTAAAACAATTCTTGCTAGAAACACTTATGAATGAGTGTGAGTTGGAAGACAGAGATGTCGTCACACTGGTCATTACAGAACAAGGTTATACCTTTCCTGCTTGGCTTAAAGAAGAGTTCGACTTAAAAATGCTAGCTCGTCTTTATGAGGTCGAAAAAGGTTCTCATACCGCTATTTTGCTTGGTAAAGATGGTCTAGAAAAGCACCGCTGGGGCGCAGAAACGGATTGGCCATTTATCAACAACTTGATTGATCAAATGCCAATGCGTAAGCAAGAAATGCAGAGGCAGCAAAGTCCCTGTAAAATATAGTCACTTCTGGGCAGTATTACTTTGCGAACCAATCCAATTTGTTGTGCAACTGAGTCACGCTGCCAACCACAATCAATGCTGGGCTCACGGCTTGCTCTGCCATGATCGATAGCTCGTTCAACTTTCCTTGGAACACGCGCTGCTCTGGGCGCGTACCGTTTTCAATAATGGCGCATGACATCTCAGGATCTAACCCATGAGTGATCAGCTTATCCATAATATGGCCGCTTTGCTTCAAACCCATGTAGAAAACAAGTGTGTTGTTGGATTGTGCTAGAGAATGCCATTCAATCTCACGACCATCTTTTTGTACGTGACCAGTGATGAATTGAACGCTTTGCGCATGGTCGCGGTGTGTTAATGGAATACCAGCGTAAGCCGTTGCACCCGCTGCTGCTGTGATCCCCGGAACCACTTCGTATTTAATACCAAATTCCGCTAGTTCTTCTAGCTCCTCACCACCACGGCCAAAGATAAATGAGTCCCCACCTTTTAGGCGCACAACGCGTTTACCTTCTTGTGCTTTTTGCACCAAGATTTGGTTGATTTGATCTTGAGGCACACAGTGAAAGTCCAATTTTTTTCCTACGTAAATCATCTCTGCTGATGCGTGAGCCAATTCAAGAATGTCTTTCGACACTAATCGGTCGTACACCACAACTTCAGCCGCTTGAATGGCTTTTAAGCCTTTTACTGTGAGCAAATCAGGATCACCTGGACCTGCACCAACAAGAGAAACAAAGCCGCTGTTTAAAGATGAGTTAACAGTTGTCATATCAACGCCTATCGAAAATTTGGACATAAAAAGTAACACTCAAGTCATTAACTCAAGGTTAAAATCACCCCAAGGAGTTATTACTTTTTATAGTTAAATCAATACAATACTTATCGAAAGTTAAATGAGTTGAACAGCCCTACCTACCATAGGTAGGGCCAGATAAAAGCGGTTTATTTTGCGATTGCAGGCTCTGTTTTTACTTCTTCTTCAACTACGTTGATAGAAGGCGCTGTTTTTGCGTGAGTTAGGTACAGTGGAATACAAGTCATTACGAGACCACCGACAATATTACCTAGAATGGTTGGAATAAGGTTGAAGTTCAACCAAGTCGCGATACCAAAATCCGCACCTAGAATCATACCTAGTGGGAATAGGAACATGTTTACTACGGTGTGTTCAAATACTAGCGCAAAGAAGATGAAGATTGGGAACCACATCATTGCTACACGACCAGACACTGAACGTGCTGTCATGTTGCCGATAACGCCAAGACACACCATTAGGTTACAGAAGATGCCGCGTACGAAACACGTGATCCATCCGTCCATACCCATGTTTTCAAAACCAAGGCTACGCGCGGTAGAAACAGCGACAAATTTCTTCGCTACTGCGTTCAGTTCTAGAGAGAAGTTACCTGTTAGAGAGATAGCCACTAGGTAAGCAACGATCAGAGAACCGATAAGGTTACCCAAGCCTACAAGACCCCAACAACGGAAGATACGACCCCAAGTGATGCCCGGACGGTTCGCAAACTTAGCCAGAGGCGCTAGACCAAAAACACCGGTTACTAGGTCATAACCCATCACACTTAGAATTACGAAACCAACGGGGAAAACAAGTGCACCTACAAGGCCGATACCCGTTTGTACAATCGCGGTAATAGCAACCACCACCGCAAGCGAAAGAATAACGCCAGCCATCGTACCGCGAAGCAGAAGATCTCGCGTGCTTGTATTGGTTTTCGCTTCACCAACATTGATCATGGTTTGCACGAATTCTGCAGGCTTAAAATCAGTAGACATGAATGTGTCCTTATCCAAAATTGAAAGTTAAAAAGTTAAAGATTTAATAGAGAAAGGCTTCCCGTTGACACCTGAACGCTGTCTACAACACCTCGCTTCCCTGTTCCCCTGAGTTGATGCTTGGAAAGCCTTTGTCTATTAAATCTAGGTTTCAGTTCATTCCCTCCCCTAAGAGGAGGGAATGAAAACCAAGCTTACGCAGAGATTTCTACTTCGCCGTTTGTTACGCGGGTTTTGTACGCTTTCACGCTAAAACGCTCGTCTTCCATGCACGCACCTGTTGTCAGGTTAAAGCGTTGCTTCTTAAGTGGGCTAGCCACCCAAAGCTCGCCTTGGTGCTCACAGATCAAACCGCGAGAAAGCACGTTTGATTGGAAGAACGGGTCTGTGTTGCTGATCGCCAGCACTTCTTCTGCTTGTGTTGGGCGGAATACCGCAACTTGCTGACCATCAACCAGTGCACAAACACCCGTGCCCGGTACGATGTCGCTGATTTGGCAAATCTTTTCAAATGACATAATCAACCTTCCCTTATGCTTCAGTGATCGCTACGTGTAGGATGTCGCCTTTCGCTTCAGGGTGTTTTTCCGTGAAGGTTGCTGGGCGGTGCTGTTCACGCTCTTGTACAAACACGACGTTTTCATCGCGCTTGTCAGAGTTGATGAAGTGCGCGAAACGAGTCAGTTGTGATTCGTCGTTGATGGTCGCAGTCCACTCACACTCGTACTCGTCTACAAGCTTCGCTACGTCTGCCTCTAGTTGAGCGTTGATACCAAGCTTGTCGTTAACAATCACTTCGCGTAGGTAGTCAACGCCACCTTCCATGTTTTCCATCCAAACTGATGTGCGTTGTAGTGGCGCAGCAGTACGGATGTAGAACATCATGAAGCGGTCGATGTACTTGATTAGTGTTTCTTTATCTAGGTCACTTGCAAGTAGGTCTGCGTGACGAGGTTTCATGCCGCCGTTACCACATACGTACATGTTCCAACCTGCGTCAGTCGCGATGATGCCAAGGTCTTTACCTTGTGCTTCCGCACACTCACGAGTACAACCAGAAACACCGAACTTCATCTTATGAGGTGTACGAATGCCTTTGTAACGGTTCTCGATGTAAGAACCCAGACCAACAGAGTCTTGAACGCCGTAACGACACCAAGTTGAGCCCACACATGTCTTCGCCATACGAAGTGCTTTTGCGTACGCTTGACCTGTTTCGAAACCAGCGTCGATAAGCTTGCGCCAGATCTCTGGAAGATCGTCTTTTTGAGCACCAAACAGACCAATACGTTGAGCACCGGTTACTTTGGTGTATAGGTTGTATTCTGCTGCAACGTTCGCTAGTGCACTCAGTGCTTGAGGTGTTACTTCGCCACCCGCCATACGTGGGATAACAGAGTAAGTACCGTCTTTTTGGATGTTACCTAGGAAGTTATCGTTCGTGTCGTGCAGCTTAACCAGTTGTGGCTTAAGAATGTGCTCACCCCAGCAAGAAGCCAAGATAGAACCAGCCAGTGGTTTACAAACTTCACAGCCGTAACCTTTGCCGTATTTCTCTAGAAGCTCATCAAACGTTTTGATCTCTTCAATGCGGATTAGGTGGAACAGCTCTTGGCGTGAGTATGCAAAGTGCTCACACACGTCGTTCTTCACTTCGATACCAGATTTAGCAAGCTCAGCATTTAGAACAGAGGTCACTAGAGGAATACAACCACCACAGCCTGTACCCGCGCCCGTCACTGCTTTGATGTCGCCCAACGTGTGGTGACCATTAGCGACCGCTTGTGCGACCTTGCCTTTTGTCACGTCGAAACAAGAACAGATCACTGCGCTTTCTGGTAGAGCGTCTGCACCTAGTGCTGGTTTCTCAGCGCCTGCGTGTGCAGGAAGGATCAACGCATCCGGGTGTTCTGGTAGGTCGATTTCGTTCAACATAAGTTGAAGCAGGTCGCCGTAGTCAGACGTATCGCCAACCATAACCGCGCCAAGCAGTTTCTTGTTGTCTTCAGAAACGACAAGACGTTTGTAAACTTCTTGCTCTTCGTTCTGGTAAACGTAACTCTTACACCCTTCAGTACGACCGTTCGCGTCACCGATAGAGCCTACTTTCACGCCAAGAAGTTTCAGCTTCGCAGACATGTCAGCGCCTTCGAATTTGCTTTCTGTGTTACCTAGTAGGTGGTCAACAGCAACGGTCGCCATCTTGTAGCCAGGAGCAACAAGGCCGTAGAACATTTCGTTCCAAGACGCACACTCACCGATAGCGTAGATGTTCTCATCAGAAGTCTGACAATGGTCGTTGATAGCAACACCGCCACGAGGTGCCACTTCTAGCTCCATTTGGCGTGCTAGTTTGTCTTGTGGGCGAATACCTGCAGAGAATACGATGAAGTCTGTTTCTAGCTCTGAACCGTCAGCAAAACGCATAACGTTGCGTGCGTTTGTGCCTTCTGCCGCAATCTCAAGCGTGTTTTTGCTGGTGTGAACGTTCACGCCCATACGCTCGATCTTTTGACGAAGTTGGTTACCACCAGCCAGGTCAAGTTGCTCAGCCATTAGCTTTGGCGCGAACTCAACAACGTGCGTTTCTACACCCAGTGCTTTCAGTGCGCCTGCTGCTTCAAGGCCTAGCAGACCACCACCAACAACAACGCCTGATTTGCTCTTCTTCGCACACGCTTCGATCGCTTTAAGATCTTCGATAGTACGGTAAACAAAACAGTCTTTGCTTTCGTGACCTTTGATAGGTGGAACAAATGGGAATGAGCCAGTAGCAAGAATCAGCTTGTCGTATTGAACTTCACGGCCAGTGCTTGAGTAAACAATACGGTTTTCACGGTTGATGTTAATCGCGCGTTCGCCGATCAGCATGTTAATACCGTGTTTCTCGTAGAAGCCTTCTTTCACTAAAGAAAGTTCATCTGCAGTATGGTGAGAAAAGTAAGAGGAAAGGTGCACACGGTCGTATGCGACACGAGGTTCTTCACAGAAAACCGTAATGTCCATATTAGACATATCAGCTTTCTCGACTAAGTCTTCAATATAACGGTGCCCTACCATACCGTTACCGATGACTACTAGCTTCAACTTGCTCATTATAATTCCTAAGGGTTAGGTTCTTATCACTGAGCTCATTGTTAATTGTGAAAGAAAATTAATACATGATGTAAATCAATTACAATTTCAAACTACCCTAAAGGGGTAGATGAACGTATTTATCTGACTATTGCGAAATAAAAAGTAATTTATTAACGGATATTGGTAGTTTTAACAAACTGAGATAACCGAAGCCATACTAGCAACGGACTATACCGTTTTGCTTTATGAAGTAAGGCTGACCATCGAAACCGAGCACACCTACGATAAATCCTGTTTTGCTTCTAAACGACGCACTCACTTGACTTCACCGTTTCAAGGTGATCAGAGAACAATATCTGAAGTGATTGAAAGGTTTAGAAAAATCAAGCTTCACAATAAAAATTTTTTACTAGCTAAGTCGCATTATAAAGACTAAAATCAGGTTTAGTTCATATGGAATAGCGTCCATATGGTTGATACCGTAATTGACATATAGAGTGCCGTCCCATTTTTGTGAGGCGGCCTTTTATTTGGGAGTCATAAAATGTCAGAAAACAATTCTATCTACATCTCAAGCTTAGATATGAACCGAATCACGGCCTTGTTGGATAAAATGCCAAACATCGCAGCGGAGCTTGTGGAATTAGAAGCAGAGCTCGACCGAGCAACAGTTCTTGAGCCAGAACAAATGCCAGATAACGTGGTCACGATGAACTCAACTGTAGAGTTTAAATTTGCAGGTGAAGATAGAACCATGACAAAGACATTGGTTTACCCTTCTGAACTGAAAAGCAGTGATGATATCTCTATTTTTGCGCCCGTAGGCAGCGCACTGATCGGTTTGTCTGTTGGTCAAAAACTTGAATGGCCAATGCCAAATAATCAAGTGAAGACAATTGAAATTGTCGATATCACATACCAGCCTGAGCGTTGTGGTGCACTAAACCGCTAACCCTCAGTAGTCCCGGTGCAAAGGCCTCCATTTAAGACTTTGCACCAGGAGAGCCCCTCGCTTGCCCCCTATTTCCTTCTTTTTCCAAGTATTTACTTTGCTGCTCTTAAGTAACATCACCGATTTTTTATTATTTACCGCATATTCAATACTTATATCTCCAAGCTCAATCATAGAAATTGCAAAGTATTTTTCGTATATTGTCGCTCCGAAATCGACGTAAATTATGCGCAAAATGGAAGAATATCTAACTCGAATTGCCTGCTTAGAAAAAGAAAATGAAGAGCTGAAGCGGAAGAATGCGCGACTACAAGAAAAGTTGAATGCTGCACTCGACAGTAATGGACTGTGTTTGTGGGAGCAGCATATTCCTTCGGGTACTTTGACGATATTCAATATGCAGTGGGGCAAAATGCTAGGTTATCAGCCCCATGAGTTAACCGCCACGGTTGAAACATGGAAAAACAATCTCCACCCTGAAGATTACGATCTTGCGGTGGGTGCATTTGAAGATCACCTAGCAGGCAAGACCGACCTTTATGAGGTAGTGCATCGCATGATTCATAAAGACGGCAGTGATAGTTGGGTCTACGATCGAGGGCGCATCGTCGAGTATGGTTCTGATGGCGAACCACTGCGCATGATGGGCACTCATATCGATATTACAAAAGAAAAGCGATATGAGCAGCAACTGGCTAAGTTAGCTTCGAGTGATCCATTGACCGGACTGTTAAATAGAAAAGCAATTGAGGAAAACTTTAATCATCAACCTCAAACCAAGCCGTCTCAGCAGTCTTCCTTAGTGTTTGTTGATATAGATAATTTTAAAGCAGTTAACGACCAGCTAGGTCATCATACTGGCGACACCCTCCTCATCAATATCGCCAATAGCTTAACAGAGCTTGCGTCAAGCAAGTCTCAAGTTGGACGCATAGGAGGCGATGAATTTGTTATCTTAAACTGGCATTCAAGTCGAGAGGAGATATCCCAACTTTGCAATCAACTCTTAGATTCAATCATTCCAGCGATAAATCAAGACTTACATAAAGTAACGATAGGAATGAGTATCGGTGTTTGTCTCTTTAACAAAGGAAAGCAACCGTTTAATGAAGTGTATCAAAAAGCCGATCACGCAATGTATGAGATAAAGAAAAATGGCAAAAATGGAGTACAATTTTTCAACTTAAAAAGTTGATATCTCTCCATAAATCATCATGTTATGAAATCAGTCATTTGCTACAACTTGAACTAACTAAAGATAAATTCTTTATATCTAAGCCAGTTACCGAAATTACCCCTAGGTACTCATAAATTTGGCACGATACAAATAAATCCCCTCCTCTCCTAGCATCAACCCAATAAGCAACTACACTCATTTAACTGATAGATTAATTACTACTATTATGAAGGGAGTTGTTTTTGATGGATACAAAACAGATTTCTACAGTTATCATAATTTTAGTTCTTTCTGCATTAGTAGTTGCTTATTTAAAGTTAACAACGGTATCAAATGCTATCCACAAACCTACAACAATCGGTATATCTAAGACGCCTCTGTCAGCCCCTTTTATCATTGCAGAGCACATAGGTGCGTTTGAAGAAAACGATTTAAACGTCGAACTTATCATGTGCTTTGGAGGGGTCGAATGTTCAAACCTACTTCTAGAAAACCATGTTAATTACGCCACTTTTTCTGAAAGCGTACTGATGTTTAAAAGCTTTGAATACAAAGATTTAGCATTAATCACTTCTTTTGCATCTTCTACGAATGATATTAAGCTGCTAACTAAAAATCGGTCTGGTATAGAAAGTATAGATAAATTACCAGGAAAAAAGGTTGGTGTAATAAAAAAGAGCGCTAGCGAATATTACTTAGACTTGTTGCTACAGGTAAATGACATTGATTTAGAAAAAGTAGAAAAAATATCATCAACAACGCAGGTTATTATAAATCATTTAATACAAGGAAACGTCGATGCAATATCTACTTGGGAGCCATACGGATTTATGGCCAAGAATAGAATAAATGAAGAAGTAAAGAACATAGGAATTATTGGCGTGTATAAACTTTACTTTTTGCTTGTATCAAAAGAAATACACATTGAAAAATCAGATCAAGAAGTAATGAAAATAATAAAGTCACTTCATCACTCAATTAACTGGATGGATAAAAACCCTCATTTAACAATGAAAATACTATCACAAAAACTTAACACAACAGTTGAAGAAATATCTTGGAGCTGGGATGATTATAACTTTCGATTAAATTTAACGAATTCTTTATTATTTACATTACAATCAGAAGCTAATTGGGCATTAAAACAAAACTATGTAGAAGGACAGATTCCAAATTACAGAAAAATATTTAAAGAAAACTATATCAATTCATATTTTGATGGTCTAGATTAAAATGCATCGTTCGTTAAACCACTATTTAGCATCACTATTCAGTCTAAGCGTAATACTATGTATCAGCGTTATAGTATACATAAGCTTCATAAAAATAGAAGATTATAAAGCCAAGAAACAATTAAACCAAATAATGGACATACAAATATCATTAGAGTCATTAAGTAGTTATCTTTGGGCTTACACTCAAAATAGGGGAAAAAACAATTTCACACAATTCATGATTTCTCATAACAAATTAAACGAATTATTATCTCAAAATGAAGATGTTTTATACCTTACTAAAGACCTAAAAAAAATGAATCTCGAACTGTATTTTTTAGTTCAATATGAAAATAATCATTTACTAGAAAAAGATCGCCATAATGATTCAGTCGTAAATGATAATAAATCAAATCCTGCCATACAATCCAGAATAAATATTGTATCCCAGGATATGAATAATGAAATAATATATATTTATAAAAAAATACTTAATAATAAGTCTACAAAACTACAAAATTTAAATTATTACACTCAAGCAGGTATTATTTTTATCTCTCTGGTTGTTATGCTATTGTGTTTTTATATAAAAATAAAGTTCAAGAGAAGCTTTCAAAGGTTTATAAATGGAATAAAACAATTAAGCAGGTCAAATTTTGACTATAAAATCCCTTCAGAAAATCAATTCACGGAATTTGAAAATCTGTCTTGTTACTTCAATAAAATGGCGGCATTGTTAAACCACACAACAATATCAAAATCAAAACTTAAAGAAGAAGTAGAGAATCAAACTTCAGTTCTAAATCGTCAAAAAGAAAGTTTGGTATTTTTGTCTGAGCACGACTCCTTAACTAATATCTACAATCGTCGAGCAATAGAAAAACATTTGATCCAGCTTACGCGTAATTTCAGAGGCAGTGAGAATAGTTTTAGTTTGTTTTTTATAGATTTAAATTTATTTAAGGATATTAACGATAGCCATGGCCATGAGGCAGGTGATGCAGTGTTAAAATCTGTAGCTAGTAGATTATCAAGTATTATCGACGAATCAGACATGGTAGGCCGCTTTGGTGGAGATGAATTTATTATTATTCATCGTTCACACACAACAGGTACGTCTCTGTCTGCATGTGCACTACGTTATATCCAAGAAATAGAAAAAGTAATTCATTTTAAAGGTAAAGAGTTATGCGTCGGAGCTAGCATTGGTATTGCACTCTATCCTGAGCATGGGTCGAATGTACATGAATTATTAACAGCGGCAGACAAGTCTATGTATCAGTCAAAACGTTCTAAAGCTAGCTCGTTCACTATTGTCGACAACAGCAGTTCGCTGTTAAAGAGGCCTATGTTTTAATCTAAAGTAGCTGTGGAAACGTTCTACATGCGAATATTCAACGACATCGACCACTGTGGCCACTTACAGTAATAAAGCCGCTTTTATCACATAGCAAAAGCTAAACGCTCTCCAGGCATTGAAGAAAAATAATCCATTGTGAATGGTTAATCCTCCCCTTTTAAACGTCAACTTTCACCACCATATGATAGTTAAGATTCATTAACAGGCTATAACTATCCTATGTCTTTTCCTCGTTTATCTGTTCTGGATTTGGCACCCGTGTCCGACGGAACAAACTTCACCGAAACGTTCGAACGCTCCGTTGAATTAGCTCAATCAATCGAGTCCTGGGGCTATCATCGGTTTTGGATGGCTGAACACCATAACATGCCCGATATCGCCAGTGCCGCAACCAGTGTATTACTCAGTCATATTGGAGCGCACACGAACTCGATCCGTTTAGGTTCAGGTGGAATCATGTTACCTAACCATGCACCACTAGTAATTGCAGAGCAATTCGGAACGTTAGAGGCATTATACCCTGGTCGCATTGACCTCGGGTTAGGACGCGCACCAGGCACCGACTACCAAACAATGCATGCATTAAGGCGGGAACCAGAGCATATGGATCCTGACTTTGAAGAGCTGTTGGAGGAACTTAATTTCTTTCTTGGTCCCGTATCTCGAAATCAACCAGTCGCGGCTTATCCAGGTAACAACACATCTCTGCCGATTTGGCTTCTGGGGTCGAGTACATACAGCGCACGTTTAGCAGCTAAGAGAGGCTTACCTTTCGCATTTGCTGCACACTTTGCTCCAGATGCAATGTCTCGTGCTCTAAACTTTTATCGAGATGAGTTTGTCCCATCCGAGCATTTAGCTCAACCCTATGTGATGATTTGTGCCAACGTTATCGTAGCGGATACTCAGTCACATGCAGATTTTCTCGCGACAACAGAGAAGCAAAAATTCTTAAAAATGATTCGCGGCAATCGCGAAAAACTTCGCGCACCAGTGAAAAGTATGGCACCACTATGGTCAACACAGGAAAAGCTTCACGTTGAAACTCAATTACGTGAATCTATCCATGGTGATCAAACATATGTAAGACAGGAAATTGAGAAACTTTTGGAACGCACTGGGGCAGATGAAATTATGGTAAACACGATGGTGTTTGAACAATCTGAGAAGTTGAGATCCTACAGGTTACTATCGGAACTCATGGACAAGTAAAAGAATGGAGGCGCCTCCCGGAGTCGAACCGAGGTCCACGGATTTGCAATCCGCTGCATAGCCACTCTGCCAAGGCGCCTTTCTGATTTTGTATCTCTGTCACCAAAGATTTTGATGGTGCCCCGGGCCGGACTTGAACCGGCACAGCGCGAACGCCGAGGGATTTTAAATCCCTTGTGTCTACCAATTCCACCACCAGGGCAACGCAATCATGCGATGGGTTAGACACCATCTATCTCGCGACCTTTGCCGTGAGAACGAGGCGTACTTTAACGGATTAATTTATCTGGTCAACAAAAAATTAGTCTTTTTTATTCAAATGGTTAAAAAGACGACTCTAACGAACAAAGGGCGATCATTTTGCTTATTTGATCATCAATACGCTTTGCTTTCGTGCCTTTTGACCTTCTCATTTTATATCAATGAAGAGCCAACAAATCGCGCAAGTTAACAGTATGGGTATAAACTTAACGTGTATTTCAGAGAACAAAATAGCGCTCATCATGTTTCGAAAACCATCATTTCACTTACCCTTACATGCCGACTCCGAACTCGACTTCGTAGTACCCCACTTCTTCCTTACTGAATTTGATTATGCACGCTCTCTGGAGCAGGGAGTCATCGACGACTTGGATCCTGAATATACACACCAATATCGCGTCACACTGAGGCGCATACGCTCACTATGCTCACTACTTCGCGAACTGATCCCTCCTTTTGAACAGCGTATTTTGAAACCTCATTTAAGAATAATGATGAAGAAAACAAACAAGCTGCGTGATTTGGACGTATTTATCTTGGACAAAAACCAATACATTGAAATGCTCCCAAATCACAAATCGTCTCTTGAGCAACTTTTTTGCTTTATAGAATCTGAACGTGCTTACGAACAAGCAAAAGTTACGCGTTGGCTAGCTACACAAGAATACACAACGCACTGCACTTTGATCAGGAATAGTATGTTGCGAAGTACGCAACACGAACCAGTGGATAGCAACGTACCTGCGTTACTTTTCGCAAGCCAAAAAATCTCCGTTCAATTTAAAAAAGTTGATAAAGCACGACGCAAAATCTCGGACAAAAGTCGTGACAGCGTGATTCATTCGATGCGGATAAAGTGCAAAGCGCTTCGTTATTTGTTAGAAGGATTTTCCACGCTCTATCCTTCCCAACAGCACAAAAACAACGTGAAACAACTAAAACTATTGCAAGACAAGCTCGGTGACTTTAACGACACTTCAAGTCAAATTGAATTTTTCGCACAACTCAAAGAAACAGCAAATCTCAATAAACAAGATCGTAAGGCTTTGAAAAAGCTAATTAACGTACTTAGCGAACATCATGAACTCTCTCGCCAAACCATCTTGACGCATTTAAGCCAGTTTGAGTCTTTCATTCGCGATTCCAATACACAAAATCTCTACCGACCCTAAATCAAGGTTCACGTATTCTTAATATTCATTAATTACAGTCAATCGTTGGGCTCCACTAAGAAAGATAACGTGAAACCATTAAAACGATACCAATACGAGCGCTATGCGGTGCTTTGTAATCTCGCCTACCCTCGCGTCTTCAGACAAACTCAATATGGATTCGATCCTAATGGGCAACGAGTCATTAGAAATGAACACGGTAAGATTATGATTCGCGTGCTCTGGAGTAAAAAACAGAGTGAAGTGGTCGTAGTGATTAAAGGCTCACACAGTATCAGTGATTGGTTGTTGAACTTCGCGATGTGGACGAGAAGTTGTCGAAGGTTGGGACTAAACTATCGCATTCACGCGGGTTTCTATCATCTGTTGTTCCAAGAAAGTTTACCGAGCCGGAATGAAGATCGGTTAGGGTTGACCGTGATCGAACGCCTCGAAGGTATCGTTGTACCACTTATTCTCAGGGGAAAAAGAATCACTATTACTGGCCACTCTTCAGGTGGCGCGATTGGCAGTGTTTTTGCTGACTATATTGAGAAAAAATACCCCAAAAGCATTAAACGCGTGGTCACTTTCGGACAGCCCGCTGTCGGAGATTGGACGTTTAAGAAACGCTACCGTTTGGGGCACAAAACATACAGGATTTGTTGCGACATCGACATCGTGACCTTTATGCCGCCCGTACCTTTTTTGTATTGGCATGTAGGCAAAATGCTATGGTTATATAACGGGAGAATATACGAGAACACCCCAACGCTCATACGGCTTGGGCGCTCCTTATTTAGTTGGTTAATGCGACCGTTCTCTTATCACTTTATGAGTAAATACATTCGCGACAAAGACTTTTTTGATGAACGCTGAGTTAAACATCCGAAAGGTATGACGTACAGACACCAAAAAGCCGGACTTCGCCGGCTTTACGATTAAGTGGTGATCTACAGAGAGGCGATTTCTTTTTCAAGTTGATATTTGTTATCTGTGACAATTCGCTCTAACACTTCAACACGTCGCTTCAAGTCACCAATTTGCTTGTTAAGGTTATCTTGTTCTTCTCGGCTCATCGTATTACGTTCAGATATCTCCAACGCTCTTACTTCTTTACGATGGTTCAAGATTAACTTTATTATCCCGCCCCCAAATATGGCACCGAACACAATAGCCACAACCAATACATCAGCAATAGATTCCATTCTTTATCTTCCTCTAGATTATGCTCAACTATAAGTTACTCATTTGTCGAATGAATATCAAATAACACATTGATTCATTGAAGAGTTTTATCAAGAATTGCCTACTCTGTATCAAAATCACAGGAATGGATTATTCAACGCCAACCCAAACCGAGACAGATCCGCCGTTTACTGGGAACTCAGCCCAACCATTCGCATCAGTCCAAACTTCTTCAGTTCGGATACCCAACTTGTCTACGTAGCGAGCACTTGGTTTACCCGTATACATCCACTTCGAGCCGCCAGGTCCATCACTCATGATCACGGCCATTGAATGTGGATGCTTTGCATCACCTTCTCGAGTCCAACCAATTACATCCCAGTGGTCGAGATAAGAATGTTGTTTGCCATACGCATAATCTTTACGCAGTGTTACTAGCTCTTCAATGTAAGGCACTTTGACCATATTGATGTCATGTCCTTTATCACTGTACTGCGCGCCGTAGTAATCTGCATAAAACACGGATGGATAACCTTCTTCACGCAATAAGATAAACGCGTAAGCGAGCGGCTTAAACCACCAATCAACCGTCGACTCCAAAGCCTGCAAAGGTTGAGTGTCATGGTTTTCTACTAAGGTTACCGCTTTGACTGAATTGTCCTTCATCAGCGTACCATCCATGATTTGACGCATATCGTAGCTACCACCCGATTTAGAAGCATTGTAGAAGTTCATGTGTAACGGTGCATCGAATAGAGACATGCTGCCAGAAGTTTTGGTGATAAAGTTATGCAGCTGATTCACATCGTAGTTCCAGTACTCTCCGACCGTGAATAGTTCTTTCCCTGTTGTCCAACGTAGGTGATCAATCCATTCTTGCAGGTATTGATATTTGATGTGCTTCACCGCGTCCATTCTAAACCCATCCACACCCGTCATGTTGATATACCACTCGCCCCAGTCTTTCAGCTCTTGCTTCACTTCAGGGTGATCCATGTCTAGATCAGCGTACATAAGGTAATCGTAGTTGCCTTTTTCCGAGCTAACTTCCCAATCCCATGCCTTACCCTCACCTTTGAATTTGAAGATAGCTTTTTCTTCGCCAGCATCGTCCCAGTCCACGCCATCAAAGTGGTACCACGTCCAATGAAAGTTTGAGTACTTGTCGTTGCGCCCAGGGAAATCAAACTCTACCCACGCTTCAATCCATTTATCACCAAGTTCAATATTTCGGTTGTTCCAATCTACTCGCTTGGTATCAACCCAAGACTTTCCATCCGCACCACCGCGATGGTTGAACACCACATCGCCATAAATCTGGATATTGTTTTTATGGGCAGCATTGATGGCGCTTAGGTACTGATCTTTGGTGCCATACTTGGTGCGCACCGAACCTTTTTGATCAAACTCTCCCAAATCGTACATATCATAAACGCCATAACCGACGTCGTTGCTACCACCAGCACCTTTATAGGCGGGTGGTAACCATAACGCAGTAAAGCCGTTATCAGATAGTGCCGACGCGTTGTTTTCAACTTGTGTCCAGAGTGCACCGTCATTTGGCACATACCAATGGAAATACTGCATCATGGTGCCATTTTGTGCCGCCATTACAGGCGAACTGAGCAGCAAAGTTAAGGGTAAAAGTGTAGGTTTAAGGTTGAATGTTTTCATTATTTTTCTCTCACGTTAAGGACTAGAATCCTCCTTTCTGCATATACGCACCAAGCGATACTAACTATGACGCTAGCTAGGTTGCTGCCTGTAATGCAAAAAGTTCGGATTACAATCGAAGAGAAACTATCACCAATCACACTATACAATTATTGAGTTGTCTAACATTTATAAAATCAATGATTAGCGCATTAAAAATATTGAATGGTGATCAAAACATGGGAGACTTTAGGAAAGCGCGAAGGGTTACGAAAAGGCGGACTAAAAACGAAAAAAGCCAGTCATTTAAGACTGGCTTTAGAAATAGTGGAGGCGCCTCCCGGAGTCGAACCGAGGTCCACGGATTTGCAATCCGCTGCATAGCCACTCTGCCAAGGCGCCTTTCTGATTTTGTATCTCTGTCACCAAAGATTTTGATGGTGCCCCGGGCCGGACTTGAACCGGCACAGCGCGAACGCCGAGGGATTTTAAATCCCTTGTGTCTACCAATTCCACCACCAGGGCAACGCAATCATGCGATGGGTTAGACACCATCTGTCTCATCGACCTTTGCCGTGAGAACGAGGCGTACTTTAACGGATTAATTTATCTGGTCAACAATAAATTTTATCTTTTTTATTTAAGTGCTTAAAAAGCGATCTGACTAGTACATTTGGCATTCAATTAGACCAATAAGCACCCGTTCCCTTTCATTAGCCCTGAAGTCATACGCATACTAGTGTCCGTAACTGCTTCGAGGTAAACACGCGACTATCACGTTATGAACGCTGATCTTTTCACCGCTGTAACATCTGTAACAATTTAATTCCCTACTCTTGGCACGATTGCGTACAGAACATCATATTTTGTTACTGATAACTTTATATCGAATGTGGTCGTACCTTTATAAAATCATTGACTTTTTTTATTTTCAAACAAAGCTCAATTCATTATCGAAAATATCAATAAATAATGGTACGTTACACGAGTTGCAGTAATTTAATGGACATATATCACATATAAGGATGTGGTTTACTTTGGCGACACAACATAAGAAAAACAAGGTATATCACTAATGTCTATCAAGAATCTTTCTATAGCGAAAAAGATATCGCTATCGTTTTTACTCATTGCCATCGTCAACATTGCATTTGGCGTGTTTTTATCTACAGAGCTCAAAAGCATCAAATCTGAGCTTTTAAACTATACCGATGATACGCTTCCTGCAATGGAAAGGGTCGATTCGATTCGAGATCATTTGTCTCGCTGGCGCCGAGCTCAATTTGCTGCGTACACTTATGAAGACGCAGACCAAGTCAAAACTAAAATTTCTAACAATATTAGAGAACGCGAAAAGATCACTAGAGAGCTCAACGCTTACGGTGAAACTATCTGGCCTGGCGAAGAGCAGCAAACTTACCAGCGTCTTATGCGTCAATGGAAAAAGTACTTGGTTACTATGGACCAGTACAATGAAGCGATGCTAGCTAACGACAAAAGCAAGGCCCACCCTATTTTGGCGAACTCTTTGTCTGCTTTCGAAGCGGTTGACTCAGAGTTAGGCGAACTAATCCGTCTCCTTAAAGAAGCTATGGACAGCAACAAAACTCACATCCTGTCCTCTGTAAATGGATTGAGTAATTCTTCAATTGCAAGTAACGTGATTATTCTACTGATCATGGTAGGCATGACATACGTGCTGACTCGCCTAATTTGTGGCCCACTTAAACTTGTTGTTGAGCAAGCAAATGCCATCGCAACAGGTGATCTATCAAGTGACATTGACCGTAAAGCAATCGGCAATGATGAGCTTGGTGAACTGGCAGACGCGACCACTAAGATGCAAGATGACTTACGCCAAGTTATCGATAACGTGATTGCTGCAGTTACTCAGTTAAGCAGCGCTGTCGAAGAGATGAACCAAATCTCCGATATTTCTGCGTCTGGTATGAAAGATCAACAGCTGCAAATTACGCACATCGCAACAGCAATGACAGAAATGAAAGCGGCCGTAGCCGATGTTGCTCGTAACACTGAAGACTCAGCGAACCAAGCTAACGAAGCAAACCGCCGCACACAACACGGTGTTCGTGAAACCCAAGGTATGGTTGACGCGATTCAAGAAGTTTCAAACGTAATTGGCGCTGCAGGCGATACCGTAGCTGAGCTTGAACAGCAATCGAATAAAATTAACGTGATCGTGGATGTTATCCGCGACATCGCCGATCAAACCAACCTACTTGCACTTAATGCAGCCATTGAAGCGGCGCGTGCTGGTGAGTCTGGTCGTGGCTTTGCCGTCGTTGCAGACGAAGTTCGAACTCTTGCCGGCCGTACGCAAGATTCAACGAGTGAAATCACTTCGATCATTGAGCAGCTACAATCACTTGCAAAAGACGCAAAATCAGCCACTGAACTTTCTAGAACCAGTATTTCAGAATGTGCAGAACAAGGCATTCAATCAAAACAGCTGATGAGCGACATTGAGCATTCGATTTCGGACATCTCAGACATGGGTACCCAAATCGCCACGGCTTGTAACCAGCAAGACTCTGTTGCAGAAGAGCTTAACCGCAGCATTGAAAACATACATTTGGCATCTCAAGAGGTCTCGCAAGGTTCGGAGCAAACCGCACAGGCGTGCCGCGAACTAAGCCAGCTATCCATTTCTCTTAAAGATGTAATGGGCCGCTTTAAACTGAGTTAAACTCAGTGGGTACCTTAGTAGATATCAAATCAATCCCGATTTGCTTAAATTGAATGTCATCACTGAGGTATATTTAGGTATATATTAAATCACTATCTTAATAAACGCTCCAAAGCACCACTTGGAGCGTTTTACTTCGTCAGGTACTTTCCCCAAGTACTCAATAACATAACCAATACAAAAAACGCGTACGGAGACTTTATGCGCTTAAATAAAACCTTACTATCACTGACTATCGCTGCTGCAATCGCGGTTCCTGTAATGCAAGCTACTGCTGCTCCTCTTCAAATTAGCAATACAGCAGCAAAAGCAGAGCAAGTTCAAGGTGCTAACGCTTGGCTAGAAATAAACTTAGGTCAGTTCCGTGATAATATTGAGCAGTTTAAATCGCACATGGATGGCAAAACGAAAATCTGCGCCGTGATGAAAGCCGACGCATACGGCAATGGTATCGCAGGCCTGATGCCGACTATTATCGAGCAACAAATTCCTTGCGTTGCCGTTGCAAGTAACGCCGAAGCACAAACTGTTCGCGACAGTGGCTTTAAAGGCCAACTTATGCGTGTACGCTCAGCGGATATTGGCGAGATTGAAGCCGCAATCGACCTAAATGTCGAAGAGTTGATAGGCACAGCAGAGCAAGCTAAAGCACTGTCTAAACTAGCCGAGAAATCTGGTAAAGAAATCAAAGTTCACCTTGCTCTGAACGACGGTGGTATGGGGCGTAATGGTGTTGATATGACGACAGAAGCGGGCAAGAAAGAAGCGCTAGAAATCGCTCAACAAGCTGGCGTTAGTATTGTTGGTATCATGACTCATTTCCCTAACTACAATGCAGACGACGTGCGCCAAAAGTTAGCTTCATTCAAAGACAGTTCTGCATGGCTGATTAAAGAAGCGAATCTAAAACGCGACAACATTTTACTGCACGTAGCTAACTCTTACACCGCGCTTAATGTTCCTGAGGCGCAGCTTGATATGGTTCGCCCTGGTGGCGTTTTATACGGAGACCTACCGACTAACCCTGAGTACCCTTCTATCGTGTCTTTCAAAACACGCGTGGCATCCGTTCACCACCTGCCAAAAAATAGCACAGTCGGTTACGACAGTAGCTACACAACAAGCAAAGAAAGCTTAATGGCGAACATTCCTGTTGGTTACTCTGATGGTTACCCACGAAAAATGGGGAATGCGGCAGAAGTTCTGATCAATGGCCAACGTGCAAAAGTTGCGGGCGTTGCTTCAATGAACACCACAATGGTAGATGTTACAGGTATCAAAGATGTTGAGCCTGGTTCTGAAGTTGTTTTGTTTGGCTCCCAACAAGGCAAAACGATTTCAGCTGCTGAGATGGAAAAACACGCAGAAGTCATCTTCCCTGAACTATACACGGTTTGGGGAAGCGCGAACCCTCGTGTCTACGTAAAATAAACCTATTCAGTTATTCGTAACAGAGCGAAAAAGCGAGCCTCGTGCTCGCTTTCTTTCTTATTTACTAATCTGTACTAGCTCGTGATGTTATCAATTAAACAGAGCTTACTATTTCTGTTGTTTTATTCTCCTTTAGCACTACCAAGCGCGACTCTCTACACTCTGTTTCTTAAAGCCGCTTGGATGGCTCAATTTTATATAGCACTTAGAGTTTGAAAGCCCCTCCAATTGATGTTAAACATGAAGTTTACAAAAGAATAACAAACACACTCGTATGGCACTGCCCCTTTGCCTGCTAGCTAGGTATCTCTATGACAGAAAATACTCAACATCTTCAACGCTCCTCCACTGAGTTGCACGAATTTAATCGGCTTGACGTCTGGAACGGCTTCACCCAACTTTTACCCCTCTCTATGTTCGTGGTCATATTTGGCCTCGCTTTCGGTGTTGCTGCGGTACAGACTGGACTAGATGTATTTCCCACTATGTTGATGAGCACACTGGTCTTCGCCGGTGCTTCACAATTTGCCACGTTAGAAATGTGGGGAGCGGAAGTCCCTTTCATTCCAGTACTTATTACTGTATTTGCGATTAATGCTCGTCACCTCTTGATGGGAGCCACACTTTATCCATGGTTACGACAACTCCCACCAACAAAACGTTACGGTGTAATGCTGGTAGCATCAGACGCTAACTGGGCAATGGCACTCAATGCATTTGGTAGAAAAGAACCAGGCTTTGGCTTGCTTGTTGGTGGCGGCTTAGCGATGTGGTCTTTTTGGATTGTGGGCACCTGGATCGGCATTTATTTTGGTAGCGCAATCAAAGATCCGGTGGGCCTCGGGCTCGATATGGTTATGGGATGCTTCCTGCTGTCTATGGTGGTGGTCGGGCCGAAAGACTTAAGAATCTTTGCGATTTGGGCCATAGCAGCAGCCTCTTCTATGTTGGCGTATTGGTATTTGCCAGAGAATAGCCACGTAGTGGTTGGCGCCATTACTGGCGGAGTATTGGGTGCTTGTTGGAAGGAGAAGAAAGCATGAACATCGAAACAACCATAGGTGGCACACTGCTTATCATCATCGCTATGGCGTTAGTCACGCTCATAACCCGCTGGGGCGGAGTGTATGTTATGTCATTCATTCCAATTAGCGAACGGGTTCAACGTTTCATTACTGCGATGTCAGGCTCCGTACTGGTTGCCCTTTTAGCTCCGCTAGCAGTAGAGGGTGATAATGGTGCTAGAGCAGCACTGTTTTCTACTGCTGTTGTCATGTTCATCGTGAAAAAGCCTCTACCAGCAATTGCAGCAGGCATCATCGCCGCCGCCGCGGTACGTGCTCTTTAGTCGCTGTTTCAACGCCGATACCAGTCATCAATAAAAGACCCAAAACACAAAGCCCTGATGTCACAAGTGTCATCAGGGCTTATCTTATGCTCATCATTTGAACGATGAACAACGATTATTAATCATAGTGAGACAGCACATTACGCACAGCAGTTACAATTGCGCTTATATTTGTCCATTTTACCAATACCAGGGTTAAAGGTATTGGTTGGGTCTAATTCGTGGTAAAACTTCTGCAACGAGTTTTCGGCTTCATACAAGTGACCCACATTATGTTCTGCTGGGTATTTGGCACCACGGCTATTGAGGTGCTCTAGCATCAGCTTTTTCATCAACTTCGTGTCAGTCCCTTTTTTGAAAATGTAATCTTGATGGAAGACGTAACACATAAAGTGACCATAATAGAGCGCTTGAACAAGGTTCTTACTCACCTCTTCAGGCAAAGTTTCTAGCCACTCTTCATCATTGCGTCGCAATGCGATATCAAGTGCAACGATGTCTTCTACGTCTTTTCGATGAATCGTCTCGTACCGAATTGCTGCACCAGCGGCTGCAAAGCGATGTAAATAAGCTTTTTTACCTTCTTCCGGCGTACACTCGAAGAAATCACAGTCGTCTTCAACAGCCCAAACTTCTTTGAGGTATTTTTGTGCTTCAGCAATACCACCATCACTCATTTTCAATACCAGGTGATGCTCATACTTGTCACGGAAATCCAGCATTCGCTCTGGTAAGTGTTGTGGGAACAACTTGCTCGCGTAGTACAAAATGGTGTCTGGCAGATATTTACTGACAAACGGGATGCGCTCTAAGAAGTTTTCTACCTTAGCTTTAAGTGCGAACATTTTTGGCAGCTTATCTGTGCCTAACAAGTCGATGGATAAGAACACATCCTTGCCGTACTTCTCTGCCATGTTGAAGATATCTCGATGCAAGTATTCTCCCATCTCAGGCAAGTTATCAAACGTAGATAAGAAGTCTTTTCGCAACTTCGTTAGTTTCGCAGGGTCATTGGTGCCAAGGTAAAAAACCTGCTCTTTTTCGGGTACTGGGTAGCTGTCAACCCGAACGGCAAAAACACCCAACTTGCCAGCGCAGCCACTAGCTTCAAATAATCGGCGTTCATCGGCATTAAAGCGAGAAGGAATGTCAGAAGTCACGTCTCGAACACGTTCATCGTATTCTTTGTCTGACGCCATTCGCTCATCATGAATGATCTTCGCTGGGTCAAAGTTCCCTTCTTGCAGGTTTGTTAGAATTTCTTCTGGCGTTTCACCTAATCCTTCAATACCAAGGTGGTTCACCAAATGTAACTGGCCTTGCTTATCCACCTGCGCATAGATCGCCAGTTCCGTATAAGCAGGACCACGCTTAACTAGCGCACCGCCTGAGTTATTGGCGATACCACCGACCACAGTGGCACCTAGCGATGAAGAGCCGATGATAGAATGCGGTGCTCGGTTCACTGCCTTCAACTCTTTCTCCAAAGAGTGTAAGCTCGCACCAGGCAAGCAAACCGCCTGCTTACCACCATCTAATAAGTGAATCTTCTTGATTTTGGTAATATTGACCACAACCACATCGCGATCATAATCATTACCACTCGGAGCCGAGCCCTCTGTTAAACCTGTTTTAGCCGCCTGCATGATAATGATGCAGTTTGCTTCAACACACTGTTTAATAATCTTCCATTGTTCTAGAAGAGTGTTAGGAAACACGATAGCAAGCGCATTACCACTACCCGAACGAAACCCCGAGCGGTAATATTTCGTTTTAACCTCGTCGGTTAGAACATTTTCTTCCCCAACGATGGTTTTAAATTCTTCAATCAGCTGCTTTTGTTTCATATCCGTATCTCTAGTTATTGTACTTCGCTCACAACACCGCTTAGCGGCAGGCATAGCGTTTGAGCCACTATAAGCAGTCCATTTCTCTGCGTCTATGTCAGACGGGCGAGCAATACGTAATCAATAAACAACAAACAAAATAATTCTTTATTTTTCTGTTACTTATCTTTCACATTTGAGAAATTTAACGTAAGAAACAGACCGTTTCTTAAAAGAAACAATAGCAAAACCATTTGTTAACAGTTGTACGAGGTATCTTGTTATCAATATTAGTGAAGAAAACGAGGAGAAGCGTAAGCTCCTAAATTTAAGAGGACTCTTAGAAATGAAGATGGAAACATAAGCTCAACACCAACATAACGATCGGTGTTGAGTTATTGGCTTAAAATCGATGGTTTTGACTTTGAAAGCTTGTGTATAGATGATCGATAAAGATCTTAATTTTTTCTGGTTGCTGACGAGTGTAAGGATACACCGCATAAATACCCAAACATTTGGCGGTTTCGTCTTTAAATAACTGAATCAGACTGCCTTGCTTTAAGTCTTCATAAACCAATACACGCGGTACATAGATGATTCCCTGCCCTAACAGCGCCACATTTCTCAATACAGAAGAATTGTTAGTACAGAGGTTACCGTCGACGGTGATTTGATATACCTCGTCTCCATCTTTAAACGCCCACTCATGCGCTCCGGTTTCTTGGTAGGAATAGACTAAACAATTGTGTTTAGCCAAGGCTTGAGGTTGTTTAGGTATGCCATGTTTAACTAGGTATTGGGGTGACGCGCAAATGATCCAATTTGCATCCACCAGCTTTCTTGCAATCAGACTAGAATCTGGCAACACACCCGTTCTAATTGCCAAATCAAAACGTTCATTCACGATATCGACGAAACGATTATCTAGATCCATATCGATATTGATGTCTGGGTATTTCTGATTAAATTCATTAATCACTTGAGGAAGAATTAATTCACCAGAGATAGTAGGCACCGAAATTTTAATGTTTCCAGATAAGTTTTTACCTAAACCCACAATGGATTCTTCCGCCGTTGCCACCGCTTGATAAACCGCTTTTGCATGAGTAAAAAACGCTCGTCCTGCTTCAGTCAACGTTAGCGTTCGCGTTGTTCGGTAGAGAAGCTGTACACCAAGCTCTTGTTCAAGCTTGGCAATCCGTTTACTGACGACCGATTTGGTCAGTGACATATGTCTCGCGGCAGCACTGAATGAACCTTGCTCGATCAAGTGATAAAAAATGATGTAATCGTCGGTATTTCTCATGCGTCTTCGTCAAATCCTTTGGAAGCCCGTATTGTAAACTGAAATTGGCTTAGGTGCGAAACATCGGGTCACACTTAATATCAGAAACTCGTGACAGAGATGGGGTTGCTAAGCTCACAGGTAATGAAAAAGAGATGGTGTGAATTTATCAGTCTTCAGATACAAAAAAACCAGCTTTCGCTGGTTTTAAGTTGATGCACTTGGCATCGAGATACCGCCATGGCCATATCTGAATAATTTGGAGCGACACACGAGGTTCGAACTCGTGACCTCAACCTTGGCAAGGTTGCGCTCTACCAACTGAGCTAGTGTCGCATTTATTCTCGAAAGCCATTCGCTCTCAAAAGAATAATGGAGGCGCCTCCCGGAGTCGAACCGAGGTCCACGGATTTGCAATCCGCTGCATAGCCACTCTGCCAAGGCGCCTTTTTTATTACGCTTCAGGGCTCTACCCCGTTGCGTTGGTGGCTACTTTACGGATTGAGAGAAGATAGTCAAACAAAAATATTTCATTTTCTGTTCGTTTGATTTCTTTTAAGTCAATTCGACCAAAGTTCGATCTTATTGGCTTAAAACGAAGCAATATAAATCTAGCTTTCAGTTCGTTTTGTCCCATGAAACATTAAGGCGTTTAATAGTTGCTGACCCTTTTTAGCAATCTTCCCACAACATTAGGGTGATAAGACCAAGTGTGATCAAACATCGACATTAATGCAGGGTTTCCGTATTTCGATAAGCTAATCGCGTGAAAACGGTTTTTCTTCGCTTTGAGCGCATCCACTTTGGCCAGTAACTCGTCTTGTTGTTTTGGCGCGATAAAGTCGGAAATGACTACCATGTCTGCGTTTTTATATTTATCACCGCTCATCAAGTCGATAGATTTAATCAAAGTTGGCTCTAAGTCTGTACCACCATGGAAGCTATAAGTTAGAAAGTCCGCCGCCTCGCGCAGACCATCTTGTTTGGTTAGTTCGTAGGTAATGTGTTCCGTAGAAAAAATAATGACATAGCAATCACGTTGCTCCGCTAGTGCGATTTGCATCAGAGCATAAGCCATGGCTTTGGCGCATTGCTCAGGAAAGCCACTCATGGAACCGGACGCGTCCACACAAACAATGAAGGGGCCTTTTTCGATATTTACCGCTTTATGGTCAGGTCGGTGAGCTTTAACTTTACGTAACGTGCGCGATTTGCCTTGTGTACGATAGTTCATGAGCCTTTTATCAACTAAGTGTTTATAGAATACAACTTCAAGTTCAGGATACGCCAAAAACATCGTTTCGTTGGGAAGTAGCTTATTTAGATCATCGCTTTCGTGAATACCAACAATATCATCCGTCGCCTCATCACTTTTCTCTTCGACCAATTGAAGTTCTTCAGTGGGCGCACGATTTAGTTCAGGATCATTTACTTGCCCCGCCATACGACCGAGTTGCTCCGCAATTTCTTGCAAGCCTTGGTGCTTCTTCAGAAACTCAGCATGGCGTTTCATCACCGTTAAGTCTGTTTTACTCAACTTGGCAGATGCCATATCCCACAGGCGCCCTACACTTTCAGCGTCACCCGACTCCGTGACTTTATCCATATTACGCATGGTTTCCATACGTTGATACAGGTCATTCAGCACCTTTTCTTTATTGGCTTCAAGCTCGCTTACTTGCGCTTGTTTTATAGCATCGGTGAGGCTTTTGTACCATTGATCACAAAAGTAATGAGGGAACATAGGGTTATTCATCCCTTTGTTCTTTTCCATCATTCGGCGAGCTTGCATGTAAAACGCAGAGTGCCATTCCAGCTTTTTAATCACATCTTCGATGTTTTCAAAAAACGCCTCTTCATCCCAATGAATAACCTCTTGATATAAAGACAGCTCTTGTTGGAAACGCTCTGTCTCACATACCTTGGTGATCCGTTTTTTGACGCTGCCTCGCCACTTTAACAAGTGACCTTTGACCGAAGATTTAACACCTCGGTTTTCTGCCATCATCATGACTTGTGAACGCGCCATCAAATCATTAACTGCGCTATCGATGATGCCAGAGTCGGCCACCATCAGCGCGAGGTTAAGTCCGTCTGCACCTAGCATGTCGTCTCCTTATGAGAAAAACTGATGTAAGTTTTTAAAGCGTTGGATAACTTTTTCACTTTCTGCTTGGATTGATTCAAGTCTCTGACTAACCTGTTGCAGACTCGACTCCATTAGGCGGGGTAGTTCAGGATCAACAAAGCTATGCGGAAGCGCATCATGAAAGTTCGCTTTCACCTTGCGCATATGGTGTTCTGCCTCACTAAGCTGATTTACGGCTTTTTCGCTCTGCGTTAACCACTTTTGGTAAAGCTCTACATCCAAGCCCTCTTGAGTCACTAGGCTAACCAGAATGCCTCGGTTCGCGATATCACGGATAACTAGGTTATTCGCCGCGTCAACGTCAAATCGTAAACGGCACATGTTGGTGTTTTGATTGACGTAGCCATACACATCACCGCTTCCCTCTTTAATGACTCGATCTAACTCATCTTTGGGTACATAAACCCAGCGGCTATCACCTTTTTCTGATTCTGAAACCGACATGTTGCTTTGCAAGACAACCAATTTAACTAAGTTAACGGCTGCGCCAACTTTGTACATCTTGGCTTTAGAGGTATCGAAGCGCATGGTTTCTTTACGCAAAATGCCCGTTGCCGCTTCAGACGTTAACGTCATGCGGTAGGCATCTTCAAGTTCATGTTGAACATCAACCAAAGACTCTCGGCAGTACTCAATTTCCTGCTCCGCGTCTTGTTGATCAAATGCATGTTTTAAGGCGAACTCTTGAACCACTTCACGTACCACATCTCGCGATTCAGGACTGTTCCATAAACAATCTTGCAGCAGTAGAAGGTCAAGCGGATTGATTTCATCGCGACCATTAAAAAACGCGCTCGCTTTTAACAACTTCACGGCTTTCTTCCAGCGGCGGTCAGAGACATACATGTCGGTATTGGCCACATCACCAAACTGAGCTTCAACTTTGGCTTCTAACATCGTTTTAAGCTGGAAAAGCTTTTCGAATGCATTGTCGGTTAACGTCAATTTGTCGAGCTGTTGTTGCCATTGATGATATTCTTCATCAGTTATCGCTAGGCCTTCTGGTACTTGTGCCTCTTGCGATGTGCCCACAGTCAACATCGACTTAAAGTTTTGTTTATTCTGAATTCGATTCACAAACACACGCACCAACATGCGGTCGTAGAGCGCATCCAATCCACTATCTTCATCGGGTAATTCATTGGAAGCCGATACCAACAAGCGCATTGGCACACGCTCGATATCGCTGCCATTTTTGAATGTTTTCTCATTAACCACTGTCAGCAATGTATTAAGAATTGCAGGGCCCGCCTTCCAGATTTCATCCAAAAATACGACTTGTGCAGTTGGCAAATACCCTTTAGTTAAGCGAACATAACGGCCGTTGTCTTTTAGCTCTTGGATACTCAGTGGCCCAAACACCTCTTCAGGGGTTGAGAAGCGCGTCATCAGGTATTCGAAGTAACTGCTGTTATCGAACGCTTGGATGAGTCGTTTGGCAATTAAGCTTTTTGCAATACCAGGGGGGCCTAAAAGAAAAACACTTTCACCAGCAAGTGCAGCAAGAAGGCAGAGCTTGATCGTATGTTCACGCTCATAAACGCCATCCGTTAACGCTTTCGCCAATTTATTGATGCGTTCTGAGAGAAGCGCTTTTTCGGCATTTGAGGCAAATAAGGTTTGTGTCATACGTTCTCCGGCTGCTGAAGTGGTATTGCGTTAACATTTTTATACACTTGTTATAAGTTTGTTACAAATGTATTTTGTCGAATTCCCCTTATAGCAGATGCTTTTCCCCTTCTTGACGAAGCAATCAAAGTTTCCATTTATGAGACATTGCTCACTTAAAGTGCAAACGCTTTCGTCGTGTTGCAGTATTTTTTGCTTTTGTTTCCCACCATTTGTGGTTAATGTCGAAAAACGTCAAAAATGCGGTAACAGCTAGGGTTTATAACTGCATGAGCAAGATAATTCATAAATGGAAGCAAATTTCTCTGATTGAAGAAGACGTTATGCTTCCTACAGGACAGGCAATTACGCACACCACAATCCATCATCCGGGTGCTGCGGTGATTCTCCCTATTACAGCGGAGGGTGAGATTGTCCTTGTCCACCAATTTCGGCCTTCACTTAATAAATGGCTATTGGAACTTCCTGCTGGTACCAGAGAAGGCAACGAAGAGCCACTCTGCTGCGCCAAAAGAGAGTTAGAGGAAGAAACTGGGTTTAGTGCAGAGAAATTCACGTCTCTCGGCCAAGTCACCCCTCTTGCCGGATTTTGTGATGAGATACAGTATCTATTTGTTGCCGAAAAGCTTAACAAAACGAACCGTTACGAGTGCGATGAAGACGAAGTGATTGAGGTCGTCACCTTGTCAATCAAGCAACTCGAAGAAAAGATTGTCGATGGCACGATCACCGATGCCAAAACGATCGCTTGCTTAAGCAAAGCGCGCCTTTGCGGATATATTTAGGACTTTGACCAAGGAGACATTCATGGATTTTCGATCAGATACCGTTACACAGCCCACCCAAGCCATGCGAGAAGCCATGTTTAAGGCCCCCGTTGGGGATGATGTTTATGGTGATGACCCTACGGTCAATGAGCTTGAAAAATTTGCTGCGCAGCTTGCTGGTTTCGAAGCAGCTTTGTTTACCACTTCAGGCACTCAAGCCAATCTGCTCGGTTTAATGGCGCATTGCGAGCGGGGAGATGAATATCTATGTGGGCAACAAGCACATAACTACAAATACGAAGCTGGTGGCGCGGCGGTTTTGGGATCAATTCAACCTCAACCAGTCGAAAATAACCCAGATGGCACGCTACCATTTGATAAACTGGCTGCTGCGATTAAACCAGATGATTGTCACTTTGCTCGCACTAAGCTTCTCAGCTTAGAAAACACAATTAATGGTAAAGTACTACCTCTGTCTTACTTAACAGAAGCACGTGACTTCGTGAATAAACATAACTTGCAGATGCATCTAGATGGCGCTCGCGTTTTTAACGCAGCCGTTGCACTTGATGTTCCGGTAAAAGAGATCGGTCAGTACTTTGATTCAATGACGATCTGTCTGTCGAAAGGTCTGGCTGCCCCTGTTGGCTCGCTACTGCTTGGTAGCAAAGACTACATCGCAAAAGCACGTCGCTTAAGAAAGATGGTCGGCGGTGGTATGCGTCAAGCGGGTATTCTTGCCGCAGCAGGCAAACTTGCCCTTACCGAACAAGTGGAACAGCTAAAACAAGATCACATCAACGCAAAAACCTTAGCGGAAGGTTTAGCAGAACTGCCTGGTTTTTCAGTCAACCCTGAATTTGTTCAAACGAACATCGTGTTCGCGAAGCTTGCTCCTCAAGTGGACATAGTAAGTATCGCTGCGAAACTAAAGGAACAAAACATCACGATAACCCCTGGAAATCCAATTCGTTTTGTAACTCATAAAGATATTTCAGCGAAAGACATCGACACTTTCTTATCAAGTATAAAATCTCTACTTTAATTTGATTTTGATCATTGAGCTTCCCCTAAGGGGAAGCTTTATTGTATCGGCATGATTTTTAGCGAATAGATAACCTCCATGCTCAGATTTGTACTTCTAATCTCTTTTATTTTCTCTTCCGCTATCCATGCCGAGCCGTTTGGTGATGCTGATAAAGGTAAAATCAAATCACCTAGCTGTGTCTATTGTCACGGTGTTACAGGCATCGCAACGAACAACACCTATCCAAGCCTTGCTGGTCAAAATGCTCAGTACCTTTACAATGCAATGAAATCTTATCAAGCCGGTGAGCGTAAAGGGCCACTTGCAGAAATGATGGCAGCACAGTTAAAAATGTTAAATGATGAAGACCTTCGTGATGTCGCTGCTTTTTATGCAGAACAGACAGAAATCAAGTGATTAGATCACCTGTAGATGTACTATGAAAGCTCGTGAATCATCCAAACTCAACGCATATTGAAACATTAACCCAACATTTGACCACAAAACAATCAAATTAACTTCACTTCAAATATTTGATGAATTTATAGTTCAACATAAGCATTAATATTGACTTTTTATTCTATTTTATCGATATTTCATGCTTTATTGAATTTGACGTGAAGTAAGTTATGTCTCACACACATGCGCAACCAGCAGACTCGGTTGCTACCCCTAAGTCGTGGCAGATGCCAGATACCCTCATTTTGATCTTCATTGTTGGTATTCTTGCTGCGATTCTTACCTACTTAATTCCTGCTGGTCATTTTGATAGCCAACAGGTGACCTACATGGTCGACGGTGCAGAAAAAACTCGCACAGTTATCGATCCTTCTTCTTTCTCTTATGCAACCGACGAAAACGGTGAGTTGGTTTACAACACAGTTGGCCTGTTTGCTTCTGGTGGTGGCATTGGTCTGATGAACTTCCCTTTCGAAGGTCTAGTTTCTGGCTCTAAATGGGGCAGCGCAATCGGCGTGATTATGTTCATGTTGGTTATCGGCGGTGCTTTCGGCGTTGTAATGCGCACAGGCACTATCGATAACGGTATCCTGCGCCTTATCGATAAGACCAAAGGTAACGAAGCGCTATTCATTCCAGTGCTATTTTTGCTGTTTTCGCTAGGCGGTGCGGTATTTGGTATGGGTGAAGAAGCCGTAGCATTTGCGATTATTATCGCGCCGCTTATGGTTCGCCTTGGTTATGATGGTATCACTACGGTGATGGTTACCTATGTTGCGACTCAAATTGGCTTCGCTACTTCTTGGATGAACCCTTTTTCCGTCGCTATTGCGCAAGGCATTGCGGGTGTACCTGTTTTATCCGGCATGACAGTGCGCATGGGGGTATGGGCTGGCTTTACGTTAATCGGTATCGCTTTCACAATGATCTACGCCGCTCGTGTGAAGTCAAATCCTAAACTTTCTTACAGCCATCGCACAGACCAGTATTTCCGTCAGCAAGAGCTTGGCAATCAAGATTCTCGTTGGAACCTAGGTGACACACTCGTTATCCTTACGGTTATTGCGACCACGGTGTGGGTCGTTTGGGGCGTAGTCGCTAACGCATGGTACATCCCAGAAATCGCTTCTCAATTTTTCACTATGGGCTTTGTTGTCGCGATCATCGGTACGATTTTCCGCCTAAACGGTATGACGCTAAACTGCGCAGCTGATGCATTTAAAGAAGGTGCAGCTATTATGCTTGCACCTGCCCTATTAGTGGGTTGTGCAAAAGGGGTATTGTTGATCCTTGGTGGTGGTACAACTGATGAAGCGAGTGTACTGAACTCAATTCTAAACAGTGCTGGCGGCGTGATCAGTGGGCTTCCTGACGTAGCTGCAGCATGGTTAATGTATGTATTCCAATCTATCTTCAACTTCTTTGTCACTTCAGGCTCAGGACAAGCGGCACTAACGATGCCTCTACTGGCCCCTCTGGCAGACATTGCAGGAGTTACGCGCCAAGTGGCAGTTTTGTCATTCCAACTTGGCGATGGCTTTACTAACGTTATCGTCCCTACTTCGGCATCTCTCATGGCAACGCTTGGTGTCTGCCGTATCGACTGGGGTGACTGGGCAAAATTCTGCTGGCGATTTATTCTATTACTCTTTACCCTATCAAGTATCGTCGTTATCGCAGCTCATATTATGGGTTTTGCGTAAAACGAAACCAATTGGTAATTAAGGCGAGACATGTTCTCGCCTTATTAATATTCATGGTATGACGACGCTAAGGTTTTAGATTAGCTTATGGTTTTGGAGTGGTAACTTTAATGGCAACACAATTTCTCGATGACATGATTCAGGGTCATCAAGTGATTCAATCTCTCAATGTAGCAGACCTAAATTCGGGCGAGCATAAGTTTTGGTTTCGCATCGCAACGAATGCTCTCTCTCAGTGGCAACACCTACCTGTGCTAGTGTTCAAAGGTGAAAAACCTGGCAAGAAGATCATGATTACCGCAGGGGTTCATGGTGATGAGTACAATGGTGTGTTAGCAGCGCAGAAAACTGCTCGAGAGCTCATCGGCACTGAAGTCGCTGGTACTGTCACTATTGTTCCAACCATTAACATGCCAGGTATGCTAAACCACAGCCGCGATTTCTATTCCGCAGACCCTGACGCGTCTCCTGCAAACTTAAACCGCTTTTTTCCTGGTGACCAAAACGGCAATGAGGCCCAACGTTACTTATATGCATTGTGGAATGATTTGCTCAAGCCAAATGCTGATTTAGCCATTGACCTTCACACTCAAACCAGTGGTGCGGCCTATCCACTTTACGTGTTTGCAGATTTCCGAATCGAGCAATCATTAGAAATGGCTCGTCTCATTAATCCTGATGCGATTTTAAATGATCCTGGAGATGCTGGCGTCCTTGAAACGGTTTGGAATAACCATGGTGTCCCAAGCATTACAGTTGAAGTAGGTATGGGGCGATACACCGAGCAAGAACTTATCAGTCGAACTGTAACAGGCATTTTTAATGTGCTGAAAAAGCATAACATTGTTGAAGGTGATATGGACCCTATTACGTCATGCTTGGAAGGAAACGAAATCGTCAGTGTAAAAGCGACACACGGCGGCTTTGTACTGCCTCATGTCAGTTTGATGAATTTTGTCGAGCAAGGCCAACTTCTTGCGATTCAATACGACAGCTTTGGCGCTGAGATTAAACGCTACACCGCCCCAACAAGCGGCACAGTACTTAGCCACAATGTTGAATCTATTCGAGCACCAGGTTCCCTGATCGTTCGTTTGATTAAGTAAACCATAACCGTTTGTTGATAGATCAACCTTTCGACGCTCACTCAAATTTATATAAGCCCCATCACGAGTAATCACAAATGATGGGGCTATATCCATTTTGACCACATTAAGTTACGCGGTAACAAATTACTGTTAAGCGAAATGACAAACTGAGCTCTTAATTAGGAAGCTGCCCCTCTGTCCGCTTTTTCAGCCACGCTGATGAACTTAAAGCTGTCTTTGTTTCTCTTGTTCAACAAAAATGAGCTCGTCGATAGCGAAACCTTTCTCTTTAGCTACGTACTTAAAGCGCTCCACTACTCTCTCATCAACGTTAGGCGTTCTAGACAATAGCCACAAATAGTCGTGGTTGTAACCGGAAACAAACGCATAGTCATAGTTTTCACCTAGCTCAAAAACAATGTAAGAAGAGTATATTGGCCCAAAAAAGGAAACCTTTAAGTGTCCAACCGTTTTATCTTCAACAAAATAAGCTTTGCCTTCAGCTTCTGACCACTGTCGCTCTTCTTCGGAATATCCACGGTTTATCACCTTAACCCCACCATCCTCGCGAACCTGATACTCAGCGGTAACGTTGGATAAGCCTCGCTCAAATGAATGGTCTAGGCGTGCAATTTCGTACCACTTACCTAGATATGGCTCTAAATCGAAATTATTGACGGGTTCCACCCCATCCGGCTTCGAGGTACAACCAAATAAAGTTGCAAGTGACAAAAGTAAAAATATTTTTATCGATTTCATACAACACCTAAATTTTAATTAGTGATTGATTTTACTCTAGAAGATAACAAATCGATCACTAAGCCGCACCATCACCTTCATAGGTACACATCACAATTCTTCATCAATAGCGCACTGAACACCGAAACCTCGTCATCTCAGCAAATCGTTAACAAGATTGCTCTATTTTTGACTTACAAGCTGACCATGCTTGTACATTTTGTCAGCATTTAACCCTATGCATATAGAAACTTTGCACAACATAGACATTCGTAGGCATATCACCCTCCTATAATACGTTGCGTTATAGACAGAGGTTATTGTTATGAAATTAAAAACAGTGTCAGTTTGTGCACTTTTGGTGTTACTTGCAGGTTGTCAGCAGGAAAAGCCGAGCGAAACGACACAATTAACGACCTCAGCAGATGTATGTAATGCACAAGGAAACATGCCAGGTGGGTGGAATGAGTTTAACGCGACCCCTGATGCACAAAAGGCAATGGCCTTTGTTTTAGAGAAAATGGACACAATAGCGTCGTTTAAACAAATACTGAATGTTCACGCGCAAATCGTTAGCGGCGTCAACTATGCTATTGAGTTTGAATTGGATGATGGCTCTGTTTGGAACACGATTGTTTATCGCAACCTCGATGGCGAATATGCGATTACCCAATCGCCAAAAGAAGGCCACTTTTGCGAACAGTAGCGACTTAGTCAGAAAGCCCCAACATTAGGGGCTTTTTGATCTAACAGTAGTCACTGAATTAGACAGCGAAGCGACATTGAGATTTAATCGACACCGTTGAACCAAGTCTTGATGGTTCTACATCAATCCTCTGCGCCATTTGTTCTTTCAACTCAGAAACGTGAGAAATAACACCGATCATGCGCCCAGTCTGTTGCAGGTCCACTAGCGTTTGAATAGCAAGATCTAAAGACTCTGGGTCTAAACTACCGAAGCCCTCATCAATAAATAAAGTGTCTAAACGAATACCGCCACTATAGGATTGCACAACATCCGACAAACCAAGTGCCAGAGCAAGCGCTGCCATAAATGATTCACCGCCGGAAAGTGTCGCAACATCACGCGTTTTTCCTGTGTAGCCATCTTCAACCATTAAATCTAAGCCGCGACCCGCAGCACCTTTGAAGCCCTCTGTTTTTCGAGCAAGAATATAGCGCCCTTTACTCATAAGGCTTAAACGTTGAGAGGCCTGAATCAGCACATCATCCAACAGTACACCAAGAACAAAGCGATGTAGGCTAACCCTGCTGCCTGTTTTACCACTAGCAACGTCGTACAACGTACCAAAGACTTTGTATTCTTCTTCTAACTTACTATTTTTCTCATGCAACACGGCAATATCTTTACGAACCTTTTCAAGACGTTCAAATATTGAGCGTGTGGTATCAAGTTGATTCCTTACTTCAATATATTGCGCCTGCAGAGTGGTTAACCTGTCGTTAAACGACTCTAAATTAGGCCTTTCAAGATCTTTCAATGCATGATTTAAATCATGTAGTGTTTGCTCAAGCTTGGTTTGTGCCTGTTTGAAGCTGTCTATTTCTTGCTGCCAGGCTTGAAGTTCATCATCTCCCACTCGACTACTTAGATAATGGCTTTCATCTTCAAATTTACTCGCCTGTAGTGCCTCATTCCACGCTAATTCTGCTTGGCTAAGTTTTTGCTCTGACTCAGATAACCACTGCTTGTTCGTCGCTAAGTGACTTTCCGCATTTGATTTCTCCAATATCGCTTGCTGCAAAGCGTTTTGCGCCTTTTCTAAGCCTGTGTTCAAACTCAGAATTTGCTCTTTTGTCAGCAAAATTTCACGTTCAAGCAAGTCAGCGGAACTGTATTTTGGGTCAATAAAAGCTTGTAATTGAGCCAATTGTTCTTGGTTCGCTTTAACGGTTGATTCATTTGCCGCCATTTGATTCTGCAGCTCATGAATTTTATTTTCACCCACGACGCAGCGTTGATTAAGCTGTTCAACGTTCCTTTCTAGTTTTTCAATATCAATAGCTTGTAGACGTAGGAGTTGAGCATTGATCGCTTGCAAATCATTTTGAACCGTCGAGATCTCAGATGTAGCATACTCACCCAACTCCTCTTTCAACTGGTTACACTGATTCTGATACTGACTAATGACAACGTTATGTTGTTCTAGCTGATTGCTTAGTTGGTTCAACAAGGTTTGAGCTTCTCGCTCTTTCGCTCTAGCCGCCTGAACTTGCTCTTTTGTAACGGCTTCTTCAACAAACGTTGCGGGGTTAGGATGCGTTTCGCTACCACACACCGGGCATGCTTCACCTGCTTTTAGTCGCTGCGCTAATACTGCCGCTTGAGCGTTGTGCCACTTAAGCTCTATCGTATCAGCGGCTTGTTGACGCTGCATATAGCGCTGACTGGCTTCGTGTAGTGACTGCTGCTTGCCTACAGTTAGCGCATTGAGTTTAGAGAGCTCTAAAGTAAGATCATGCAGCTTTTGTAGATCCTGTAACAGCCGTTGTTTTTGTTTTATTTCCGCATCGATGCTGCCAATAAGCGCAACATCAACTCGTGCTTTCTCTAGCTCCTTCTGTCCCTGCTGGGCCTGTAACGTTAACTTATCTTTTAGTTCTATGTACTGTTTTAACGTTGCTTCAAATTGTTGTTTTTGTTGATAACCCGCCGTTATTTTACTTTCCAAATTGTCTTTCTCGACCAACTTGTTTTTCATACTTTCAAGTTGATACTGCAGTTGCGTTAACTGCGGGACCTTTGCCGCTGCCTTTTTTGCACTTTGCTGCAAGTTTTCTTGTTCTCTCGCAACGACATTAGCTTTTTCGAGACTCTCTTCCAAAGCTACGATTTTTTGCCTAAGCTCTTGCGTTTGAGCTTTTGCATTTTGTAATGAGATGTAGGGCAACTCTATCTTATTGGCATTTTTAGCGTTTTCTAATTGCTGTTGACGAGCTTTTATCGAATCTGAGTGTTCTAGATGCAGCTTGAGTGCGCTTTCTGCTTGCTCTCGTTTCGAAAACTCTCCATTCAAGGTTTCCGCTTTTTGCAATTCAGATTTAGCAGTATTGAGCTTATCTAACGCTGCTTGCTCATTCTTTTTATCAGACTCTAATTGCTTAGTTACTTGTTCCAGTTGTTGTAATAGTTCTTGTTCAGAACTCGCTTCTGCAACTTGTAAAGCACCTCGAATTTGATTATCAAATTCGCCTTTCGCTTTACTAATTGCACTCGCTTTATCTTTGAGCGCGTACTCAATTTTTTTATATATGTCAGTTTGAAAGAGCTGGCCAAAAATTTCTTCACGCTCTTTAGAGCTAGCAAGCAACAGTTCTCGGAATTTTCCTTGAGGCAACACCATAACTTGGCGAAATTGAGTTTCATTCAAGCCAATAATATTGCTAACTTCAGTTTTAACCTGAGTCGTCTTGCTGGTGATAAGCGTTTCAGTCTCACCGAGTTCATAAAGAGCCGCAGTGTGCTTTTTAATCGTCATCCCTTCACCACGGGCCTTGGGCGCTTCCTGCTCAGGGGATCGAACAACTCGGTATTGTTTGCCGTGTAACGAAAATTCGAGAACTACTTCGGTTGGTAAATCTTGCGCGGATAAGTCACACCGCATCTGAATACCTTGTCGCTCATTACCTGTGGTTTCACCATAAAGGGCGAAGCAAATGGCATCTAAGATCGACGTTTTACCGGAACCTGTAGGACCATTAATCAAAAATAGAGGGTTACTGCCAAGCTTCTCAAAATGAATGATTTCAGTTTTTGCAAACGGACCAAAGGCTTGCATGGTTAGTTTAATTGGTTTCATCTTTGGTCCCTATTGCTGTGATAATTGCTTAATAATGTCAGTAACAGCTTGCTCTTGCTCTTTAGACAACTGGCTATCTTGCGCCTCAATAAAAAAATCTCGGAACATATCAATTTCGCTTCGCGCCAACTTTGCTTGCGCCATTTCCTGCTCTACCCCAATTAACATGCCAGGTTTCTCAAGGTGTAAAACGTTTGGATACACTGAACGAAGTTTTTCCATTGGGTTTAAAATCGCATGTTTATCCATCAAACGAACTAACAAATAATCTTCATTCTTGGGGTCTGTTTTCCCTTGCTCAATAACTTTATCCAGCTCGCCCTCTACAATACGCATTTCATGAGGAGCCGTAAGATCAATATGCTTTGCAGAAACGAATCCTTTCTTGTCCAGTTCAACTAACGTGAAACCTTTTCTCTGGTTCTGTTCACCAAAGCTATACTTCATGAGAGAGCCAGAGTAACGGATATGCTCTGCGCCTTTCTTTTGAGGCTGATGCAAATGACCAAGTGCGACGTAGTCAAAATCTAAGAAGTGTTCATGACTCACGCGATCAGAACCACCAATAGATAATGGTCGTTCAGAGTCTGACTCGATAGCCCCATCAACAAAACAGTGACTCACGAGCACGCGCTTTTGCTTAGAGATAAAGCGCTCTTTAATTTGCTCAACAAGCAATTGATGAGCCTCATCATGAGTGGATACCGAGGCTTTGTAGGCAAACCTGACCTGTTCAGGGTCGTTATAAGGCATACCATAAAACGCGACCTCGTCCGCAGAGTCCGTTTTTATGATGATGGGAGTGAGCATCTCTTCAAAGTTGCTAACAATATGGAGACCTGCATTTTTCATTTGCTCTGAGCCGAAACCTAACCTTTCTGCACCATCATGGTTGCCAGATATCAATATCATTGGTGTTTCTAACTCGGTACAAATGCGTTTCACGACTCGATTTAACAGTTCTATTGCAACCGTTGGTGGCACCGAACGGTCATAGATATCTCCCGCCACTACAACTGCATCGACGGGGTTGCGTTCAATATAGTTAATCAGTTGTTCGAGTACTGCTTGTTGATCTTCGAGTAGTGATACGTTGTGGAATTGTCGACCAAGATGCCAATCTGAGGTGTGGATAAACTTCATTCGAATTCACTTTCCGCCAATTCTATGAGTAGGCTTGCTTCTGTCAGAGTCCATGTACCGTTTATAAAAAGGAATGCGTCACGGGTGGGATCTCGAACAAGCCAAAACTCAAGTTATTTTATTTCGGTAAGGATATCTTGAGTCGAACAGCTTTTCATGTGGTTTGTGTTCTATGGCTGGCTATTTAATCAGAAAGCGAGAAGAACACTGTAAAAACGCGGTGAGCAAAGCTATTTTGAAAAGCAAGCTGCGCCTAGTCATTGTCCAAACATCATTAAAGGGCCAGTTTCGAGTCAATCCCCCATAACATTTGCATCACTAAAACCTCAACTACTACTAGAAGGAAAAGCAATAGCCAGACCTATTCACTACGCCAATTGTATATTACTCCTACTGCATAGCCATCTGACTCGATGTCCGCTTGCAACACGTGAAAGTCTGGGCAGGGGCTGCTTCTTTGAAGCTCATCAATCACTAACGCTTTTAAAACGCCGCCACATGCACCCAATCCGCCAAGTTTGATATCAACAAATTGATACTGAGTTTGATCGGTCACCCACGGAGACAAGAATTGCATTGAGTTTAACCATTGCGGTTCTTCCTTATTAACGGATAAATACAATTGACTGAGTGGATGTTCACAACTTACTCCTAATTGCTTAAACACCTTGTCCACGGCGATGCGTTGTTGTTTGGCATCTAAATCAATTCGAACAACATCAGGCACAAGACCTGAATGTCGAAAAAAACACTTGGTTAAAATGATAGAGCTTTGAGGTTTGACATGCCCTTCTACATCACTCGTAACCTCTATAGCCAGTATCCAAGTCGCTTGCGTTTCATTAACTTCACGATTTATCCGATTTAGTGCCATCAAAAATGCAGCTTGGCCATAAGGATAAAAGTAAATTTCAGTATTGACAGTTTGGTCAACGAAAATAGAAAGCTCGCTTATCAATGCTTTAAGCAAACTTTTGTCCACCGAAGATGGTAAAAGAACACAGAGATTCCCCTTGATATCAGCTTGCTCAAGACTCTCGCGCTCAGAGCGCACGAGGCTTAATATATGCTCATCTATTGATTGAGCAAAGTCAGGGGGTCGGATTTCCTCGGACAATCTAAAAGAATCATCAGCTATCTCGCGAACGGTGTGTGAACGGCCATTAAAGGATAGAAGATGCGTTTGAAATGCGAGTGGCATCTAGCCTCCGATTAAAACCGTAGGCATACCAGATAGAATTTTGCCACCATGAGACGTTGAATCGCCGACTCTCGCGGCTGGTTTACCGTTGATTGTTACGCTAGAAGAACCTGCTGAGATACTATCCGGAGGACCGATACAAATAAGCTTGTCGCCTTGTCTTGCCGCAGGTATCCCGCCAATCGTTACGTTTGGTGAACCAACAACGACGGGACCACCGACATGCGGTATCTTTCCTGTTTTTTTAGGGCAAAGATGAAAGCTGCCCAAAATTGCGGCTGGTTTACCCACTTTAAATCACCTTAGTTCAATGAAATTTGCCCAGCTTTAAGAGCAATAGCTGAGCCGTTAATGGATATTTTATTACCTTTGATATTGATTTCTCCAGAGCTAGACATCTGAATAGAAGCACCACCTACTTTGATCTCGACGCTCTTTCCTGCATTAAAAGACAGTACTTCACCCGTTTCATTCGAAAAGTTTTTACCTACTTTCAAGCTCGCGTTCTGACCAACCTCTTGATTAACATCATTGGTCACTTTTTCGGTTTTACTGTTTTCAACGGCGATATCAACACAGTCTTCAACTAGCATTTGGAACAGTTTTTCAGCATGAAGATAAATGTGCTCTTCACCAGGCTTATCATCGAAGCGCAACTCATTAAAATTGGATGTACCTTTTTGTACAGAGCGTGATTTATAACCACTCTGAGAACTTTGCTCTGGTAAAGCGTAAGGAGGGAGTTGACTACCGTTATATAGTGACCCCGTAACGATTGGTTGATCAGGGTCTCCGTTGACAAACTCGACGATGACCTCTTGTCCGACTCTAGGGTGAAACACCGACCCCCATCCGTTACCTGCGATATTTTGCGCAACACGAATCCAACATGAACTATTTACATCGTATTTACCAACACGGTCCCAGTGAAACTGAACTTTGATACGGCCATGTTTGTCTATGTAAATTTCACCATCTTTGTTCCCCGTAACTACTGCGGTTTGCAAACCTTTCATCTGAGGTTTCGGGTAGTTAACTGAAGGACGCAGGATTGTCTTTGAGTCAACACAACTAAACGAGACTTTGACACCTTGCGCACCGGTCCCACCTTGACCAGTCTGGTTATAAACAGCAGCAGACAAAAAAACAGAAGACAGTACATATTCTTTGCCGACTCGAGATTTATCTTCATGCTTTTTAAACTTGAAGCACTTGCCCACACTGAATGTTCTGCACGTAGCCTCGCCACGACACAAATATGCATTTTGCTGTAGTGCTTCTATTGCATGCGTGTTTCTCAGTGCGTATTGATCATTGCTCTCCATTTCACCCATGTATTCAAAATACTCGCTTCCAGGTACTGTAAAAAAATCACTTTCACCCTTTGCAGTATTTTTAGGATTCGAAGAAGGCTTGAGCATGTTATAGCCTGACTTTTGACTCGCTTTAGTAGTCAGAATTTGCGTTTCATGCCAAGAAGAAATGTGGCTAGATTTCGCCGTACCTGTATCAAAATCGACTAAAAACTCAGTACCCGGCTTATAAAAACTGATGTCATCAAAAATATTGAGCGTATGGGCAGACTTAGTATGTGTAAAACAAAATGATAGCCCCTCTTCCGATAACAGACGTCGAACAAATTCAAGATCTGATTCTTCATATTGTACTTTGTACGTGTATTTAGGATAGGACTTGGTTAGCTCAAAACTAAAGGCAACACTATGCTCCGATAGTACTTCAGAGATAATTTCCTTTATATCTTTATGCTGAAATATTCTGCAATTTTTTCGATATTCAGCGAAACGTAATTTAGGCTCTATTAATAATTCTATGTTTTTATAATTTTCGCCTTTATGTGTATTAGAAACCCTTTTCCCTTCTAATCTTGCAGCAGAAACGTAACCATGCATATAACGAGGATTTGAAGAAACATCCTCATTATTTTCAAGGGTAATGGTAACTTCCTTACCAATAATTTCGTTTAACTCACTTCGTTGATCATTAAAGTAAGCTTTAGCACGCAATGAAAAAAGTTCTGAGATCTCTTCTTTATACTCAAACGAGTTTAGTATGATGGCATCTTTACCGAATGGGGAAGAAATTCGGATGAAATTGTTATCTTGAGTTGCTCTTTTCATTAAATACTTCTTTCAAAAAAATGCGGAGGAATACTCCCCCGCATGAAAATTACATTTGTTGACCTTTAACACCGCTGTAGCCGTATACCAATGGAGCAGAAGTGTTGTTCTTATCGTCAGTAGGAGTCACTGTCATCATCATTTCTGTGTAAGAAATTGTGATAGTTTCAACTGGACGATCGTCTTGGATAGAAACTGAGTAGTTAGAAATCATCGCATCAGTCAGTTCGATCTTCATGATCTCTTCAACCTTCTCACCCTGCTTAGTAATATGGAAAACCGCTGGTTTACCTTTACCAATCGTCGCTTCTTTAAATAAGTCAGGAGAAGAACGGTCTTGAAGTTTAGTGATAGTCAAATCATATAGACGAGTAGCGCTCGCTTCACGGTCCATCGCTGTACCAGTGTATGATGAGATCTCACGACCTACACTCCAATCTACAGATAGTAGTGTAATCAAATCTTTGTATTGCTCGGCTGTTGCCTCACCCTTAATATCTGCGTATTTAAGATACGTATTAGACTGCATGCTAATCTCCTATAGCATTATTAATTGACATATATCGTAGTAATTTAATTATCTGACGTTTGGTGATAATTAGTGATTAATGTATCAAAAACTTCATTTTAAATACGCCCTGTTATATCTTTAAATAAGATTTAATTTAAGCGTTTTTTATAAAAAATAATAGTTAATATGAACCAACTCTCAATTATTATTGAGAGTGTAAAGGATGTTAAACTATTGAGACATCAAGTCCACTAGTTGTACCTTTAACAATAATTTCATCAAACGTCTTATCATTAAGAATTGCATGCAATATTTCATGAGAAATCTTCGGAAGCAATGTATTTTCTATGGTTGTTTGTACCACACGCGCACCACTGCCAGACTCATTGCTATTGTCTACAATATCATTAATTAGTTCCTCATCAAAAAACAGGTCAGCGTTATAGTGCTTACGAATACGAGTCGTAATTTTATCCAACTTTAATTTTGTTATTTCTATCAATACTTTTCTTGATAGAGGCAAATAAGGTAATACGTTCACACGCCCTAAAAATGCAGGTTTAAAGTCGACCAACAAATCATCGCGTAAAGCATCTTTTAGTGCTGACGGCTCAGGAGATAAATCAGGATCAGAATACAAAGACATCGTCGTTTCGGTCCCTGTGTTCGCGGTCATAATAATAATAGTGTTTTTAAAGTCTATATCTCGACCTTCACCGTCTTTAATTGAGCCTTTATCAAACACCTGATAAAAAATATCTTGAACACCAGGGTGCGCTTTTTCCATTTCATCGAGGAGAATTACACTATAAGGTTTACGTCTAACAGCTTCAGTCAGTACACCTCCTTCTCCATAACCGACATAACCAGGAGGAGAACCTAATAGCAATGAGACTTTATGCTCTTCCTTAAATTCCGACATATTGATAGTCGTGACATTTTCTTCACTACCATAGACTTTCTCTGCAATCGCCAAAGCCGATTCGGTTTTACCCACTCCGCTTGGTCCGGTTAGGAGAAATACACCATTTGGTCGTGTCTCATCCGTGAGCTGCGCACTCGCGGTTTTTATCACTTCAGACATGAGCTCTAAAGCGTGATCCTGCCCGACAACTCGCTTGCACAAACTTTCTTTCAAACCCAATACTGCTTGGATTTCATCATCCTGAAGTTTACCCAGCGGTATACCGGTCCAATCCGAAATAACTTCTGCGATTAGCGCTTCATTTACATGCGAAAAAACTAAGGGCTGTGAGTTAGCGGAGAGGTTATTTTCAAGCTCTTGTAACTTGTCTCTCGCAGTCTCAGAACCCTCCTGGATTATTTGGGTTCTAAGTGACTTAGCTTCACTTACCCATTCTTTTTCTTTTTCCCAAAGTACTTCTAATTCAATAATGTCATTAGATAGCGCATCAATCTCTTTTCGGACACTTTGCAGCTGCACATCAAGAGATGCTCCTAGCCGATTCTCTTGGCTAAGATGCTCATACTCAGCTTGCTTTGCTTTAAGTTTATTTCTTTTCGCATCTAGGCCTCCCGGTGTAGATGACTGACTTAACGCAACTCGAGAGCAGGCCGTATCCAAAACAGAAACCGCTTTATCTGGCAGTTGACGACCATTAATGTATCGAGCTGATAGTTGGACCGCTGCATTGAGAGCTTGGTTAGTGATATGAACATCGTGGTGTTGTGCCATTACATCAAGTAAGCCTCGTAACATTTCGATCGCGAGTTCAGGGGCAGGCTCATCAACCTTTACGACTTGAAAACGCCTAGTTAAAGCTGCATCTTTTTCAAAATACTTTTTATACTCTGCCCACGTTGTTGCTGCGATCGTTCTGAGTTCACCTCTCGCTAATGCTGGCTTCAGAATATTCGCCGCATCACCTTGGCCCGCTTGCCCACCACCGCCAATTAGGCCATGAGCTTCATCAATGAACAATATAATAGGCTGTGGAGCGTCGTTTACTTCCTTAACAAGGTTCTTAAGCCTGTTTTCAAACTCACCTTTCATGCCTGCGCCGGCTTGCAGTAACGCCAAATCCAGAGACTTAATTGCCACATTTTGCAGAGCGGGAGGTACATCGCCATCAATGATCTTTTGCGCCAAACCTTCAACAACGGCTGTTTTTCCAACACCAGCTTCTCCCGTAAGAATCGGGTTGTTTTGTCGACGTCTTAATAAAATATCGATCATTAGGCGAATTTCATTATCTCTACCAATCACCGGATCTATTTTACCTTCCCTAGCTTGCTCAGTAAGGTCTGTTGTAAATTGATTCAAGGCGGAATTCGCGTTTGACTGCGCTAAGTCATTCGATCTTGATTGAGGCGCATTACTTTCTTTAAAGTTCAATAAGCGAGATGGTTCTATCTTGTTTAGTTCAGGACTAATCGAACCAGCCATGTTGACTAACGTATCATCAGACAAGTAGGCAAATAAAAGATGGATGCACCCCAACTGTTCTTGATTGAATTCAATGGTTGCAGACAACAAGGCATTTTGCATAACAGTCACCGTATGAGCTGATAGCCCAGGCACCGACTGGCATCCTGTTTTGTATTTTTCTAATGCCTTTTGAATATCGGTTTCAACCTTGATTTTATCGACATCAAATTCGTCAAAAACTTCAGAGTAAATATCGTCAGGATGGCGGATAATCATCATTAACCAGTGAGACATTTCAATACTGTGATGAGTTCGGGAGCTTGCCATCGCAGCTGCCTGTTCAAGTGTTTCCTTAGCCTGAGGAGACAATCTTTCGACCAACGCTGAAAGTGAGAGTGAAGCCATTACATTTCCTTTAAATAGTAATTGTTATAGTTCGATCTTTTGTACGTTCGTGTTTTTTAAGCACAGAACCAATACCTAACTGCCCCTGCTGTTTCGATAAACAAGCTTGTGGTAGCAAACTATGTTTGGTGGTGAGCTGCCACTTCAGTTGTTTATGTTTTCCAATCAACTCATAAGCAGCGTTCTTAATGATTGCTATATTGGGTTGGTTAGGAAGCAATTTACTAACTAGCTGTTTATCTTTTGGCAGAAATTCTATTGTTGTCCCCGCGTTGATGTTCCATGCTTTCGAACCCAAAGACGCTCCTAAACCAAGTTGAGCAAACTGCCCTTCAGGCATAGTTCGGGATGCAAGGCGTGTTTGCTCTTCTTTCGTAAGGTGTAACCATTGTCCTTGAAATTCATGAACTTTTACTTGGCATCCAGATAAACATTCAAGAATACTTTTTAGTCCACCTTTACTTCTCACTGGTGAAGCAAACACACCACCATAGTGCCGGGACAGTGAACTCCCTTTCCCAGTTAATGCCGATTTACAGCTTTCTAACGGCGAACGCGCGCCCTGCGCATGCGCACGAGACTGAACAGTCAGCTGACTCAGTTGCCAACATCGATAATAAAGAGATAATAAGCGATGATTGAAAATATCGTAGAAGTCCACCATAGCCGTATCGCCTTCTTTTTGGCGATGTAAAGCTAATTCACTATAGTGCTGGGGAAGCACACCTTGCTCACCCGTTAGGCCTATTAAATTGGTCTCAATCTCTAACTTGCTGTCATCTATATTTTTCAGTTCACAAAACTGAGCATTTTCAAAACCTAATGATGGATTAACCTTTAAGTTTAGCTTTTCATGCTTCGGTAACGCATCTGTTCCTATTTGCGCCTCTGCTTGCAGAACTTCGTGTTCAATAAGATGAATCGCTTCAAACAATGGATGTTGCTTTAATTCTCGATAAAATTGTTCCGCGCTCATAGCAACACCTTATCGCCAGTTAATGCGGGCCATAGGTGGAAAGACTTTCCCGTGGACTTAAGTCTTATTTCTAACTGCGTAAAAATGTTAATTTCAGCATATTGCGAGAAGTAAACAGATAAAACACTACCTAAGAGAAAGATCTGCTCTTTAGGTAAAATTTGATCAGAAACCGTCAAAATAATTTTTATACCGTGCGCAAATCCAACTTTGCCTTTCTGACTAATTCTTCCTGTAGTAGGCTCAAACTCTAACTTAGTTAAAGCATCGATTACCGCTTTCGTTTCTGCTGTCCCAGAAAATGCATAGAGATTAAGGGTCTGCTTCAAAGTTGCTAAACCATCTTCCTCGGTAAAATGGTTTAAAGTTAAAAGCTTAGTTAACTGCCATCGTGTGCTTTCATCCATTTCTGGCCGAATAGTTTCTGATAAAGAAACTAAACAACGAACAGATTCGAAATTGTCATTTACCTCCGGTAAAGATACTTGCGGCAGCCCACCTCCAAATGGAAGTTTCTGCGCTAAGTTGCGGTTACAGCACTCAGCTTCCACGTACATTAACCAGTTTTCCCGGCTATCCGGGCTGAACAATTGATGTTTTTTATCAACAAAAGAAATGTAAGTTTCTCTACCTGGCTCATCATACCCACCAGCCCAGTTCTTATCCTCACGTCTCATCAACCAATAAATCTCACTAGTGTTCGTATAATGCGTGTGCTCACCAGCGTGATAACATGGCAAATTGTGGTACGTTTTGTTCCAGTTTCTCAACGTTACGTCAGAAATTGAGACAACCTCATTACTTTCAGCTTCTTGGTATTGTGGAGACAAGTGGTAATCGTATTCAGTTGGTAGAATACGCTTAGGCTCCATAATACTTTTAAATAAGTTGATCACAGGCACACAGCCTACCATTAAGCTTTCTTCGTCCACTTGCTTTGGAAGCCAGTCATCGTTGGTATCAAAGTAAAAATACAGTTCGACTTGCTCTCTAAGATCTAGCTCTGATAATCCAAGTTCGGTGATATCAAAGAACATAAACTTCTCAGGAAAGTGCAAATACTCAACAAGTAATCTTGCTCCTGAAAAGCTTCTTTTACTGTATGGCACAACTTTCTCATCTTCTGAAAATCCCACTTCAGAAAGATGTCTTTTGGTTAAAGGACGAACTTCTTTGCCATCCACAACAACAGATAAACCAATTAGGTTTTGAAACAGCATTTGGTAGAGCTTAAAAGTCAATTGAGATTGACCGTTTAAATAGAAGCGCAGCCGTTCTACCCCCATTTCACCAAGAGGAGTCTCTTCATCTTGAGCCGTGAGCTGTACTTTCAAAACTGAATGAGCATTGCTTTCCCATCGTGAGCCAACTGGCTTGAAAGGCGCATTTTTAAAAACGCCAGAGGTCACATCAACAGGATACATTCTGACCGGATAACAAGTTCTAAACTCGCACTCATGATATCCAGGAGCACCGATAACAACTCGCTCGCCTTCTTCTACATCAAAATAAGAGGAAGTGGAGTTAGAACAGCTCATTTTAATGACTGACATTGACGGGATTGGGGCGTGAAAATCCGGATATAACTGTCCCATCAAAGACTCTGTAAACTGAGGGTAACTATTGTCTAAGCTTTGTCTAATCCTTGCTGTTAGGAATGCGCAGCCTTCTAACAATCTTTCTACGTGTGGATCGTCAACCTGTTCCTCACTAATACGAAGTCTCGCGGCAATCTTGGGATACTGCTCACCAAACTCTTGCCCTTTGTGACGCAAATAAGCTAACTCGCGATTATAGTACTTGAGAAACTCTTCACTCATTTTGCTCTACTCAGTTTCATACCTAAATTTACCGGCTCTACTTCAGAATTGAATCGCACTTCATGAATACTGTTATCAATTAAGCAAGTGGCATTTATCTGTAACCTCAATACCCTATCAATAGCGTTTTTCTCGTCCGAAATCTGGACATGAGGGTTCCTTAACCTCGGCTCAAACTCTTTAATTGCATCATGAACGATGTCGCAAAGCTGATTCTGCCCTTCTTGGCTACTATAGGGCATTGAGGAAAAATCTGGCAGCCCATAATTCAATATTGAATAACGAACCTCTAGAAGATCATCAGGAATGTTTTTCCATCCAATACGACTATTCAGCATCGACTCTAGATCTCTAAGTAAGCTGCTCAACATCTGTTGCTGGCTTGCAGGGAAGTCTTTCTCATCTCGAGTGAGAGGATCACTATCTATCAATTTGTCGAGCAGAGAAACGGTTAACGACATGATATTTCTACGCTATTTGTTTCTGTTCTAATAATGTAGTCAAATCACAGATTGGAAGCGCTGAGTCACCGACTAACCAACATTTTTGACCCAAGCCAACAAAAGATTCTTGCTCACCAATCTGCTTCCAATCCGTTTCTCGACCTAACTTTTGCGCATCGGTCTCTGAGTCGACATACGTCAAAGGCATATGGCCTTCGCCTTCACCAAGTCCATCGATATCAAACTCGACAGGTCGCCAAATACTCTCTAACAAAGAAGTAGGTGCTTTAACTTCTAGCGTATGGATGCTCGATATGGGTACAAGAAAATAGTTACCTGCTGTAGAAAACAGTTCAATGTAACCACCTAAACGATCATCAATATCTCTAGCATCTTCGTAGTTTGTGCCGTTTACGTTAAACCCTTTAATAGTACGATGCTCTTCAATGCGATGCGATAGACGTGACGCTTCTTCGTACTCTTGATTTCCGAGAGCAAGATTAAATCGAACAAGCTCTTTAGTTAATCCCTCATCACCTAATACTTTGGCACTAGCCGCACCATTGATAAAATCCTTTCTAGCTTGAGCTGCTTTCACTAAATGTCGTAGCTGACTTGCACCAGGCAGATACTCAGGAAACAATTTAATCGATTGCATGAGCTGAGCGTCCGCACGCTCGAAGTCACCATCAATGCACAGAAGCTCAATGAAGGAACTTCTCAAGCTCGCATCTTTAGGTGTTGCTTTAATTTCATCAATTAATTGCTCTAGAGCGTGTTGCAATAGGCCTTGGGACAAAGCATTTTTCCATTGAGTCATTGTTATTTCCTTACACCATGTGCTCTGGTGATAATTCGGTAATTAATTTAATGCTAGATACCATTTGATCGAGTTGAAAATGCGGTCGCAAATGGATAACTGAGTAATAATGTCCAGGAGTTTCTCTTTTCTCTCGAACTGTAATTTTCGCTTCATTTAGGGGGTATTTAGCTCGAAGCTCATCAGACGCTTCATCTGATGCGGTAGTGTACTGATGTAACCAGCGTTGAAAGTCACGCTCTAGGCTTTCCGCGTCTTGATACCCACCAATTTTGTCACGCCCCATAACCTTGAGATAATGTGCGACTCGCGATACACACAATGTGTATTGCAACATCGATGTCAGTTTTGCATTCGTTGAAATATGCTTTTCTGCGTATTGTTTGGGCTTGTAGAGAGATACATTCGAGGTCATCCCTACCATATCGGTCTCAGGTATTGGAGAAATAGAAATAAAACCGCACTCAGACAATTCTTGTTCTTTTCTCTCAGAGATTTTCAAGTTTAACGGACATCTTTCACGATCATTCTTGCCATTAACACGCATCTTGCTCCTTGTAGGAGCGACGATAATACCCTGACTGTAATCGCCTTGTTTAATCCCTCGCATATGCGTGAACCAACCATGTTCCTGAAATGCTCTAATTGATACGGCAGCAAAACAGTACGCACTACTCCCCCATAGCAAATCTCGGTTGGAGTCGTAGATGTGTTCTTGAAAATTGAATTTATCATTCCGCGAGCCATCACTTTTGTATGGCTGACGGAACAAGACGTTAGGTGCAGTCAAACCAATAAATTTAGCGTCATCGTTGTCTCTCAAACTACGCCACTTTGCATAATCTTCCTGTTCAAATTGGGCCGCTATATCTCTTATCGCAGAGAGTTGAGCGAAACTATCAACACCAAACATCTCTGGCGATGCAGACATGATAAATGGGCTGAATGCTGCAGCTGCAGACTGAGAGATCTTACTCAACACAGACAGATCTCTATCAAAATAATTTTTACTAGGATCACAGCGAAGCTGATAATCTCCAACCACCACACCAAAGGGTTCTCCCCCTGCCATCCCATATTCATTTTGATAGAGCAACTTAAATAGTGCTGATTGGTCAAACTCGATGGCTTTTAAAGCATCTTTACTGATTTCATTCCATGTCGCCGTTAAAACCTTAACTTTTACAGAATCCGATGAACGAGAATCAACCTGTTCACATAAATACCTAACTCCAACCCACCCCCTTTCGAGCTGTTGAAACTCAGGATGATGTAATATTTCATTTAGTTGAGATTCTAATAGCTCATCAATGCGGTTAATTGTGTTCATCACACTATGACGAAAGCTGTCCAAATCTCTTGAACGTGTACCTTCTAGCCAAATTCGCGCTGACGATACAAGATCAGAAGATTCATTGAATCGAGTCAACCACGGGCTATCAAGTTCAGCGTAGCCTCCGGTACTGAACTCATGTTTTAGCTTGCTAGGGTCGCGAAAGTTAAGTGACACTGCTAATTCCATCTAGAACATAAAGATTGGTCATGGCTGGCCTTTCGACCAGCCAATTCGTTTCTTATCCACCTGACTGAGGGATCTTGGCCACAAGTCGCAAAGATGTCGTCAGTTCTTCCATTTGCAACCAAGGTTTCAGCCATGCTACGGCATTGTAAGAACCAGGTGCGCCAGGAATTTCCTTAACCTGAACACGAGCGTCTGCTAGAGGGTATTTCGCTCTGATCTCTTGACCACCGCCTTCAGAAGCATTGACGTAACCTAGGATCCAGCGGTTCAGCCAAGACTCAACGTCTTCTGCTTCCATAAAGCTACCAATTTTATCTCGAGCCATTACTTTCAAATAATGCGCAAAACGAGATGTTGCCATCATATAAGGTAGGCGGGCAGAAATGGCCGCATTGGCCGTTGCTTCAGGGGATTCATGGTTCGCTGGTTTTTGACAGGTTTGCGCACCAAAGAACACTGCATAGTTGGTGTTTTTGTAGTGACAAAGCGGTAAGAAACCAAGCTTACCAAGCTCCGCCTCACGTCTGTCGGTAATACCAATCTCTGTTGGGCACTTCATATCAGGGTCGCCATCATCACTCATGAAGAAATGCGTTGGCAAGTTATCCACTCGACCGCCGCCTTCTGCACCACGGATGGCAGTACAAAATCCATATTTTGAAAATGCGTCGGTTAACTTAACACCAAGAACATACGAAGAGTTCATCCAACAGTAGTCGTTATGTTCAGCGTTAACAGCAATACCTGAAACAGGATCTACTTCGAACTCTTCAAACCCAAACTCTTCGACTGGAGCGGTAGCTTGTCCGTATGGCAAACGAGCAAGGACTTTTGGCATCGTCAGACTAACGAAGCGCGAATCGGCACTCTCGCGGAACGAACGCCATTGGGCGTATTCTAGTGATTCAAATACCTTATCTAGGTCGCGTGGTTTTGACAACTCAGTCCACTCATCAAAGCCGAATAGTGCTGGTGAAGCTGCGGACAAGAATGGAGAGAAGCCAGAAGCCGCTACATTTGACATTAGGCGTAACGACTCAATATCTTCTGGGTGGTTGGTAAACTCATAGTCTCCAATCAATGCACCATACGGTTCACCACCAGCACTACCAAACTCAGACTCGTAAACCTTTTTAAAGATCTGGCTTTGATCAAACTCAACAGCTTTGCTCAAGTCTTTATGTAGCTCTTTCTTGGTCATGCTCATCATGCGAACTTTCAGAGTAGAGCTAGTCTCTGAATTCATCACTAGATAATTTAAGCCGCGCCAAGAACCTTCGAGTTTCTGTAATTCTGGGTGATGCATTACTTCAGACAACTGATCAGAAATCTGCCTATCGAGCAAATTAATCGCTTCACGAAAAGTTACTGTTAGGTTTTTGTTCCAAGTAACTGTCCCTTTCATTGCTTCTTCAGCGAGCGTTTTAATCAGCTCCTCAGCACGAGAAGCTTCGGTCTGCTTAGTCGCACCAATAGCTTGATCTAAGAATGAAGTTGTCTGTTCATTAACAGTTGGATCTAACTGTTTTTCAGCTTCAGTCGTCATTATTCCGCTCCTTCAGTACTGTCTGACTTCGCTTTCTTGCCAAGATCTAACTCGCCTGCAAGTCTTGCCAGATTGTCTGTATTGTTCAAAACATCCTCTAGGATATTTTCAAGCTCTTCTGAGCGGTCAACTTTTGTCATCAAATCACGCAGTTTATTACGCGTTTCCATCAATTGGCGTAGTGGATCAACTTGATTTACGATCGCAGCAGGCTCAAAGTCTTGCATTGATTTAAAGTTTAAATCGACCTCAAACTGTGAATCGTCATTCGCAAGCTTATTCGCAACTTTAAACTTCACCGATGGATTCATTTTTTTGAGTACATCGTCAAAGTTATCTCGATCGATCTGAATAAAACGGCGGTCTTTTAATGGCTTCAACGCTTCTGTGTTTTGACCAGCGAAGTCACCCATTACACCTACAACAAAAGGCAGTTCTTTCTTAAGAGTCGTACCTTCAGTTTCAACATCATAGGTAATGTGGACACGAGGCTTCCGTACTCGTGATAGTTTCGAGTGGATACTCGTCATACCATTCTCCCTTTATTAATTTTCATTTTGTTCTGCTATGCCAACCAAACGGAAGTAGCTTTTCTTTGCATCCCCGTCGGAGATAAGTTCCGCCAGTAACTCCGGCAGAGGCATCCCACACCAACGAATAATCTGTTCGATGGAGTAAGAAACTGGTGAGTGAGGTTCACTCTCTCGGAAGAAATCAGCTACTTGCTGCAATTGTCTAATTGCCTGCTCTCGTGATTTCATGTTTGTCGCTAATAATGCATCACAACTTTGTGAACTTAACGGTTGTTCAGAAGAAGATTCATCAAGATCCTCTAGCTCTTCAAACACGGCTTGTGGTTGATTGAAACGATCTCCTAGAAGGTGCTTTAATGCCGAGTGTATTGATTCGAGTCTTTTTGATATATAAGAGCTAGGAGTCACATCACCGACCGCTTCGTCTAATCGCTGACTGAATTCATTAAATGATTCTGTAGCGAACTCCAAATCCGTGATTAATTCTTGATAAAACGTATCAGAAGTCGACTTAACCGTAGTTATAATTTCAGATAGCTCAACAGCCCCAAGCTCGACTCGATTTCGGCGCTTATCTTCGTCTAAGCGCTCAAGCTCTATAGCTTGCTGATATTCCCAATAGGCATAAGCTTGCTCCACGCCTAAGTCAGTCAATGGTATACAAGCAATTGGAAAAATAAGTGTTCCTTCACTATCGATACCATTGAGGCCAATAATCGCCGATATTCTTGTCTCAATACCATCTTCATCAGGCATTGGGTACAGATCATCCCAAAAGTTCTCAATTAAACTGGTTGCGAGTTTGTAGCCAACGCCCATACCACGAAAACCATACAATCGAGTTAGGGCTTCTATAAGCCAGGCAACAAATTCCAAATCTTTAGACTGATTCGTGAGTATTTCTGGGACATCTTCAATAAATACTCGCCATAAATTACTGTGGGTATAGATACTTTCTTCTTCTATAAGAGCATTACGTTCAGCGTTGCGGGCGGCCATACGCTGATCTTTCAACCGATAGTAAGCAGACTGTGGTGATACATCCTCTCTAGGATCAATACCTGTAGGATTTTCTTGAGATATAGGAGCCAACGCTTGTTCATACCAATCAAACATTTCATTACTCATAAGCTCTCCCTCTTAGAAAGACAGGTATCGTCGCGTCTTCTCTAGTTACTGTTTCGCACTCCGTTTGCGCTTGGCGAACTTTGATCAAAGCACAAGTTACGTTATCACTTGCGCCCCGAACCAAAGCCGAATGCATGAGCGCTAATCCAGCTTGGTTGACTGAGTCTGCATACAATGTCCGATGAATTTCATCACTCGTAAGTTCCTTAGAGAGTCCATCGCTACAGAGTAGAAACTGATCGCCGTCAGCCAACTGCCCTGAAACTTGATCAATAGTGACACTTTCGTCGACCCCAACAGCTCTGGTAATAACATTTGCAAGAGGGTGCGATTCGGCATCTTCAAATGCCAATAAGCCCTGATCCACTAAGTCCATGACTTGACTATGATCACGTGTTTTTTGGACAAAATTACCACTTCTAAGCTGGTAAATTCGGCTATCACCCACCCAAAGACAGTGGTAATACCCATCCTGAATAAACAACAAAACAAGTGTTGTTCCCATCGTTTTACCGTCTAAGTGATTTTGTGCGTATTGGTAAATTTCTAAGTTCGCTTCTTGAACCACTCTTCGGATATCATCGATATTAGTATTGGAGACATCCTGCATGTGGCGCGCGACTCTATCCACTAGCATCTGGCTTGCTATATCGCCAGCACTGTGTCCACCCATTCCATCGGCAACCACCCAAATATGCTGTTCTGTCATATCCAACAGAGCATCCTCGTTATAAGGGCGTACTTTTCCTGCGTGCGATTTAGCAAAGGTAAAATAGTTCCAATTCATTCTTCTATCCTACCAATTCCACTTTTTCCAGCCGCCATCAAGCATGGCTGAAAACTGACCAATTGAAGGAAATCCACTAGTAATGAACATGCATGGTTCAACCTTCGTTGAACCTTCAGTCCACCAAAAACATGGTTTACTCAATTTTTCTTTAATGAGGTAATTCAAAAGCGTGTTTTGATCAGTATTGCCGTGATCATGAAAAACTGTAGATATTTGGCTTTGATAAAGAAACTCTAGAGGCTTCACTTCACTTGTTACATTCGCAACGAGGTCATTTTTTTCTTGAGTACTCTTATGCCAAACATCAAAGACAAAGTCGTCCTCAAGTACTGAAAGAGCAAGAGCGGCACTGTCCTCGGTCCAAGCTCTGTCACCCCAATATTGCGCAGCTTCACCGTTTACGGCACGAGCTATAGTAAAGAAAAAGTATCTACCGCATGCATCAACACTAGGAATCATGCTACCAATGTAGGTTGAGTCTTCTAAATAGCTGATATCCAAAGCAAAGTGCCACACAGGAGCCGTTAAAAAGTGCTCATTCCAGCTTTCACCCAGTTGTTCCCTGCTGACTGCAATAACCGCCTGTTGCCAATCATGCCAACGCTCCGAGAAATCTTGTGATAAACCATCTTTCACAAAGTCCCCTTTTGCAGGCATTTTACCGATATAGCCCCAGCCTGATGTTATAAGGTTCGTGGACATCTGAACCTCTCCATTTCATTTGACCAAAACGGATTAATGGCACTAGAAGGAATAAGCTCTAGCTGCACCTTATTTCCCTTTAAATCAATCATAACTATATTGTCTTTACGCGATTCTGGCCTTGCTTTAAGTGATTGATCCAAAAGCTTGAATATGCCCCACTCACCTTCATAGGTATGCGCAATTTCGCGTTTAGATTCAGGTGGTGTGAACACAATTCGAGTCTGATCTTGACCGGCAGGCCAACTCAACGATTTAGCTCTTGCTGGTCCATGCTTATAAACCAAATCTTGTCCACCCAACTCTAAGACAAATCGAGTAATGTGCTGGTCTAGATAAACAGGCTTCATCCCAAACTCTACGCGTAATGAATTATCAGATTCAAAGAAAGACTGCCTGATACGTTGCGCTCTTTGAAAGACCATTAGTGTTTCTGGACGAACTCCAATTTCCTTTTCTAATCGCCAACGACTTTTCGAAGTATCCACAAACGGTTCGAGGTATTCTTGGAAGAATGCGTCAAGCGTACCTCCATAACCAAAGAATCGCTTAAAGTCTTTCAATCTAACTTCTCTGCTCGCGTTGGGCTCGAATGGATATCTGCCAGCAATAGTCCGCTGATAAGGGCGGACCACTTGTGTTACCCAAAGTTGATTTAGATGATCCTTCGAACCGCTCTCCGCAAACTTAACCGACTCTTGAGAAAGCTCACCTAGCCATTGATTAAATGGTCTCGGCAAAAGTTCTTTAGCACGAGCAAAGGAAGCTGCGACATCTTGTGTAACGGTTCCATCTAAAATACTTTTGTAGGCAATTTTCTGATTGTTACCAGAGCTTGATAAGTCACTTAAATACGAACGCAAGTTAACCATTGCTTGTTGAATATCATCAAAGTCTTGCTCACCAAGGCGTAAGATCTCTGAAAAATGCGATTCGACTTCTTTACCTGGCAGAGCAACATTGAAACCGTTTTCTTCAGGTAAATACATGTCTAGTCTATCTGCCGTATTTGAAAACTTAACTTTGGCAACTTTACCAGCAACTTCAGAAGCGGCTTTTTGATTTTCTGACAATGATACTTTTGATAGAGCAACCTCTTTTTGGATTGCTCTCAACAAAGATTCGATTGGTCTTTCAACTCCAGATAAAACCCTCGCTTGCTCTGTCGCAAGTTCTAGGCTCGGAGCCTGCTTCAATTGAATATCTTCGATCAACGTTTTCCATTCATTAACATAATCTTGATAGTATCGAGACTGAACGCCTTGGATGGCACTATCTTGATCAATTTCATGAGCCTTAAGATCGTCACCATAAACCCAGTTCTCTTCCATTAGGCTTTTTACTGTACGGTTGATCTGAATCTGAAAAATGCTATGAAAACCATTGTACGTGTAGAAACCCGAAATGCCTTGTGATAGCGGTTTTCCACTAGCTCGCTCGAACTGCTCAAGCCCTTTAGGTCCCAATACATCAGTCAAGCGAAATGAAGGTACATGACTCTTAGAAAATTGTATTTTCATTCGCTGATAAGCACGTTCAGGTAGAGACATTTGAGTCAACACTTCTCGAGCACTCGTCACGGCAGCAGTGTTGTAAGTAAAGCCTTGTCCATCGTTGCCTAATAAATATTGAGTGTGCTGTAGCAAACGTCTTCTTAAGTCTGCGTTTAGCTCACCCGGATATTGACGTTCGAAATAAAAGTTAAACCAAGCCAACACTTCATCTTGTTGATATTTGTCTGGATTGAATAACATCAAATACGTTTTTAACGTTTCGTACAAATACTCACGATGCTGTTGATTGCTCTCCATTTCTGACACCAAGCTATCAAGAAGCAGAGGGGCGTAATATTGGGTCAAAGCATCAGAATATGCATTGTTTGCCGCCTGAGACACTTTGTCTCCTTGATAGAGACCAAACCTCTTTACAGAGTCGGCATCACCGTAGTCGCTTTGCTTTCCGAGAGGAAGCGTCATCAACCTATCTAATGTTTCTACAGCTGAAACAATATCCGCTTCAAAATCTAAACTTTGAGCGCCAATCATTGCATCAATATGGCTCGCTTGTTCATTGGTATCGACAATTAACTGTGAGTTCCACTTATAACTCATAAACCAAAGCGCAGAAGCTCCTAGCAGTAGCGTTGTACATCCAATGTAAACACCTCGACGCATCCAACCTGACTGCTTTTGATAGTGACGATTAACTGTTCCTAACAGTTGCTCTTTGAAAATAACCTTGTCAAAAAGATTCTTTACGAAATAACTATGAGAACCAGTCTGACTCTTTGCTAGAGCTAAACGATTTAACCCAAGTCCATTGGTTGATTCATTCATCAGCTTATCGACTGGTAAGCCTTCTTGAACCGAACTCAACATAAACACACCACGAATCAAGGCAGGCTCTTCAAAACTGTTTTGTGCAAAAATTTCAGCTAAAAACTCGTCAAGATTAGCTTGTAGCACTCTTAATTGCTTTGGAAATTCAAAGATAAGCGCGCGTTTATCTAAATCGTCCTCTGTTTCAAGTATTCTAAGCATACGGGCATCAAGGCGCTCCAACATGCCATGAAATTCTTTGTTGAATAGAGAAATAACGCCTCTTTCATCATCCACTTCACGAGGGAACATGAAACCAAATAATTCCTCTCGCTCTTCCTTACTTAAATCGGCAAAAAACTCATTGAAACCGGCAACTAAATCCATTTTGGTGAGCAATACGTAAATCGGAAACTGCATGCCTAACTGGTTTTTCAGTTCTTGAAGTCTCGACTTAATTGCTCGAGCATGAAGACTTCGCTCGGTTCGAGTCTGAGACATCACGCTGGCTAAACTTATCGTAACAATCGCACCATTAATTGGTCTTTGCGTTCTATACTTTTTCAACAATCCTAAGAAACCATGCCACGCTTTAGAGTCGACCTTTTCTTGACTGTCTTGTGTCGTATACCGGCCAGCCGTATCTATAAGAACTGCTTTATTTGCAAACCACCAATCACAGTGGCGAGTGCCACCTACACCGGCAATAGAGTCAGAGCCAAGGCTGTCTCCTAATGGAAACTCTAACCCCGACTGCTTTAATACGGTTGTTTTCCCCGTTCCAGGAGGGCCAATCAACACATACCACGGTAAGTCATACAAGCTTCTCTTGCCTTTGTGTGTTTTCGTCACTACTTTGACAGCTTGCTCAATACGCTCGCGCATTAAGTCAATTTCACTTGCCGCTTCTTTATCTGATAGGCTATCAACCTCAAGCAACGTTTGAATACTTTCGTCTTCTTTCACCTTTTGCTTATGCTGCTTGGTAACGTTAAATATCGCCCAAAGCAACACCAACACTAGAATAGTGACTAGCCGTTGAAAGTCACTCTTTAGGGGCTCATATCCCGCTATCGCAATAAGTGGACCAACAACCCAAATGAAAATAGAACAAGCAGCGACACCGATAAGACCGAGAAACCATCTTTGAGTAAATATTCTGCCAATTTCTTTAATACGCATCTCTATCTACCTATTATTAATTCGCGACAAGAAGGTCGATTTCAATCCGGCGGTTAATAGCTCGGTTTTCATCACTACTGTTTTCAACTAATGGTCTTGCATCCCCCAATCCCTCGGGTATCACTCGCCCTTCTAATGCACTATTCGAGATCAGTTGTTCAGACATAGCAGTGGCTCGAGCTAATGATAGGTGCCAGTTCGAGGGATATTTACTCGTGAAAATAGGCCTATCGTCGGTGTGACCAGTAACAATGATCTTGCCTTGGGTCGACTCCAATGTTCTCGCAAGCTTAGAAATAACGGGTTGGATGTAAGCGACAACATCAGCACTACCTGATTCAAATAGATCTTGAGACTTTAACGAAATTCTTACCCTGTCTTGCAGCGGCTCAACATTGATTAGCCCCTTACCGATCTCAGTTGCTAGATACATTGAAATCTTTTCTGCAATTGGCGCTGATTTTGATTCTGACGTTGCATCTTGGTTAAGTTGTTGCGGTTGAATCAAATTGACTAATTGAGAAAAGGTGCGATTGGATGCCTTATTTAGCTCATAGCTAAAATACATATATATGCAGACCAATAATGCCGCCGTTACAGAACATACAACCCAAAGAGGGGCTCTATCAGAAGCCTTTGAGCCATTCAAAATGTGTTGGTCGATACTATTACTTAGCTCCTGAGGGACTCCTCTCCCATAAGACTTAAGAGTAGCAATAACCTGTCTTCTCAATTTCCGGTGCGATTCCAGTCCATTTTTTTCTAAACGGTATTGACCCAGAAACCCGAGAGATAAGCACACATACATTAGTTCAAGCAAATCTAAGTTCGCATCTGGTTTCGCCATGCACTTATCAAGATGCTTAAAAAACGCTTCCCCACCTTGACTGCTAGCATAGAAGGAGCTAAGTAATGAATCGTGACTCCAGAATGAATGCCCACCCCAATTGGTGTTAAGGACAACTTCATCTAGTGAACAGCATAAACAATAACGAGCTGTATCAATGGTATCCAAATCAACGTCATGCTGACGTAATCGGTTCTCATAATCTCTAAGCTTTTGTGCCAATGTCTCTTTTAGAAACAACGGATCGGAATGAGTCGCTGTCGACCGAATTTGACCGATAATAGATAACAGGCCATTCGCCTCTGCTAGTAGAGAGTTACTCCCATAAGCGACCACTGAATCATTGTTCACCAATTCAGGGCTTTTTGAGATAACTACGGTATTATCCACAGACTTTTCTGATTGTGGTTTCGATGCGGGTGCTCTTCCACCCGGTGTTGGTTTTACTATCGTTTGTTCCATACAGAGCGCGCCTATTGATTAATACTCCAAAGCTCAAGTTCAGCATTAGGAAAATGCCCTGATAGGTGAAGCGCAATACCGCCACTATCTTTTAGCCTCATCCAAAATGGCCCTTTCTTGACAACTTCGAAATAGACATAGCCCGTTTGGTAAGGAATCTGTCTCGGGACGACACTCAACGGCACTACGTTTATACCGTTGATCTGATTATTAATTAGATCGCGAATCTGTTCTGCCGGGCCAAACTTGAGTTGCGCTGGGACCAGGCGTCTTATTTCATCTGTTGTGGTATCTGCTTTAATTGCTAGCACAAATTGGCATGACTCAAGCAAGCGTTTATCTGGAAGCGGCGTCACTTGAATACCGTATTGGCGAGGCTCCAACGGAAGTTTGGTCGCAGTTTGGTCAAGAACAACACTGAGGTACTGACTGAGTATCTGATTCAACTCGCTATAAACACTTGATACATCTAAGTGATCATACGCAAGCAAACTTGGGACTCTTTTAGTTTTATTAGAAAAAGTGGCTAACTCACCAATGTAACCTTTAAGTGTCGTCGCTAATTCCAGTGGATGTAACCTATCTAACTCACTGAAATGCTTTAACTTCGCCTCATATCGGTTCAACATTTGGAGCATGATGAAATCAACAGCAGATGCCGATGCAGATTTGCCCTTAATCAAGCGCTGCGCAATAACGTCAGCACGCATCTTTGTCATCGCGATAACGTTACGTAGATAAGCTGACATAACTTTGTCGCTAAGGAGGTTGATAAGCGGAGGAACGTACTCATCGTCTAGTATAACTTCCCCTTCAGGAGTTACCTCTTTGATCCTTAAGATAGGTAACTCCACATAACCCGCTAATTTGTCATTACTCGCTTTCAACTCAAGGTTGAGGGCTGCAACTTGGATGGTTTCTTCATCTTGTCCTGTAAGGTTATCTATCACGTCGATATCTTGAAGTACATAACGAGAGACGATCGATTCGCTTACATCCGAAACGTTTTTACCTGTAACACTTGAAAGAGGGAGAGTTATTTTTACTAACGTATTTTCAGTGTTTTTATCAATAAGTAGAGGCGAAACTGAATCGTTGGATATTAACGTATTAACCAACGTCATATCTGGCAAAACAGCTTCAAGATGCTCAAGTTCAATAAGACCATCTTTTAGCGCGTGTTTTTTTACTCGACATTTCCAAACTCCCCAATTGTAAGCCCCACCTAACTGATGTAAGCCCTTGAATTCTTGAGAGGTTGCGCGTTCTTGTTGTTGGAAGTGCTGGGGACGTAAAAACATTCCTTCGCACCAAGCCGTCTTGGAGTATTGCGTCATTTATAATTAGCCAACTAAACGTTATTTAACGACCAAAGACAGATCTTCTAACAATACTTGATATGTGTTGTAACCGGTCTTATCCACTTTAATGACTTGTCGCCAATTTGAGTTTTCAATATCTCGAAACGCTACGACAATGCCTAAATATTCTGTCTTTGGAGACATACTTGCTTGATATGTTTCTTTCTGACCTGGAGTTAATGAAACTTCATATTTATTCACTAAATCAGGTCCTAAGACTTTTTCACTTTCTTCATAAATAGAAAAAAAGTCCTGGCTTTCGAAAATGGTATTTGACGTTAATTCAAATACATACACCACTACAGGAGAAGGCCTGCCGTTTGAATCAGGATTAATGTTATGACTTGCTGCTATTTCTAAATCTGAGTATGGATCAACAACTAGGTTCGCTGCTGAGCACCCAAATAAAGCTATTGAAATTAATAACAAAATATATTGGTAAAACTTTTTCATCACCCTAATTCCTAGCCTTTGTTTTTTAATGCTAATTCATAGTGCTTAGCGAAGTCTTCTAAATAGAACGGAGACTCTTTATTGATAATATCATCGGATAGCTTTTCATGAATATCCTCAAACCTCTTCCAACTTTGAGCATATTTTCTAGCTGGAATAACCTTATTAATAACCGTGTCTTTCGCTAAAGCATCTGAGTATATAGAAGTAGGTTCAACAAGTGACATAACACTCGAAACCGTACCTTCAACACCTTTCATTAAGGCTTGCTCATGACTTTCGATGTCATTAAATGCTTCTTTAATGGCTGCATTTGGCTTTAAGAAGCTAGCGGTTTGACGGTTATATAAGTTATGAATCGCATCTTCTAAGTTTGCAGAAAACTTTAAAGGGTTATTTTCTGACTTACGAAATGCGGTATGACTAAGTCGATTTGTTTGTTTAAACACTGCTCTGTTATGCAGTGTTTCCATTAAACCAACTAGCATCAAAGAAAATGACTCCCCCAGTTGTTCGAACCATTCCTCTCGGTTATCGCTGGGAATCATCATTGGATCTATACCCACCCCTCTAACAAAAGCCGCAAGTTCACCCCCATTGGTATCAAAGTTGGGAGTCGATAGGTGTTCTGATTGTCGGTTAACTTTCGGTAAAGTTTCAGATACGGTGCTCTGTTTTTCGGGCTTTGGGATATCAATAAAATCATCGACTAAACCAATATCTAGCTGAAAATCAGAAGGAACACTTTCGTTTAAGAGTTCACTAGCACTAAGGCCTAGGTCAACAAATTCTGCTTCCGATGGACTTGAGACTACTTCAGGGGGTGCGCTAGAAAGACTTTTACTTGTCTCAAGACTGACTACATCTGTATCTGTTTGAATAGAAACTGAAATTTGATAATCCCCTAAGCTAACCATATCGTCATCGCTTAGTGCTATTTCATTTCCTTGACCCACAGGAGTTACAGCATTATTTACAAAAGTACCATTAGTTGAGAGGTCTTTTATCAAGTATTTGTCACCAAACTTAATCAGTTCTCCGTGGGTTCCGGATACCACTCTTTCAGGATCTGGTAGTGTCCAATCACATTGTTCAGACCTACCAAATGTAACCTTGGCATGTTCATCACTTGATTCAAACACGAACTCACTCTCAATCTCTGGAGTAAATTTGTGAAAACTTGTTATGGTTAAAACCAACTTCATGTAAACCTCGCCAAAGACCTGCTAGATATTATTTTTAATTTTATTATTAACTACTTTCTTATTAACAGTAAGATTAATAAAAATCTTAATACTGCCATTGAAAATCATGCACGGAATAATGAATCATTTTTTTATCAAAGCAATCACGTATTGTTCAACAATTTTAATTATCCAACCAAGTTCAAATTTTTGACACTTAGACTTTCATCAATAAAAAAACGAATGTTAGTTTGGCCGAGAAATTCTAACATAATGACTTTTCATTGAGCAGAAAGGTATATATTCCCCCATCATTTATACGGAGTTCTTGTGATGGAAGACAGTAATAAAAACAATTCTATAAATAACGAAGAAAGCGGAGATAAAACTAAAATTGTAAAGACTCAAAAACGAGACAATGCAATTAAATCAACCAAACTCATTAATAATGAAACCTCCGTTAAAAATAAAAATGAAACAAATACAAAACTGTCTCAAAAAGAAAACACTCCGTTAGTTAATAAGAAAAAAAACAATAAAGATGACTCATTAAATAATAACAAAGATGTTATTAACGAAAGCTTAATAGGAACGACCGTTAAAAATCGGTATGAAATTGAGTCGGTTATTGGGCATGGTGGGCTTTGCGATGTTTACTTAGCTAAAGATAAGATTCTTGAATCTTCAGGTTCAGAAACACCCTACGTTGCGTTAAAAATATTACAGAAAGAGTTTGCTTCTCAACCAGAGACTGCACGCATGTTAATACGTGAAGCTCAACAAACTCAAAGGTTAAGCCACCCTAATATCATTAGGGTTTTTGATTTTGGTGTTGATGGCGAAATATACTTTTTAGTTATGGAGTATATTAACGGAGAAACATTAGAGAGTTTGATACAGCGTTCTAGGCCCCATGGGCTGAAGTTTAATGCAACTTTATCAATCCTAAATCAGGTACTCGATGCACTCTCATATGCTCACTCTCTTGGTGTAGTGCACGCCGACCTAAAGCCCGCTAATGTGATTTTAACGTCTGAGGGTAACGTTAAGCTGCTTGATTTTGGTGTATCTAAAACTCATCAATTAAAGCAGGATCAATATGCGGCTAAACGTAAATCCGAAAATGTTGAAACGCTTGGTTATACTCCCAACTATGCATCACTCAACCTGTTATCCGGTAAGGAACCGAACTTAAGCGACGATATGTTTGCTCTATTTTGTATTGCTTACGAGTTATTGAGTTGCAAACACCCTTACGCAAGAACTCCAGTTAATGAAGCTCTCAAACAGAAGATCAAGGTCTCTAAACCAACTAACATGCCCGCATCTAAGTGGCCAATATTTTCAAGCGTATTTTCAACTGGCATCATTCCGAACGAGCTGACCCCTGAGCAGTTGAAACGCAAATTGAATATGCGCTATTGGCCTATCGCTAGCGGCGCGGCAGCGAGTATATTATTAGTTAGCGGCATTGTATTTGGTTATCAGCAGCAACAAGAAACCATCGCCACTTTGGAAACCGTTATTAGCAAGCAAAATGATCAAATTGCCGGACAAGAGTGGCAGCTTGATACGCCAGCAGAAAAAAGTTTGGCACTGATTGATAGTGAAAAAAGCTTACATCCAGTCGTTAAGGCTGGCTTATTACGCTTACACAAGACCTATATTCTCAGCGAGTTTGAATCTGAAATTGATCAGGTTTTGAATTCTGATGCCAACAACTACCCGAATTATGATGAAATTGAGTCCATACTTGATAAAGCAAAAATCTACTACCCTGACTCACATAAAATAGAAGTTCTTGCCTTAGATATTCAGTCAAGCAAGCACTCCACGTTACTTTCGATAGCAAGGCAAATCAACAGTCAACTTGAAAAGTCTCGGTACAGTAAAGAAGACGGCAGTAAGTCCATCTATGAGCTCAAGGATGAGTTAAATCAGATTCATCAAGGTTATCCTTTCACGCCAAGTTCGTTATCTAGCGATGTTTTCGGTCAGCACCTCACTGAAGCACTCAAAAAGAAAGACGCAGCTGCACTTGTTGCTCTTATTAAGGTTGGGAACACCTTCTTTTCAAACGTAGAAGAGCATCAAGAGAACTTACAGATAAGTAATGCGATGAAAGATGCAGTGCTGGAAATGAAATTATATGAGACAGCGCTAGATTCCAACAGCCCTCTACCGTTTCCAGAAGATGCCGCTAGAATCCTGTTCCAAGAAGAGTTTGAAAACTTTTATTCTCGCCTAGAAAAGGCAAGGACGACAACTCATCTCGATAACTTAGTGAAGGATGTGGATCTGTTCTCGAAAAACTTTCCTATTGGTTTTCAGGATGTTAACGATTTAAGATTCAAAACTGCTGATAAATACTTACGCTTCTCCGATATATTGCTTAATAAGCGAAGGACTTCAAGCGCAAGACGCGCTATGAAGAAAGCCAACGAGCTTATGAAGCAAATAGAACAGGACTCTAAGCAAAGCTAGTAATACAAAAGGGACGCGAGTCCCTTTTTTGCCGTAGATTACTTGCCAATATGCAACTAGATTGCTAATTTATACTTGTACTTAATGAGGAGAGTTAGCCTTGACTGAAGGAATAGTCAAAGTTGGCGAACGTCTGGCGTCCGTATGTAACGATAGCCTTAAACTAGGACTGCAAGACACTTACCGACTCGGCGTTTTACTTGGAAACATCCCCTTTGCTACTTGTGTTAAAAACACGCGAGTTGAAGTTTTTTCATCCCTACATTTCGACCATTGCCGTTTGGATATAAGTCAAAATATCTTTAACAATGACTTTCTTTTTGTAAGTTTATCTCAAGCGACAAGCAAACTATTTCTGCTCAAATACTGGTTATGCCATTCATACCTTCGGCTAAGCCTTCATTATCCGAAACATTCCTCTACCGCAACGTTTAATAGGGGTATACATGATTAATTTTGATGTTCTCAATACATACATGGATAACGACGTAGATCTGATCGTCACTGTTTTTTCTACATACCTTGAAGATCACACGAATGATATAGAGCGTATAGATGAGCTATATACAAGCAGATGTTGGTCAGAACTCTATCTATTAGCGCATAGTTTAAAGGGCATTCTAGAGAGTTTCGGAGAAGACACCGCGGTCATTGCGTTTCAAAGAATAGAAGAAAAAACCAGAAACGATACAGCGCCAGATAGCTCAGATATAGCTATAGTTACTGAAGAGCTAGCTGCAATTAATCAACAAATCTTCGCTTACTTGAAGAATATGCAATAAAGAAATTCAAGGCTTAACTGGGGGAAATATGGCAATGAATAATAGCAATTTCAGGGAGTTGATTGAGTCTCTCAAAGACCTAACACCAACTCAAAAAAGGTACTTACTTAGCCGTACAAAGATGGCGCTAGATGATGAAAATAATATGTTAAACATCAGTGATATTCTAACACCAGAAGAGTTGGAGGCGTTACTATCACCAGCACCAACAACGAATACAAAATAACAATGATATACAACGCAACCGTCAGATTAACGCTAGGGACCAAGTGAAGGAAATCGACTTTGCTTGGTTGTTAGTTTCTCTCCCAATTCCTTTTCACTACAACAAACGTATTGTTTTCGAAACCTTTTTCCAATTTAAACAGGTCAGATAATTGAGCGACTAACATCAGTCCGCGACCAGAGGAGGACCAACTATCGTCATCCATTAAGTTAGGTGCCTCAATCTGTTTATTTTTATGTTGGATGAACGTCTTCTCATTGATCGGCGCTCCGCAATCAGAGACTCTCAGTTCCACGAAACCGGACACTTGGTCATCCCCAACCCTACACTCCACTTCAATTGGCAGGCCTTCTATTTCACTGTAAGAATGAATATAAGCGTTATTCATGAGCTCAACGACACAAAGCTCCAATGATTGAATTGCATTTAAGGGGATTTGATGACCCATCAAAAACCGAACAACGTCTTTGCTCGCACTTCGTGAGTGAGTAAGGGAGCTCCCGTAAGTTCGTTTAAATTCGCTCTTTGACATTCTTTTCCTTAAAATCGAGCCTCTCACCATGCCATTTTACCTGTAAAAGGCTGGCATCATCATCAAACTCATCTTCGTTGTGCCAAGATTGTACTTTTTTAAAGACGTCTCCCACTTGATCTTCAACTGGCAGCGTGCAAACAGCTTTTATACTCGATGCCAATCGTTGTAGTGAAAACATCTCCTCACCCTGCCTCGCTTCAATCAAACCATCCGAATAAAGCCACAATGCATCGCCCTCATCTAGACTAATTTGGTTACCGCTATATTCTATCGGCTGCATTGCACCAACGATAAAGTTATCGTCACCTATCTGTTCCATCGTGTTCGTACTCGCTCGCCAAACTAAGATCCTGGGGTGGCCAGCCGTGCAATAGCTAAGTCGCCCTGATTTTGTGTTAAGAATGGCGTAAGCCATAGTAAAGTAAAGTTGACTGTTTCTAGTTTGCTGATAACGCCGATTTAGCCGTTCAATCACAGATGCAGGCTCACTTACGCAATAGCCGTCATCTCTCAACTCCATCGTGATCGAATCAGGCCCCTGACTTTGAGATAGCGTTTGTTGAATAGAAAAAGCCATCAAAGCTGAAGAAATACCATGACCAGAAACATCAAATACATAAAACGCAACATGTTGTTCATCGAGCTCCAAATACCCCAACATATCACCACCAATCTGGGAGCATGGTTTGTAGACATAACTAAACTGTATATTTTGGATAGTTGATTCAGAAGGGAGTAGTTGCTCCATCAGATGACTCGCAGACTGCAGGTCTTGGTGAATTGTTTGATAGGCCGCATCTAGTTCTTTATTTCTCTCAACGAGTTTGTTGTGCAGTTCTAAAGTACGAAACCCCGCACGGATTCTGGCCTGAAGTTCCTCTACAGACGTCTTCTTATCTACGAAATCATCTGCGCCAGCATCAATGCCTTTCACGATCGAACTTTGGTCATTTCTAGAAGACAGTAGAACAAAGAAAATGTAACGCTCGCTAACTTTAGATTTTAATTGGCGACACAATTCAATACCACTAATTCCAGGCATCATTAAATCACTCAGCACAAACTGAATATCAGGGCGGTGGGTTAGCACTTCGAGCGCCGCTCGTCCGTCTTCAACAGCAAGCACTTCATAGCCTTGCTTTTCCAATGCACTGCTGATGTAAAGCAGGACTGTTTTACTATCATCGACCAAAAGAATGGGTTTCATCTTCCTCCTTAATACGGTTGCTTTACTGGCTAACGCAAAACACTAGTCACTGACTGCTCATTTCTAAAACGGCTGTAGTCTTCGGCTAATAATTGGTGTTGATATCGAGTGTAAGACAACGCTTCATTAGAAATTAGTATCTGATGCTCTTTTTCGATTAACTGACTTTGCAGCCTTTCAATCTGTTCATTCTGCTGTGTGTAATTGAGGTACAGTGCGAATAGACCAAAAACCGAAACCATTAACAGGGCTATTAGAATATTATTGATAGTTTTCACTTGAATATTCATGACCTCTCCTTGTCTATTATTAGACTTTCCATGATGAAAGAGAGCGTCTACGGACCAAGAGCTCGAGGCTCTAAAACGCAACGAAGCAAATTGAGGTTGTTTTTCCAATTATAGGCGATAGGAGAAAAAATAAGAAAAATCTGAAAAAATTTGAATATCCTGCTGAGTTAAGAATCGGTAAGGTAGTAGCAGCGAGCTATCATCCACTCGCTGCAATACATTAACTCTGAAATGCAGGTCTAGCTAAAATTTGGTTATACCATCGAGCAATGTTTGGCGACGTCGATAGCACATCAATTTCTAGGCCTTTAATTGCGAAACTGATCAAGATAAAGCCTGTTATATCGACAATAGTAAAATGGTCTACGGCGATAAAATCATTATGTTCAAGACGCTTGTCTAAGACAGGCAGAAATTCGTAGACGCGTTGTTTTGATTCTTCGCCCCATGCTTCAACACAACGTTCTCTGTCTCCATAAACTCCGGTCATGTTTCGAAACGCCTGAAATGCCGCATTTAGTCCTTGGAACTCCACCACACGATGCCACATTTCTACCTGAGCACGTTCGAGCTGGTTAGCACCAAACAGCGCCAGATCATTTCCAAACGCTTCATCTAGGTAGCGACAAATCGCCACGCTTTCACAGATCGTCGTACCATCATCCAGTTCCAGCAGAGGCACTTTGCCATTCACGCTTTTCGATTTAAACGGTTCAGATAGGTTATCGCCCTCACGAACGTTCAGCGCAATTCGCTCAACCTCGCCACCGATTTCCTTCAGAAAAATGCTAACTCGCTTACAACTTGGAGTCATTGCGGTTTCATAGAGCTTCATTTCACATCCTTTTATCTTTTTCTAACCGATTGGTTAGGATATACTGTAGTCAGTTTATAAACGATCAGTCAAGAACTTCACTATCAAAAATTTTCAAACAGTTGTGGGTCTGTTTGCTGAGCGAGATTTTTGATGCCGTTTGTGAGTTCACATGAATTTGGGGGCTGATACCCAAGAATAGATGGGTATTCATCATATTGGTTCAGTTCTAACGCTAGAGGTTCTCTGTACCATCCCTCCAAAGCAATTTAATTACCCAATAAGCAGACCCAGGCAGGTAATTTATGGCAAGAAAAGCCAACTTCGACCGAGATGAAAAGCTTCTCGTGGCTATGGATGTGTTTTGGCGCAAGGGCTTTGCGAACACGTCTATCTCGGATCTCACCGACGAACTGAACATCAACCGCTTCAGTCTTTACAACACCTATGGTGACAAGCAACAGCTCTACTACGAAGCGCTCGATACTTACTTAAAAAAGGTCTCGCTACCGTCACTGAATGATTTGGAAAAAGACGACGCGTCTTTACCTGAGTTGGAATCGTTCCTTAAATCTTTTGCTGATCTGCAACGCAAACGCAGCTGTGGGTGTTTTATCCAAAATGCGTTGATTGAGCACGCTGGTGAAGACGATGATGTACTGCGCAAAGGGCATTTTTTGTTTGACCATCTTATCGACATCATTGCGGATGCGCTGACCAATGCACAAAAAGAAACCTTAGTGCCGAAAACGCTGAAACCAGAAGAGCTTGCTCGTTTTGTTCTCAACAACATGCAAGGTATGCGCGTACTTGGCAAAGCCAAACGTTATGCCGACTTGGATACGGCGCTTTCCTGCTTGCTGGTTTTGATTAGGAAGTGACATGTCGATTGAAGTGATAGCAGTACGTCTTACCAAAGGCATGGACTTAAAGCTGAGCCTAGCGAAATTGGTCGAGCAGCATGGTATCAAAGCAGGCTCGATTGCTTCATGCGTTGGTTGTGTCACTGACCTCAACCTTCGTTTGGCAGGTGCAGAGAGTACGTTAACCAAACAAGAGCCATTTGAAATCGTCTCTGTGATGGGAACACTAACGCCTGAGCATCAGCACGTTCATATCTCGGTGTCTGATCGTGATGGACGAGTTTGGGGTGGGCATTTGCTGGAAGGCACAGTGATTGATACTACCGCAGAATTGATCATCCATTCTTACTCAGAGCTTGAGTTCACTAGAGCGATGGACGACTCGACTGGCTATACCGAACTACAAGTGAATCCTTCCGAATAATTAAAAGCTCCAGAGCCATACTGTGGTGTCTCTGGAGCTTTATTCGCTTATCTCTTACGCTAAGAATTTACTCATATCGAGCAGGCAAATTTCTAGGATCATTCTTCGACTAAATAACAAACCTGATTATCGTCGACCGTTACTTGCCAAGTTTTTAGACAGTACGCTTCATCTTCCAAACACTGCCCACTCTTTAAACTGAAATGCTGTTTGTACAGTGGTGATGCAACACACATCTCACCATCGATATCACCGACGATCCCTCGACTCATCACATAAGCCTTACCAATTGGGTCCCAATCCTGAACAGCGTAAACACCGTTATCGGGAATGTAGAATAACGCGACATGCTCGCCTTCAATCAACACCGTGGCACCGATGAACGGCATTAGGTCATCAAGCTGACACAATTTCACTTTAGTTAAAGCTGCCATTTACACCTCCTGTTTCACGGGAATACGCTGACCGCGCACACGTTGGTACGGCAAGACTTTGCTGCCCGACGTGCTGTTCAAGAAAGGACGGAAGCGTTGCAATTTTTGAGGATTATCCAACGTGCTCTTCCACTCACACTGATAGGTATCTACGACTCGTGCCATTTGTTCATCCAAAGAGTCACATAGGTTGAGAGAGTCATCCAAAATCACTTGTTTAAGGTAATCTAAGCCCCCTTCCATGTTCTCCATCCACACCGACGTACGCTGCAAGCGATCTGCGGTGCTGACGTAGAACATCAATACTCGGTCGATCATGGTGATCAACTCTGATTTGGATAGGTCGGATGCAAACAAATCAGCGTGTCGTGGTCTCATGCCGCCATTACCACAAACGTATAGATTCCAGCCGTTTTCGGTGGCGATCACCCCAATGTCTTTACTTTGCGCTTCTGCACACTCGCGAGTACAGCCCGATACGGCAAACTTAAGCTTATGGGGCGCTCGCAATCCTTTGTAGCGGCTCTCTAACTCAATAGCTAATCCGACCGAGTCATCAACACCATAGCGACACCAAGTAGAGCCGACGCAAGATTTCACGGTGCGCACCGATTTACCGTAGGCATGCCCTGTTTCAAAACCAGCATCAATTAAGGTTTGCCAGATTTCAGGAAGCTGTTCTAACTGCGCGCCAAATAAATCCACGCGCTGACCGCCAGTGATTTTGGTGTACAGATCGTATTGCTGAGCAACTTCGCCTAGCACGATGAGTTTGTCTGGTGTAATTTCGCCACCCGGAACACGAGGTACAATTGAGTAAGAGCCATCTTTTTGCAGGTTTGCCATAAAGGCATCGTTAGAATCTTGCAGAGATTGATGTTGAGGCTCCATGATGTGTTCATTCCACAAAGAAGCAAACACAGATGCCGCTGTTGGCTTACAAATATCACACCCATGCCCTTTGCCATGCAGTGCAATTAAGGTATCGAAGTCTTTGATCTGTTCCACTTGGCAAATATGAAACATCTCTTGGCGACTTAACTCAAAGTGCTCACAAAGGTGGTTGTTAACCTCTACCCCCATAGCTGCCAATTGAGTATCCAATACCGACTTCACCATATTGCTACAGCCACCACAGCCAGTACCGGCTTTGGTGTTCGCTTTAAGGTCCGTCAGGTTGGTGGTGCCAGCTTGAATCTCGGCAACTAAGTCGCCTTTTGTGACGTTGTGACAAGAACAGATGATGGCGCTGTCTGGCATCTCTCCGTCCAGCATTCCGGTATCAAACAGCAGGTTCGCCGCGTGGTCTGGCAGGACTGTTTTGTTCAAATAACACTGTAAGAGCGCATCGTAGTCGCTGTTGTCACCAACGAGAATCGCACCAAGCAATTGAGTGCCACTCGCATCAACTACCAGCTTTTTGTAGATGCCTGCGACCGCATCTTGCAAGACCATTTCTTGAGCACCTTCGGTTTGCATTTGTGCATCGCCGATAGACGCCACATCCACCCCAAGTAGCTTGAGCTTGGTGCTCATGTCTGCGCCTTTAAAACCTTCGCTTGGCATACCAGTCAAGACATCGGCAGTGGTTCTCGCCATGGTGTAACCGGGTGCGACCAAACCAAAGATCTTCTGCTCCCAAAGGGCACATTCGCCAATCGCGTATATGTTCTCATCGCTGGTTTGGCATTGGTTATTAATCACAATGCCGCCTCGCTCGCCTATTTCTAGCTCAGCCAGCCTTGCCAACTCATCTTGAGGGCGAATACCTGCGGAAAAGACAATCACATCCACTTCGAGAGGATCTTTGTCTTTAAACACCATGCGATGCTTAGCCGTTTCACCATCGCAGATTCGTTCCGTACCCGTTGAGGTGTGAACGGTTAGCCCTAGCGCTTCAATCTTCTCTTTTAGCACTAAGCCAGCACCATCATCTAACTGTACGGGCATCAGGCGAGGTGCAAACTCAATGACGTGAGTTTCTAGCCCCAATAGTTTGAGTGCATTTGCCGCTTCTAAACCCAACAAGCCGCCACCAATCACTGCGCCTGTTCTTGCGCCTTCACATGCCTTTTTGATTTGTGAAAGGTCATCAAGCGTGCGGTAGACAAACACATTGTCTCGGTCTTTACCTTCAATTGGAGGCACAAACGGGTAAGAACCGGTCGCGAGCACGAGTTGGTCGTAACCCAGCACATCTTCACCATCAAGCAGAATACGCTTTTGCTCTCTGTCGATGCCTGTTACTTGGCTGCCAAGTACGAGTTGGATGCCATGCATGTCGTACCATTCTTGGTTACTCAGCATCAAATCATCATGAGACTTACCCGCAAATAAAGAAGAAAGTTGTACACGGTCATACGCGATAAAGCGCTCTGCACCAATCACGGTAATTCGGTGCTCCAAATGTGCATTTTTCTGCACCAATTGCTCGACAAGGTGTTGCCCGACCATACCGTTACCTACCACAACAATGTGGCTTAATGCGTTCTTTACTGGAATCGTTAAAGGACTATTCATCACCGCCTCCTTATGCCGTTTGCGCTGCGGTTTTGGGCTTGCCTTCTTTCGAAGCAGGAATCTCGACTTTGGATTGCTTCTCGTAAAGGAACTTCAGCACCGCTTGTCGACACTTCTGATACTGCGCATCATCTGCCAGTGCGACACGCTCGCGAGGACGCGGTAGATTCACTTCCAACACTTCACCAATGGTCGCTGCCGGACCGTTAGTCATCATCACGATTTTGTCGGATAGCAGCACCGCTTCATCCACGTCGTGGGTAATCATGATGACGGTATTGTTTAACTCGGCTTGAATCTTCATCAGTGCATCCTGTAAATGCGCACGAGTTAACGCATCCAACGCGCCAAATGGTTCATCCATCAATAAAACCTTTGGTTGAAGTGCCAGTGCTCTCGCAATGCCGACTCGCTGCTTCATACCACCCGAGATTTCATCCGGCTTTTTGTGCGCGGCATGCTGCATTTGAATCAGCTCCAAGTAGTGATTCACTTGTTCCTGAATCCACGCTTTGCCCTTTTTGCCTTCAATTTGTTTTACAGCTAGCTCAACGTTTTGATATACGGTGAGCCAAGGCAATAATGAATGGTTTTGGAACACCACTGCGCGGTCTGGTCCCGGTCCAGCTACTTCTCGTCCATCGACGATCACGCCGCCGTCTGTTGGCATGTGTAGCCCTGCGACTAAGTTCAATACCGTTGATTTACCACAGCCAGAGTGACCAATTAGGGATACAAACTCGCCTTTATTGATTTGTAAATCGACGTTGTTAAGCGCGATGAACTCGCCATCTGGCGTTGGGAATCGCATCCCTAAACGCGTTAGATCTAATAATGCTTTTTCCATGATCTTTTCCCTTATCTCAACGCTTGTTGTTTATTCCAAGACAGCCACTTTTGAAGTTGCAACATGCCTCTATCGAGCATCAATCCAATAAAGCCGATTGTGATGACTGCGACCATAATACGACCCAATGATGCCGAGCTGCCGTTCTGGAATTCATCCCAAACGAACTTGCCTAACCCAGGGTTCTGCGCGAGCATCTCTGCTGCAATCAATACCATCCAAGCGATACCTAAAGAGAGACGTAAACCGGTGAAGATCATTGGAATGGCAGAAGGTAAAACGATGGTACGAATGTGCTGCCACCACGAAAGTTGGAGCACTTTGCTCACGTTGATTAAGTCTTTATCAACGCTCGTTACACCCACAGCGGTATTAATCAGCGTCGGCCATAAGCTACACAGCGCCACAGTGATCAGAGAGTTAATGAACGACTTAGCAAACATCGGGTCATCACTCACGTAAGTGGCACTCACCACCATGGTAACGATAGGCAGCCAAGCTAAAGGTGATACGGGCTTGAGCAGTTGAATGATTGGGTTGAACGCTTGATACAGCCCTTGATTCAGACCAAGCACGATGCCAAGTGGAATCGCAATGACAGTCGCCAACAGAAAGCCGGCAGTTACAGTCACTAGGCTTGTTATGATTTGGTCGAAGAACGTCGGCTTACCTGTGTAAGGACGAATCTTCACTTCCGCATCTGGATTTTTGGCTAATTTTGCAGCATTGCGTTTTTCCTGACGTTCGATAAACGCTTGTTCCTTTTCTCGCTCTTGCCAATGGTCATCGACAAGGTTGTTGAACTGCTGAAAAGTTTGCACAGGCCCCGGTAGCGTACCTAATGAGGTTTGCACTTCTCTCGCTGCTAAGTGCCACATTGCCAAAAAGATCAGCAAACCAATGACGGGCAAAAGTACCAACCGACTTCGGTTCACTACCTGCTTAGCAGGAAAAAGGGAAATGACATTACTAGACATACTCACTCCTAAGAAATTTACATCCTTGTTGCCACAAGCGAATCCCCTCGCCTGTGGCGTTTATCGTTATGGTTAAACCTTGTCTTTTCCTTTAAGCCCGATAGAGAACTTCTCTAGATATTTATTTGGCTCGCGACCGTCATAAACGATGTTGTCAATAAAGTGTGTTTGTGGCGCACGGAAACCATCTTCAGCACTAAAATCTGGGAAGTCTTTTTTGCTCAACACACCATCTTCAACCAGTGCTTGAGCCGCTTGTTGGTAAATGTCCGGTCGGTAAACCTCTTTTGCGACATCCATGTACCAATCATCGGATTTCTCGCTTGAGATCTGTCCCCAGCGACGCATTTGGGTCAGGTACCAAATCGCATCGCTGTAATACGGATAAGTGGCGTTATGACGGAAGAACACGTTGAAGTCTGGCACGTCTCGTTTGTCGCCTTTCTCGTATTCAAATGTGCCCGTCATCGAGTTAGCAATAACTTCGGCATCGGCTCCAACGTATTCGCTTTTTGATAGCATCTTCACTGCTTCTTGGCGGTTGGCATTGTCGTTTTCATCCAACCAATGTGCCGCTCGAATCAAGGCTTTCACTACGCGAATGTGCGTGTTTGGATACTTCTCAGCCCAAGCTTTGGAAACACCAAACACTTTCTCTGGGTTGTTCTTCCAGATCTCGTAATCGGTCACGACTGGCGTACCAATACCTTTGAATACGGCTTGTTGGTTCCATGGTTCGCCTACGCAGTACCCTTTGATCGTGCCCGCTTCCATTGTTGCTGGCATTTGTGGTGGCGGTGTAACACTCAAAAGAACGTCAGCATCCAACTGGCCACTGTTATCGCCTGAGTCTGGTGCGTAAAAACCTGGATGAATCCCACCTGCCGCTAACCAGTATCGCAACTCATAGTTGTGCGTCGATACAGGGAACACCATCCCCATGTTGAACGATTTGCCTTTATCCAGATAGCTGTCGACCACAGGCTTCAGTGCATCCGCTTTGATTGGGTGAACTGGCTTGCCATCTGGTTGCTTTGGAATGTATTGCTTCATCTGCTCCCAAGTATCATTGGAAACCGTGATTGCGTTGCCGTTCAAATCCATACTGAACGCGGTAATCACTTCTGCTTTTGTGCCGACACCAATCGTTGCGCCCAATGGCTGACCAGCAAGCATGTGCGCGCCAGCAAGCTCACCGTCGATGACTCGGTCTAATAGCACCTTCCAGTTTGCTTGTGCTTCTAAAGTGACGTACAAGCCTTCGTCTTCAAAAAAGCCTTTCTCATAAGCAACCGCCAGCGGTGCCATATCGGTTAACTTAATAAAACCAAACTTCAGGTCTTCAATTTCTGGCTCACCCAACTCTGCCTTTACGCTGACCGTGGTGAATACCGATAACGAAATTGCTGACACTTTCAGCATCGAACTCCATTTCATTGGTTTGCTCCCATAAAAAAAGCGCCACTACTCCGAAGAGCAGTAGCGCCGTTGCTAAGTCTACAATTACCGCCGTTGATAATTGAGATAAGCGATTCAACAATAAACCCAATTCTACTAATCCAATTACTGTGCCAACTTATTTTTCACTTTAAATACAATAAATTAGCGTATCTTGCTGTTTGTTATTCCCCGTTATTGCTTGCTGATAGTGCAACACGCACCACGTTAGAAAACGCACCCTAACCCCAAAGTGGTAGAACAACTAATCCAACACTTCCAAAGTTGTTATCAAATTCTTGGCAACTTGTGCGAGCGTTTGGCTGGATTGCATAGCTGAATTTCTAAGCGCTTTGTAAGCCTGTTCTTCATCAACGCTGTGCATCTTCATCAGCAGACCTTTGGCTTTTTCCACCAGCTTGCGCTCTTCAATCTTGTGGGTCAGCGATGCAATTTCCGATTGCATACTTTCGAATTTCGCTCTCACTAATGTCGCATGTTCAATCCAAGGCTGAAGCTCAAACTCACTATCGTGCGGCATGAGCACATAGTCCATTTTTTCTGATAAACGATTGATATCATTGGATGATAATTGCTTTAAGACAATAAGAAGTGGTGCCGATTTTCTGCGGCAGAAATCGACGATCAAACGCAGTTCCGCGGTTGGTTGCTGCCATCCAACCACAACGCTTGCCGACGGTTCTCGTTGCATTAACGTTTCTAGTTGTGCCAATTGGCAGCCGATGATGTTGTCGTAATCTTTGCTCAATAAGCCGGACAATCGAGCCTGCTCTTGGAGGCTATCACAGCATACTATGATGGGTGTTTTTGACGTTGATTGAGTCATGCACATTCCTTGTTTATATCTCACTCACTAAGAGAGACATAACAAGGAATGTGCCAATTAAAGTTGAAGCGTTTTAACTAGAGGCGAGATGTTCTTTGAAGAAACCTAGTGTGCGTTCCCACGCGAGCGCCGCTTCTTCTGGTGCGTAGCGAGCCGTTGAGTCGTTATGGAAGCCATGGTTGACGTTTTCATACATTAACGCCTGATATTGCGCATCGTTCGCGATCAATTGCTGCTCATAGGCAGGCCATGTGTCGTTGACGCGCTTATCGAGCCCTGCGAAGTGAATCATCAACGGCCCTTTGACCTGCTTTTGAATCTCTTGCGCCGCCGGTGTTCCGTAGAAAGGCACACCTGCATCCAGCTCTTCTGGCATTACCGCTGCAAGCATATTAACGATGTATCCACCGAAACAGAACCCAACAGCGCCTAATTTACCGTTCCCACCCTCGTAGTGTTTAATGAAATTAGCAGCAGCAATAAAATCTTGTTCGATCTTGGCTCTGTCCATCTCTTTCTGCATGGCGCGACCTTCATCATCGTTCCCCGGATAGCCACCGAGTGGATAAAGCGCGTCAGGAGCGAAAGCAATAAAGCCGTCTTTCGCGAGTCGTCTGGCGACATCTTTGATGTATGGGTTTAGACCCCGATTTTCATGAATCACCAACACTGTCGGCGATTTTAAGGTCTTCTTTTGTGGCACAACCAAATAGCCGCGACCTTCTCCATGTCCATTGGGCGAAGCAAAGGTTTCATAGGTTGCTTTGATCTCAAGATCATTAAAGGAAACTTGCTCTGCGAGTGCATAATTTGGAGTCAGAGCATCAACCAGGGCCGTCATACTAAAACCTAAAACAGCGAGGCCACCAAGACGGTTGAGAAACTCTCGACGAGAGATTTTGCCATGTGCGTATTCGTCATACCAATCGAAAGCTTCTTGTGGAATGGGATGTGACGCCTTGTTGTTAGAATTTGAGTGCTTTAGAACCATTATCCTTGTCCTCATTTCTTATCGAAAAGTAAACTCATCAGGCCTCACTGATGTTTGCCCCAATCAGCTGTGAGACACTTCAAGTGATAAATACATCACTGACAAGCTTACACAAACAATAGATAAAGGATTCCGATCCAACAACGTTTCGCGGTTAGCTCGTCACAGGATTAACTGCCACAACAATAGTTTTCCCAATAAGTAAACGCATGTTCAAAGGCGTGTTCCCTATCGTGCACTTGAGCAAAGAGTACAACTGTCATCGTTGCCAAAACCGTATTCGCCATTTGATTCATGTCGTCTTCTGACGTCCCAAATGGGCAATTCGCAGGCATTGGCACCTCAGACAGCATTTGCTCCGTCCAGTAGTGCGATGTCACGCCGCTTGTTTGGCTTAACCATACGGTTTGGCTTACTTTCGGGTTGTATTCTGACTCACCCGATTGTCCTTTGAAGGACACAACAGCATGAGCGGTTTGACCAATCTCGTATTCGACTTCAGCATGAAGTTGTTGGAATCCAGGATGGAAGCTACCACGAATACCAACCGTCGCCTGCCCCGGATTCAATGCTCGAACCACAGTATTAATCGGCGTTCTAAGCCCATAACGATTCTTCCAACCGATCATGGTTTCTGCTTGAGGAGCGAACGCACTGAGCGGCAGATACACGATGTTTTGTGTGTCTAAGACACGTTTTGCGTCTTCGGCTGATTCCGCTTTCTTGATAGCAAACTTGTCGAGGTAATCTTCAGCATGCAAACGACCAGATTGACGGTCGTGATAACCATGCATCAGCACTTTATGGCCATTATCGGCGAGGATCTTCGCTGCCAACAGGTGCCAAGGTTGACCTGCCGCTTCACGTTTACCTGCATAACATGGCCAGTCGATGTCTGCACCAATAGCAGGCATGCGGGATTGGAATGCTTTCACAAAGCCGGCGATTTCTTGTTGAGTCTCGTTCTGTACACGAATCAGCATCAATAACATTGCCATCTGATCGTCATCGCACTCACCGTTTAGGTATTCATCCATAACTCGAAACGCTTGGTCAAAGTTCAGTGGTTTTCTACCACGTTCGCCACGACCGACTGTTCTAATACATTCCAAAATGCTGCTCATATTCCCTCGTATTTCGTCACTGACTGTACGGTTTCTATTAGTTGTTCGCGCAGTTTGACAACTTCTCCCATCACAATCAATGCTGGACTCACGCCTTTAAGTGTAATCGATAAATCATTGAGCTGATTGAGTTGTGTAACGTGCACTCGTTGTTGAGGGCTGCAACCATGAGTGATGATCGCGACAGGGAAATCTTCTCTCAAACCGGAGCCTAATAAACCCGTTTGTATTTGCGATGACTTTTCTAGCCCCATATATAAGACTAACGTTTGTCCGCTTTGCATCAGTTGGCTCCAAGCCTCAAATGCGCCTGTTACCACTTGCCCTGTCACAAAGGTAACGCTGCGAGCAACGCCACGATGAGTCAGCGGAATCAAGCTGTTTGCGGAACACCCAATCGCAGCAGTAATACCGGGGATGACTTCGTAAGCGATTGAGTGTTTGACGAGTGCTAACGCCTCTTCGCCTCCACGGCCAAATACAAAAGGATCTCCCCCTTTTAAGCGTACAACTCGCTTTCCTTGTTGAGCGAGCGACACCATCAAATCACAGATTTCTTCCTGACCAATACTGGGTTGTCCGCATCGTTTGCCCACGTAAATCCAATCGGCTTGTGGCGAAGCCAACTCCAAAATATCTTTGTTAACCAAACGGTCGTACAACAGAACCTCTGCCGACATAATCGCTTTCACTGCCTTTACGGTTAACAAGTCTGGATCGTGCGGCCCAGCTCCGACAATCGAGACAAAACCTTCCTGGTTCGCGTCTAGGTTTACTGAATGGTCTTCTAAAAGTTGGCTCAGTTTGCTTGCTTGATCATGCTTAGAAAAGCGAGACGAGCGTTCTTCTTTCTGATTCGCTTGTCCTTTCTTAAACCAAGACTTTTGATAAGGCGCCTCCATGTGCTTATCCTCTTTGTGACTTACTTTATTTGAATCGCCAGACTTTGCTGGCTCGCTTGCTGTTTGCCCTTTTGATGCTGATGGCTGTCGACCATTTGTTTGATTTGAGAAACGCACGAGCCACAGTTAGTGCCGCATTTGAGTTTGTTTTGAAGTTGAGTCAGTGAAGTGCAGTCTTGTTTCTCCATCGCGTCATGTATTTGTTTATCGGTGACGCGGAAACAACTACAAACCAGTTTGGCGCTACTTTGCGATTGAGTGATGGTAAGCAGTTGCGATAGCTCCATCGGTTTGCCAATCAAGCCGGTAAAGTTGGTGTAGTCGGTTTGAATCGGTTCACTAGACACCACTAAAACAGAACGAATGATACGAACGTCTCCAACAAGGTCGTAATCCACTGCTAACCAACCTTGGGCAATATCTATCGTAATTCTGCGGCTCTTTTCCGTTCGACAAAAACTCTGCTTCTTTGGTCGCTTATCGTGTGCAAAGCGCCAAATGCCCAAATTGCTTTCTGCTTGAAATGCGCTGTAGAGAAATTTACCGGAATCAAACTGTGTACCGATGAACATACCGTAGGTTTTTACCGCCGCATCTTGCACTTCAACATAAGACGACTTAAATGCAGGCTGCCCTGAAATAGGGTCTTTTGCGCTGTTTACTATCGCATTAACACTGCTTTCACCGCCATATCGACCCGCCCAGTGCATTGACATAAACAGCTCCTGAAAACCCAAACCTTCATCAATGGCAACTTTGGCATAAATACCGGTGTTTGAAGCAGGCTGAAACAGCTTGGTGAGCTGTCCTGCTTTTAAGCGATTTTGAGTGGCAGAGAGCGTGTTCATGTACACGGCTGGTTCTAACTCTGAGGCGGCAAGGTGGGCGATATGCCCTGTGCGCGTCATGGTATGCCATTGGTCACGTTGCCTGCCCGTATTGAGCCACCAGCCTTTTGTTCTTTCTAAGCGCGTTGGAGATTCACTGGTCACGACAAAACGCGCTTTTCCATCTGGGTGTGAATAGACGCCATCAGCAAAAGGGCGCTCTCCTCCCCATTGTGTCGGCACCCACTCTTCGTATTCTTGCTCGGTTAAGTTGGCGTATTGAGAAAGATCTAGCTTCAATGGCGAATCTGCATTCATGCCTGTCATCGCGGCATATTCCCTGAATACCGCCCGCTCAGAAGTAAACGCAAAGCCATTTTGTGTCTTTTCCAATGCACACAGAGCTTGCCCAACTTGGCTTATCGCCCACCAATCTGATTTTGCTTCACCGGGAGGCGTTTGAAACTGGCGCTGCCTTGAAAGTCGACGCTCAGAATTGGTCACCATGCCTTGCTTCTCCCCCCAGCCAGCGGCGGGTAGCAATAGGTCCGCGTAATGCGCTACATCCGAATCCGCTGTGATATCGGAAACAATCACAAACGGACAAATCTCTAGTGCACGTTTTACCAATTGGTTATCTGGCAAAGAGACAACAGGATTGGTTGCCATGATCCAGAGAACTTTAATCTCACCACGTTCTACCGCCTCAAACAGTTCAACAGCTTTTAAACCGGGCTGAGTGGCAATTTCTGGTGAATCCCAAAACGCCTGCACTTGCTTTATAGACTTTGCGTCAAAAGCACGATGAACCGCTAACTGGTTTGCCAATCCACCGACTTCTCGCCCACCCATCGCATTGGGCTGACCTGTAATAGAAAACGGCCCACAACCTGACTTGGCAATTTTACCCGTCGCCAAGTGTGCATTAATGATTGCATTGCCTTTGTCGACGCCATTTTCGGCTTGGTTTACCCCTTGGCAAAACAACGTAATTGCGGTTGGGCTTTGCGCAAACCATTGGAAGAATGTCGTGAGTTTTTCTTCTGAAATGCCAATGGAAGACGTCAAATTAGTGACATCGTAACGCAAATCAGAAACTTCTTCTCTAAGTGCATTAAATCCGTCGGTATAAGAATTTATGTATTCAGAATCAATCAATTGTTGTTCAATAAGAAACTTGAGCAGCCCATTGAAGAGTGACACATCACCATCGTTTTTAATCGGTAGATGCAAATCCGCTTGCTGTGCGGTGACCGTTTCACGCGGGTCAATGACCACCAGCTTGAGGTTAGGATTGTTTTCTCTCGCTTGTTGAATACGTCGGAATAAAACAGGGTGCGTCCAAGCGGTATTAGCACCGCAAATGATCAATAGCTCAGTCTTATCAATATCGTCGTAATTGACGGGAACGACATCTTCACCAAATGCTCGTACATGAGCCGCAACCGCCGAAGACATACACAAACGCGAGTTCGTATCGATGTTTGCGCTGCCAACATAGCCTTTCATGAGTTTGTTGGCGACGTAATAGTCTTCCGTTAACAACTGCCCTGACACGTACATCGCGATGGAATCCGGTCCAAACTCCGCTTTCGCTTGATGAATCTTTTCAGCAATCAGATCCGTGGCTTGTTGCCATTGCACCTCTTGCCCTTGAGGTCGTTGCTTGGTGACAAGCTTTGGATACAACAAGCGCGAAGGCATATTCAAGCTCTCTGCCAGCGCGACACCCTTCACGCACAGTGATCCCGCATTTGCAGGATGACACGCATCCCCAACGATTCCTTTCGCATTGACCTCGACACCACATCCAACACCACAATAGGGACAAGTGGTTTTTTTGCATCCTTGCGACATAACACCTCCAGTGCGATTCAGCCCAACTTACTAGCAAAAAAAAGCCTCTCCCGAATCGAGAGAGGCAGCAATGCCTTTAACGCTGTTAGTACATTTTCAAAAAGTAATACCCTATACCGCTCTCGCCTGCTATTAAGAGCGGCGCATCGAGTTATCGATGAACGTTTATGTAAAGCAAGTGAGGTGCCAAAATTAAAAACCCTTACCATACAAAGGGTTAGCTTAAAACCAATTATAGCAACGTAATGCTACGCACTGATTGTGTGCAAATTTCGGTCATTATCGTGCAGTATTACTTTACTAATTCCATAACTAACCTGGATTCTTCGTCACCAAAATAATGCGCTTCTTCTTCTAACGTTTTAAAGCCAAGGGAGAGGTATAAAGACAATGCAGGTTGGTTCTTAGGATCGACAGTCAATTTCACGCTTGAGCCTAACGTCAACGACGCAATAACGTTTTCTAGGAGGGAACGCGCAATACCTTTACCTCTATGTTGAATATCGACGGCCAATGACATGATCCAATATTGATGTGCATTTGTGCTAGTCGTTAGCAATATATACCCTGCTACCTGCTCTCCCTCTTTTGCTACCAGTAAACTCTCTCCCCAACAATCAAAAGCTTGCCGAAAGAAAAATTGAGGATAGGCGTGTTCTCCAAATAAAGTATTTTCGAGCTTATATATGGCAAATAAGTCCTCTTTTTGCGCAGACAAGATGTCCATTCAATGACTCCTTCTTTAACATGAATGGCAGCAGTATACCTAAATCTCATCTAAATGACGGGACACAAACATCTCAATTAAGTGCTTAAGAAATGTAATATTCTTCCTGAAAATTAGGCCTAACTCACTTAGAACATACATCCGTGATTAAGTTTTAACCGCAAAATCAAAAACCACACAAGATGAAAATTTCAATACATATAACCATTAAATGCATTACATTTAAGAACTTTATTCTGGTTTATTGAAAAATTCATAGTTGGATAATTTACAACCACCCCAAATTCACAGCATTATTCACCAAGCTTCGCGTGTGATAATAAACACTAAAACCTTTACCATTTTCAGCATTATTATTTTTATAAAAGCGAGTTTTAAAGTGAAAGAATCTCGAAATGCCTTAAATCCTAGTGAAATAAACACAACCACAGCTTGGTCAAAACATGATACACATTGGGTTCTTAGCCTATTTGGAACAGCCGTTGGCGCAGGCATCCTGTTTCTGCCAATTAACCTTGGGATTGGTGGTTTTTGGCCTTTAGTCGCGATGGCAGTACTTGCTTTTCCAATGACCTATCTTGCGCACCGTGGCTTAGCTCGTTTTGTACTATCTTCTAAGATCAAAAACGCAGACTTCACTGATGTAGTGGAAGAGCACTTCGGCGCAAAAGCAGGTCGTTCTATTTCACTGCTGTATTTTCTTTCGATCTTCCCGATCCTGTTGATATATGGGGTTGGAATAACAAACACAGTAGATAGCTTCATGGTAAATCAGGCTGATATGGCTTCTTTACCTAGACCTTTGCTTTCTGGCGTACTAGTGTTTGCACTAATTGCTATTATGATGGCGGGTGAAAAAGTAATGCTACGGGCCTTTGCCATCATGGTGTTCCCACTTGTTGCCATTCTTGCCTTTCTATCATTTTACTTAATACCGAACTGGACCATGCCTGTCATGGATGTGCCAGAAGCGTCAGCTTTTGCTAGCACTATGTGGTTAGCAGTTCCTGTAGTGATTTTCTCGTTTAGTCACGCAGCTGCAATTTCAAGCTTTGCAAATGTACAACGTCGCCATTACGGTAAGCAGGCAGATGCCAAATCCGAAGTTATTCTTCGTCGCACTAGCATTATGCTGATTGCCTTTGTTCTTATTTTTGTATTTTCCTGTGTACTAACACTGTCACCTGAACAATTGGCTCAAGCAAAAGAACAAAACGTATCCGTATTGTCTTACTTAGCGAACGCAACCGATAATCCATTTATTGCAACACTTGGTCCTTTAGTAGCGTTTGTTGCTATCACTTCATCTTTCCTTGGGCATTTTTTAGGTGCGCGTGAAAGCTTAAATGGTTTAATTAACAAGCATTTTAACCTATCTGAGAAGCGTGTTGATCGTATCAGCGTGGCAGCACTGTTCTTCTCAATCTGGGCGGCCGCGATCATGAACCCAAGTATTCTTGGTATGATGGAAGCATTGTCAGGGCCTGTTATTGCAATGATCTTATTTATTATGCCAATGTTAGCGGTGTATAAAATCGAGGCGATGAAACAATATCGAGGAAATGTCTCTACTTACTTTGTTCTAGCAGCAGGCATTGTGGCGGTAAGTGCATTGATTTTTAGCTTCTTCAGCTAATAACTAAAGACTAGCTTGGATTTTCAGGGGAATACCTTACACAAGGTTAAGGTGATTCCCTGAATTTTCTTACTCTTTAAAAGGTAATCATCGTTACCCTTGACTCTTAAATAAGAGCGAAAACACCCGCAATCATAAGTACTGAAGCGATGCAGGTACGGCCGATAATGCCGAAGTGCGAAGGTTGAATCATTTCATTATGCATAGTTAATCTCCTATTTATTATAAAAGCCATTTTTTATTGGCTTAATAACACTATGTCTAATATCCAGTTTTTTAACAACCCATACAAACATTAAATATTTATGACAGAAACGTAATTTTTTACACTTCGCCCTGATTTTGAGCGATGAATCCGCGGCTTAAATCATTAGATTGAGTCCACCGAATATGCTCGCCTACCTGTCATCGTTACCTTATTCTATACCATCGCCTAATCATTGCATAAGTTTTCAATAGATTTTGTTTTATAAATCATAATATTATAGAGATCCTTCTCGTATCTCACTCCCAAAACACTTTGCCACTGGGAATCCATCCGCACTTAACCAACAAGAAATGGTAGACTTAACTGGTATTCGGTTAAGAGATCACATTTTATTAATACGCTCATGCACTTCTCAATTAAAAAACTGGCTTGCGCACTTTGTACTGCACTTGGACTTTTCTTGCATCCCACCAACGTACTGGCGAGTACCGAAAAGCAAGCTTATCTGGAAGAACACATTTCAGCAGAAAGCAAGCCCATGTTAAAACTCTACTTTCGCTCGATGGGTAAGCCGCGATCAATTCAAAAAGATGAGTTAAATGCGCCACAGAATGCATCAGCGGAGTCTCTTGCTCTGTATTACTTTGCACGAAAGTACCTTAAGCGTTACGAAGGCGTTCCATTACCGAAAGATATGCCCGATTTAATCGAATTCGGTAAAAAGCACCATTTGGAATGGGTCGTCGCTGAAGCACAGCTCAATAAGGCTGTAACAATGATTGAGCAAGACGATAACTGGAACGCAGAATTGTTACTCCATGACGTTGTTTCTACAGCCCGTGATCTTGGTTATCTAGCATTAGAAGGCCGTGCTTACCGCTGGTTAGGCAATCTAGAAGTATCTCGAAATCAACTACGCAGTGGCCTAAAATATTATCGCAATGCCTATGAGTTATTAGAAAAAACAGTATTTGAAATACAAGTCGCGATGACACTGAACAACATTGGGACGGTCTACATCGACGCATCAGATTGGGCTCGGGCCAACAGTTACCTAACGCAAGCTCTCGACACTTACCTAGAGAGCGAATATCAATACGATAATAGCTTTTTTATGGGGGTTATCTACGCAAACCTTAGCATCGTTCACTCGAGCCTCGGAGATAACAGAAAAGCGGAATATTATTTCAATGAAGCCATTCGACTTTCAATGCAAACGGGGTCTGACACAGTCAAGCACCACTCTTTATCCAGCTTTTCACAAATGTTGAGCTCGGTAGGAAAAATTGATGATGCATTAATGGTCGCACAACGTTGCGTAGACCTGCCCATTCCAAAAAATCTAGAAATGCTAAAAACGTCTTGTTACGAGGCATTTGCAGAGGCTTACCTCGCAAACAAACAATACGATAAAGCTATTACAACAGCGCTTAACGTTCTAGAACAAACCAAGTCAACCAGTGAATTAGAGCTGCGGCAGCGTATTGATATGCTTTCGGTACTGGTAAACGCTCATCAAATTCTTAATGACTATGAAGCCGCTTTTCATTATTTAACCCAATTAAGAGAGCTGGAGGCTGAGTTTTCTCATCATATTCATGGTGAAGAGATGATTAACATTAAGTTTGATCTCGAAGCTAAGTTAGCCCAGAAAGAACTCAAATTGCTAGAAACAAAAAATGCGCTACAAGCGTCTGAACTGCGTTCGCAGCGCTATCGAGAAATGTTCTACTTTATCGCTATTACGGCAATTGGTGTCGTTGGTTTTCGTTACGTACTGCGCGTTAGACGTATTAATAAAGCACTCACTCAAGAAAATACTACCGATCCGTTAACTCAACTGCATAACCGTCGCTATCTTCACATTTGGCTGGACAAAATGGCTCGTAGAAGCCCAGATAGAACATTTGCCTTAGCAGTTTTAGATGTTGATCATTTTAAAACCTTTAATGATCAATATGGACACGATATTGGCGATAAAATGCTGACTCATATTGCCACGCTATTTAATGAATCCACTCGCTCTGGTGACCTACTCATTCGTTGGGGTGGAGAAGAGTTTGTCCTATTATTCGAAGTACAGCGAGCTGAAGATTGCGCTAAGTTTTTGGAGCGATTGAGATATACTGTTGAAAACACGCCATTGGTAGTTGACTCTAAACCATTAAACGCGACAATTTCCCTTGGAGCAGTGGACAAACTGTCGGCACAAATAATTAAACAAGAATGGGATCAATGGTTTTTCTTGGCAGACCAAGCTTTGTATGATGCGAAGCAAGCTGGTAGAAACCAGTTCGTCATTCATCCTACATCATAAAAAAGCACACATGAAAAAAAATCTAATCATTATTACTTTTGCGCCTCTATTTCTTATGGCGTGTAGTAATCAGCAAGCATCTCAACTGGGAATGCGCAGCAGCAGTGTCAACGTGTATACCCAGCAAATGAGTAACACTCAACTATGTGAAACTCTCTACTACAACCGTGCAACTAACCAAACCAAAGTGGCGATTGGTGCTGAGTTCAATCGACGTGGATTAAACAAAAAGTGGTGTGATAAAGAATTCGATAAGTTGTACATTAAAAAGTGGATTGATAACGTGCTGCCTAAGAAAAAAGCCGAACCCAAGAAACCAATCGCAACTATTCAACCCGCTTCAACTAAATAACCCACCATCTTGAAGCAGACGGTACACTCGTATTTTCTGCTTTTCATTTTTCATGCATGTTCGATGCGACATATAAAAACCTCATGGTTTCAGTAAATTAACAAAGACTTATGTTGTCCATCGAACTTTTAATGTAAACAAGTTGTAAATGGTTTTCGTCCTTATTCTTTGTCGTTAGCTTTGTTTGTTCCTGTTAGCGGAATATGAAACAGGAACTAAAAAATTCCAAACAAAGACATGAGGTCAAAAATGGAAATACGCATTAATCGCCTATTTGCTGCTATGTTGGCAGTAGGCATTGCACCTGCCGTCTCGGCGTTTGATCCACTCTATTCTGAACAATGGCACTTAGACAACACGGGGCAAACTGCGTTTGCGGCTAATCCTGCTGTTGCTGGGAACGACTTAAACACTAGGCTCACTCAGGCAATGGGGATTGCAGGTGTTGGTGTGAAAGTTGCCGTCATTGATTCTGGAGTTCAGATCGATCACCCCGACCTTGCAGGTAATATAGTTACAGGTAGCAGAAACTTCGTCGAAGACTCTTCATTCCCACCAAGTTATCCGGTTGATACTAATGGTCATGGCACTGCTGTAGCCGGTTTGATTAGCGCCGTCGGCAACAACGGTGAAGGCGGACGCGGTGTCGCTTCTCACTCTTCCCTCATCGGTTTTAACTGGTTAGCCAACCAGACATTAGAAGGCTGGTTAATCTCCCATGGCATGGACCCAGCAACACGCGATGTTCGCGTATTTAACCAAAGTTACGGTTTCAGCCCTATAAACCCGATTACTTTTGATGAAAGCGACCCTCAACTAAAACTTGAAATGGACGTGATGAAAAACGTCAGCGAGAGTAACGCCTGGGGTCGAGGTGCTGTATTTGTAAAGTCAGCAGGTAATGGTTACCGCTATTTCAATACAGGGCGATTCTTCGTATTGCCAAGTAACTTCTTTGCTGGTGGAGACAATCAAGGCTTACCGATGCACAACTCTGCTCAGTCTTATGATAACGCCAATTACTTCAATTTAGTCACTAGTGCACTACGAGCGGATGGTACGCGAGCGAGTTACTCATCGGTGGGTTCGAACGTGTGGGTTGCAGCACCAGCAGGTGAATATGGGCAAGATTTCCCTGCTATGGTCACCACTGATTTAATGGGTTGTGAAGAAGGGCAAAATACCAGTGAAGGCCTTGGCATTAATGGGTTACACGGCGGAACGGAGCTCGATCCGAACTGTAACTATACCAGTACGATGAACGGAACCTCATCGGCTGCGCCAAACACATCGGGTGCCATCGCGGCAATCATGTCAACCAACCACGCACTTTCTGCTCGTGATGTACGTGCTTTACTAGCGGAGACAGCAAAAGTAACGGATAAAGCGCATCCAGGCGTACAGCTTGAATTTACTAACCATAAAGGTGAACAGGTTAGCTACGAGGCCATTGCCCCTTGGCAAAAAAACGCAGCAGGCGTAGATTTCCATACTTTTTATGGCTTCGGCGCTGTAGATTTAGATGAAGCGATGCAACGTGCTCGCATGACGAATCGTGTTTTACCAGCTCAAAGCATTACGCCATGGGTTCATAACGCTACAGAAGTAAGTGTACCCGATGCAAGTCTAGTTGGTGGTTCTTCAAGTATCGCCATTGCCGATGAGCTGACAGTAGAATCCGTTCAGGTGACATTGACATTGGACCACGCTCGTCTGCCCGACTTAGCTATCGAGCTCATTTCGCCATCAGGGACTCGTTCCGTTTTGCAAACACCGCGCAATGGTCTTGTTGGTCAATCTCTTGATCCAACGATTACAGGCTACAAAGATCAATTAATGTTGTCTAACCAATTTTATGGCGAAGATGCAAAAGGCGAATGGACGTTGCGAGCAATAGATACGAACGGCGATGAAGCCTATTCTTACATTGCATATTTCAACTCTTCCACCATCTATGACGTTCCGATGGCAAACAACGCTCAACCCGGTGTTATTAAGAACTGGTCGATGCGCATATTTGGACACTAAGGAGTCAATAACATGAAATACAAATCATTTTCTATGCTGGCTCTCGTTATCATGACGTCGAGTGTATACGCAGAGCAACAGCTCTCTCAACAACCTGCACCAGAACTGTTTGTGCCATCAGAAGCGGTTGAGATTAATGGCCAAGACTATCGAAAAGTGCAAACTGGCACTGTTAGAACCCTATCTGAAGACGTAAAACTTCAAGCGGGTGATGAAGTGTTTAAGAATGCGTTTAGTAACGTATCCAAAGCCACTGGACTGGTTTACATCACCGTAAACAATCCTAACGAAGCGAAAGCAGTCGCCAAAGAGTTAAAATTAGAAGTTATCTTCGCAGAGGGGGAATCAGCGGTGTTAAAAGCATCTCAAGATCAAGATCTGCTAAGTATTAGCGACTACCTAAACGCAGACAGCCGGGTAAAAGCGTCTAAAATTGAACTAAACAGCGGTAAATACCGTGCACAATAATTCTCTAACAAGAGAAGTTGGCCTGTAAAATCATGCCTCAGCGATTGCTGAGGCATTTTTATGGGTAGTAACATATAGGCTATTATTCTTTAATAACATTTCGCATAACCAGTATGATACCTAAACACCCTACTCGCCTGCGCCTGTCATTTCTTAAACAAAATAATTTCCGTTCTTAGCTCTTCTTCCGTGGTTTCCTTCGGGCTATTCAGATAGCGTTCGATTCCTAAAGGACTGGTTTTGACTTTCATACCACTCTGACGAACCAAGTTCATCGCTAAAGCCCATGCATTTCCCAAAAACTGATATTCACCTCGGTGTTCAACGACAAATGTTTCACTCTCAGGAATGGTACCAGTAACCGCCCCTTGAGGCGCTGGTACTGAGTTATGAAGAGGAAAGCAAGTGATAAACTCGAATGTACCTTTCTGCATATCCATCGACTGGTAATAACAAAACAATTCACCATTCACGGATAGGGTTTCGTCACTAATTAACTGTTCTAGTTGCTGAACATGCTTCTCAATTACCGAACCTAATTCCTGCAAGCTAGCCACACCCTTGATCCCAATGTAATGAATTTGAGGCAACGTTCGGTTACCAATTTCGGCTAAGTCTGAATGCACTCGTCCGGTTTCAAGCTTACTTTTAAGCATGCGTAACCCACGTTGATAATCCATCTCTATCATCGACTTAAACATACTTTTCAGAAAGAACAGATATCAAGGGACGCGAGATTGCATTTGCCATTCGACTAAACAGCCATTTTGTGACGGCGTCACGATTAGAGTCACCTTTCCATGGCTCTTGATTGGGCGAAAGAAATGCAGCTCCATATCTAATCGATGCTCTTGAGTACTTTCCAGTACAATCGCGCCAGTCCCAATACGCTGACCATTCCATTGATAACCAGCTCCAACGTGGCCCTGATTATCACTGAATGTCAGCTCGCAGCTTGGTTCAAGAATGATCCATGGTGACCAGCTGGGCCAGTTATTGAAGTTCTTGAGATAGCCAATAATTTCACTTTGATTCTTATTAATTTCAATACTTCGGCTGACCTGATAAGAGAGCATAACGGTTCCTCGAGTTTCCGCTTCACTAACTTCAGTCTAATTCAAATTCCAGTTTTTTCTTGTTTGACTGCGGGTTAGATGCGTACGAAAAGAAAAATCCAGAGCGTTAATTCTCACTTGAATCAATACGCGCAAAGCTAAGAGCAGAACTCCACTTTTGCACTAAATCGAACACCATCATCGTCCAGTACTAACGCCCATCCCATCCGTTCACATATTCGTTGTACGATAACAAGCCCACAACCATAACCAGCGTTGTACGTCTCGTTGCCATCGTGACGATTTAGGATCTTAAGCGCATGACCTTTCAACTCAATTTCAATATCTCCCACACTATAGCTAAAGGCGTTTTTAATCAGATTGTTGATAACAATGGCCACAAAACTCTCTGGTGCCTTCACTACACCACTATGTTGTTCGTGCAAAGCGTAATTCGAATCTTGCTTGGCAAATAAAGGAGCCAGCTCTTCCAACTGTTTTTGTAAACAAGTGAGAAGCTGATGCTCTCCGTAATGCTGAGGCTCTATTTTCTCTTTACCAAGTAAGAGAAACGCTTCTGTCAGTACACGCATCTCGTCACAAGCTGACTGCATCCTCGTGATGGCTTTTTGCGCAACTCGAGGTTGATCAGGAATACGCGTCAGAATGTCTGTTGAGCCTTTAATCACCATGATTGGCGTTCTCAACTCATGCGATGCAAAACGGCTAAATTCTTGTTCTCGTTTGAAATAGCCCGCGATATCGTTTTTATTATCCAGCAAAGTTTGCTCTATCTGGCGTGTTTCGCTGAACTTAGTTTCAACTTGGAACGCGGGTTGATCCGGTGACATTTGGCTAATTTTTTCTTCGATTTGCGCTAGTGGTCGAGACAATATTCGCACCATATAAATGCCATACCCGACCATAACAAATGAAAATAAGCCACCGAGCAGTAGCGTAAACTGATGCAGCGAGCTTTCGTATTCGTCGAGGTAATCATCGGAGTCATCTTGAAATACAATGTACATAAGCCCCTTCCCTGAGGGGTGTTTCAATACGACAAAGTGTTTGTCTTCTTCACCAAGCAGATATTCGTAAAAACCAGGTGAAGTAAAAGAGAGCAACCAATCGGGTGTCGGTGCTTCACTCCAATATGAGTTGAATTCCAATACGTTTGGCAATGGCGCATCCCAGCCCTGTTTCTCGAAATTCTCACTATAAAGCGCAGCTTCAGTATCTAGCCAGTGATGTAAACTCAGCACTTCCAGTTTGTTTTCTGCCACATAAATCAGCGACCAAAAAAGAGTAAACATCACAAACGTCATGACCCCAAAACCCCAACGGATCTTGCGATAAATGCTTGGATATTCGTTATGCTTTAAGTCGGTAACCTTGTCCATGAATAGTCTCTAATCGTGATTCTTCAAAACCTTTGTCTAGCGCGGTTCTTAAACCGTAAATATGGCTACGAAGTGCATCACTTCCGGGTGGTTCGTCTCCCCACACACTATCGATCACTTCTGTGCGCGTGACCGCTGCTGGAGCACGTTGGAGGAGCAATTTTAAAATTTTAGTTTGAATTCGACTCAGCTTAATTTCTTTGTCTTTTCTCGTTACTTTTCCTGTCCGCGCATCTAAACAAATATCTGCAAATTTGAGCGTTCCGATATCTTGTCTTGGACCACGATTAGCCAAAGCATGAACACGCAAACTGAGCTCTTCCATCGCAAATGGCTTCATTAAATAGTCATCTCCCCCCGCTTTAAAAGCCGCGATTTTGTCCTCTAGCGTATCTTTTGCCGTTAGGAAGAGAATTGGCGTTCCACATAACTTATCTTGTCGAAGCTTCTGTACCGTACTGATGCCATCGAGCTTCGGCATCATGATATCCATGATGATTACATCGTAATGATTTTCCTCGATTAACTTAATCGCAGCCTCTCCATGAAACGCACAATCGATAATCATGCCTTCTAGCTCAAGATAGTCTGCAATCGTCTCCGAGACGTTATGGTTGTCATCTACAATTAAAATTTTCATAAAATCACATTTCTTCACGATCTCTTCACGATATGCCCAATAAGATACAGGCAATTTCCTAAACTCGCTCGTAAATTGAGGTTAATACAATGAAAAAACTCGCTCTTATTTCTGTAGTAGGTTTGGCATTGTCTGGTTGTGGTGGTTCAGGTGGTGGCAGCAATAGCGATAGCACATCAACTCAACCAGCAGTGAAACCAAGTGTAGCGATTGGCTCTGTTGAAGCGGTCAACGCTGAAGAAAGCACGTTAACCGTCAATGGACATACGTATCGTGTGTCTGAGGTGGTTTATGACGACACACAAGTGCAACTGGCCGATGTAAAACCAAAAATGGTGGTTCGCGTGGGGTCAGATATTCGGCAAGCTTCGAATAATGGCGTCCGAGTCACACTTGAACCAACCATTACAGGACGTGTCACAGCGATTGATCATGTGAAGAAAACATTTACGGTAAACGGCGTAGATCTGCAGTTTGACGGTTTAAGTGATGATATAGAGGTCAACGACTGGGTGATGGTGTCATCATTGCCAACTGCTGATGCGGGTTATCGAGTGTTGTCTGTGGTCGAAATCGACGTAGATAACGATTACCCAGCCCTTGGAAGCTACTACGAACTGGAAGGTCGCATTACTAGTACCGATGAAAATGCTGGCACGTTTGAGCTTGGTACAAATATAACCGTATCTTACGACAACATTAGCCAACTTAGCATCGGCCAATGGGTGGAAGTAGAAGGTGAAATGCAAAACGGTATCTTCATGGCACATGAGGTACAAGTTGAAGACTACGACGATCTAAAAAATGACAGCGATGTGGAAGGTATCGTGACTTGGGTTGCCAAGGATTATAGTGAGTTCTCTCTAAACTATCGAGGAGCCTTCTTCATTGATAACGCAACACGATTTGAGGATGGTAGCAAAGCTAATCTAGAACAAGGTCAAGAAGTAGAAGTGACCTCTGTGATGAAAAATGGCAAACGCACAGCTACCGTCATCGAATTTGAGCGGTCGGAGTTTGACAATGACAACCAATGGCGGGGTAAAGAGTTTGAATGTGAAGGCTATGTATCAAACTACGATGCTGATTCAAGAGTGTTTGAAGTTGAGCATTGTGAGAATGATGCTGATCAAGTACTAAGTAACACCACCGTTGTGATTGATGCACAAACACGCTTCCAAGGCATTGAAGAACTTAACCTAAATGGTGCTCGTGTCGAAGTCGAAGGTGTGATCATTAACAACCAAAATATTGCCCGTGAAGTGGAGTTAGACGTTTACGACAACTAATCCCTTCTACGCTTAAGAAAAAGTGTCACTTCGATGGCACTTTTTCTTTTCACCTTACTTTGCTTCCCAAGCTCAAACCAACAAATTCTCAGCCAAAGCCTTTTCTCTCCGTTACACTTTACCTATGTTCCACAAAATTGGTGACAACTATGAAAAAACGCAACCTCATTTTGTTAGTCTTGTTTTTTGGTTCAGCCACGAGCTTAGCTAGCGTTATGGATCCTGACTGCGATGCAGAAAAGGCAGCTAAAGCCGCTGCGACAAAAGCCGTGGTTGGTGTTGGTGGTCGCTGTACGCCTAAAGAGGCACTGAAAGATACCGCAGTTGATGCAGGAAAAGACAAATTGCCAGATGAAGGGATGGCGGGTAAAGCTGTTGATGCAATGACACCGGAAAAAGAGAAGAAAACGGTGAAAGACGTAACCAAAAAGCTCAATAAAGATTAACACCTACATCATAGATGTTTGAGCGTAAAAACATGTTCCTAGAATCAAGTGGCTATTTACCTGTTGTTTGAAGCACACGTCTAATCTTGGTTTTTTCATATTCCAAAAACTGCATTTGACCACACACTGTTTTTACTACACAAGTTCAAAAACTAGTAATAGTTTCTCCTAACTTTGAGACTTTGAGTCTAACTAAATGCGCAATGCATTGCATACAGATTGCTTGCCTATATTGTACACATACTATATCGGTTTAACGATGGTTAGAGGTTATAGTGAACAGACTCTAAAAACCGAACTGTAGTTCAATTGGCGGTACTGACTGGCTTAGATGCCGATTTGAACTTCATCAGAAACAACAGAGAAAAGGTTTTGCCTATAATCACAGGTGTCATTTTGTATCGACAGCTCAATAGACTCGACCAAAGAAAAGTCCTTGAGCAGGTACAGGCTTTAGGGAGTTCGAAATTTTTCGGTAAGATTCAAATGCTGGTAGCGCAAAGTATTGCTAAGCCAATGTGGAACCCTTGGAGCCTGTCAGATGGTGAGCTGCGCCAGTATTTTAATACTCATAAGGCAGTTGCAAATTTCCTTTCTACATGGTTTATCACCATCGATATTAAACTTGAGGTCGGCTTTATGGCAGCTGTTATATACGCACTATCAAAAGGTCAAGGGGCTGCATTGATTAAAGAAATGGCTTCAGTGCATATCGCTGAAGAGACTTTCAAAAACCTCAGCCTCTCATTAACTGCACAACAAGCTGGCGCGAGAGCATTTTTTGTAGCTGTTATTCTCACTACTGTACTCAAAGGCTTTAACGAGGCAGATGCGCTAGCTGCAAAGAAAGAGTTGTTACGACGTAATATGCTTAGAATAGAGGATTTGTAAGCTATGTTTTGGATACTGGGTCTTTTGGTTTCCTTGTTTATCATGTACTCGGATTACGCGCATTACTTCTATACCAAGCGACATGGAAAGAAATCTAGGGTTTCTCGCTTATTAAGCTTGTTGATCACGGTAACGCTCCCTATGATTGCGACTATCGAGATTTTGAACGATCTTAATGTAGAGAAAACCAGCTACCAAGTGTGTGTAGTTTTAGTCTCAGCTTTAGTTGGCCTTCTGGTCTGCTTGTCGGAACAGTATCGTTTTAAGTCAGAAAGAGATTAGTGGTATCGGGTTGTACTGCTATCAACAAAGGCATCAAATTGGTGCCTATTTTATTGTTGGTGTATTAATAACTGATCTGGCGAGTAAGGTCGACTCGAATGTCTTCTCACGTTCACCCTCGAGCACGAGACCGCTATCATGACTTCTTTAATGAAGGAAAGAGAACCTTTTGACTCGGGGAATTAGAGCTCTTAATCGTCTGAATGCACATAGTTCATACCCTCCATTGAGACGTCGGAATTATTCGCTGTACCATGATAGAAAATTATTTCTGTATTGAAACACATATACCTTGCTCGTGAATATCTAGCTGTCTCGGACATCTCAAATCTAGCCTCAACTTACATCCAAATGAAGTTGTAGTTTGTATGACCAATTGCTCATAGTTTATTTAACAAATAGAAACGAGTTCATGGGTAGCTAATACAAAAAAGAGCGCCGATTGACGCTCTTTCCGAACTTTAATAGATAACCAATTATGCGGTCTCTGCTTCACCTATCCAATGATAATGGTGGTTGGCTTTTTTCCCCACTAAACCGAGCTCTGCCAATTCTTCAAATACCTTGTCTACCTCTTCCGCAGACAGCCTAAACTGTTTAGCAACGGCTTTTTTGGTGCACGTAATTTGATGCGTTTTAAGTGCATCGCTAACTTGCTCTAACAAGGTTTTCGGTTCCTTTGGTTCTTCTGGCTCCGGCGCAGCTGGTATTTCTTGCTCTTCTTCCTCTTTTATATGAGGAAGATAACCCGCAGGCGCTGGGTCTATATCGCGAACTGTTTTCAATATCATGCCCTCATTTCTGCGATAGAAATATCGGAACCGTTGCTCTTCACCAATCAAGCCAACAAAAAATGCAGCAAAGAAGTCCAAAAGAATCGAAAGAAATACAACCAAGCCAAGCTGAGCTTGCTGAGAGGTGGTACCAAATGCGTTGGCTAGGCTATCAATCAAACCAATCACTGAGCCTTGCGTAACCGGCGGTAAACTATCACGCTCCATAGCCAAGCGTTGCTGCTCTTCACGTAAGGTTTTGTTTTGATCCTGAATGCGAGTTACACCAGTCGCGATACGCTCCATCTCGATGTATTTCTGCGCTGCCATATTGTTGAGCTCAATCTGCTTATCGATTGCCGCAATCTGACGATTAAACGCTTCCACTTTCGCCTGCTCTACCGAAATATGACTTTGTGCACTATTGGTTGCACTATTAATCCCACCAATACTACCGCCAATGGAAATCGCAGCTAAAACTAAATAAAACACGAGAGCGGTTGCTGCTCCTGTGTAGTTGCGATGGGCTCGGCGCTCACCGTATTCATACCAAGCGTAAAATTTACCCGCTTCAAAAATGATCGCTAAACCACCAAATAAGGTTTGCATCATCGGGTTTTCGTCGATAGACAAAAATAGCAATAGAGAAAAAATAGTCGATGCTAAAATCGCAGCACCGGTGAATGCATATACACTCACCATGGCAAATCGACCTTTAGGGTATCGATATCCAATCTGTTGTTCGTATTTCATTTGAGAAATTTCTTAAGATTAATCGCCCCTCCGACTAAGTAGGACGGACGTTTCTGGCATGTACAAAGGAGCGCAGAATACCGTATCCTTTATTAAATTACTGTCATAATTCCGTTAATGGAAAACAAGTGAAGATTCGGTGTGCATTTTGAATCGATATCAGCCAAATCTAGCACGTAAAAACACCACCACGACACCCACTAACCGAAGCTTCAGTGACATATAAGAGAGATTAATTCGGTATCTTCAAAAGCGACTAGGCAAGACTGACAAGTTGAATTGGAGGTTGTGAATGTCAGCCGAATCAAGACATTAAAGCGTTAAAAATAGGCAATAAAACAAATAATGCACACTTGCATCACCTTTTAGTAAACTGATAATTACATTGTTTGGTTAATTTGTTAGTATCCCGCGCCGAAGAAGATAAGCACTCAATTGTATGGAAAACACTCTAATACAGCACAAACACCATCGCTTGCACGCTATTGCGGTTATTATCGCGGTGTTGTTTCAGTTGTATTTAGCGTCCACAGCCGCTCTTAATCCTACACAAGTTCACAGCACAACTTGGCTCAACAAAGTCCAAAGTGAAAAGGTTTTACTGTGTACCGCAGATGGTTTCAAATGGGTGGATATCAATACGTTGATTGAGGCTAACGCTCAATCTTCTTCTAAGCTCATCCAAGATCTTAACTTACACGACGGCTTTCAGTTTGAATGTCCGCTTCTTCAAGCTGTTCAATTCTTTCTTCTGGTTGCGATTGGGCTTTACCTGACAACCATCCATTGGCTGCGCCGAGTAAAGTATGCACTGACGACTTATCATTTTTCAAAATGCGATAAGTTCGTTTACAAACACATCGCGCCTAAGCACTCTCCGCCGAGTGTTTTTCCTGCCTAACAGGCATCTAATCATTGACAACTTTATTCAAAAATAACGATGACTCTGTTTGTTGTCCATTCAGAGAAGCTATTCATTCAAAAGGAAAAACACATGCTTAAATCATTTAAAACCGCCGCTATCGCGCTTATTGCTGTCATCGCTAGCCCACTGAGTTTAGCGCACGATTATGAAGCAGGAAAAATTCATATCGACCATCCATGGAGCCGCGAAGCGCCACCAAACGCACCTGTTATCGGTGGTTTTTTTCAATTAACCAACCACGGTGACAGTGAAGATGCATTGATCGCAGCAGAAAGCCCAATCGCAGGGCATGTCGAAATTCACACGCATAAGAAAGAAGATGGTGTGATGAAAATGATTAAGATTGACGAAGTGCGCGTTCCAGCCAATGACTCAGTGTTGTTTAAGCCAGGCAGCTTCCATTTAATGATTTTCAATCCAACACAAACTCTTAAAGAGGGTGACCGCTTCCCTATGACATTAACCTTTAAAAACGCAGGTAAGGTTGAAGTGGAAATGGCGGTTGAGAAACAAGGCCACATGGAACAACACATGCATCATTAATGACGCAAACAAAAGTGCCCGCTGATTTAGCGGGCATTTTTATCTCAGCTTAGTCAAAATCATTATCCAACAGGTCCTAACTCGACTCTTCAGAACAATGGTGATAAATAACGCTTGGCGAAACGGCGTCATATATCATAACAGCGTGCTCGGGCAAGAGATTCTAAATCACGCTCGTTCCTCGCTATTCAGAATGACCTTGAAAGACTTAAGATCCTAAAAAGGTTCCCTACCCGCTTAAAACTCAACCTCTCGACAAAGTTATCCAACCATCACTTGGCAAGCCTAAATGAAATCATAAGTTTGGCAACAAAGACCCACGGTTAATCGGCTTTCTTTCTACTTGAAACAAACCTCAGCCCAACGAGCTAAGCCGGCAGTTACTGAGCCAAAATAGTTTCCACTGACAACCGGAATACTTGGCAGTACGGTTTGCACCGCATCGCGCAAGATTGGCGAGCGTGCCGAACCTCCAGTCATAAAGATAGCATCGGGTTTAACTCCAGCTTGCTCTACCGCTTCTGTCACCAACGCCGTCATTTTATTCTTTGGCGACTGGATCGCTTCGATCATTTCGTCACGTTGTACATCAACTTCAATCGTTTCTGATAGTAAGTTGATGCCAGTTCGGTAAGAAGCTTGTTCTGAAAGTGCCACTTTTGCCTCTTCGGCACGGCGAACAATGTTGTAGCCTAAAGACTCATGATACACCTCTAGCAAACGAGCAAGTTTTTCTGGCTCTTGAGCCTGCTTTTGAAGCAACTTTAACGCTGATAGGTTCTCTCGCGAATAGAAGTCACTCTGCGCTTCTACATTATTGATTGCTATCGGGTTCCAGAATTGGGTAGTCGGCATCACAATGCCTGACTCCATTTTACTTCCCATGCCAAAAGGGAACATGAGCTGCTTAAATGCTAGCGCGATATCAAGATCATTCCCGCCGACACGCTGGCCACTGTGAGCTAACAAGCTTGCGGTCCTATCTGCTTTGCCGCGCCAAGACGGTCCCATTTGGATCAACGAACAGTCCGTTGTACCACCGCCAATATCGACTACTAGAATGATTTTATCTTCGCTGAGTGTCGCTTCATACTCTAGGCCCGCCGCGACAGGCTCAAACTGAAACTCCACATTTTGGAAGCCCGCACGTTTCGCTGCCCGCAACAAAATGCGTTCAGCCTGAATGTTAGCCGTTTCACCGCCACGCCCATGAAAGTTAATTGGTCTGCCGATCACAGCATCGGTAATACTTTGCTGCGCATCGTTTTCGGCTTGAGACTTAATATTGTCCATCATCGCGCAGACAAGGTCTTCGAAGAAAGCCAATTGCACATCACGCAAGCCAGATGCACCAAGAAAAGACTTCGGCGATTTCACATAATAGATATCGCGAGGATCTTCCAAATAGAGATTAAGTGCAGCCTGACCAAACGCGATGTCGTCGGATTCTAAGTCAATACTTTCTTCTCGGTTTAAATTGATTGCCCGGCGTAAAACCTGCTCACCAACTTGATCTAATGGTTTAATATCTCGATGGCGAAATAAATGCTCGGATACCGATTCACGAGTCGGTGCAGCAAGGGTGGAAGGAATAAAAGGGCTGTTTCCTTCTAGATTAAGCAGTACTGGATCACCCGATTCCATTTTAGCCACTGAACAGTTTGCAGTACCATAGTCAAAGCCGATAAACATTGTTTCTCCCACTGTCCCACTGATTAGTGGCCTTTTGACCGTTAAAAAGCTGGCAATGCTAACTTAATGGCATAAGAATTACTATCCCAAAATCAAGTGTAATTTAACGTGGAAAACCTATCTAAGGTACACTACTTTCTCTTTTTGCAGATGGCACAACAACCGCTACCAGTAAAGCTAACAACAGGAACACGGGGCTAAGCATTAATCCATGCCAGATTGAATACCCATCATGGAACAGCCAGAATATACCAAGCGTCAGTAGGTACGAAAAGTAGCTGCAAAACACCAAGCTAATCGCGACAAAGCGCTTTTGATTAATAATAAGAATCCGCACTAGATACTGGCTAAGAATACCAGAGCAGCGCATGGCAAGTTGCCAATTAATGATAAAGAAAGCAAGCGCAATAAACCCAGCTACGACCAGTGCATCATGCGTGCTTAAAATGAAGTAGCTACCAAATCGGCTTATGATGACCGGATAATCGCCTTCGTATATCGTTGACCAAGATATTGCGTTCGCTGCTGCTACGTAATTGGCAAAATAAGCAATGGCGTAGAAAGTCGTTTGAGAACTGAACGGCTGAAATACATCCGTACAAAATCCTCGCCACTCTTCTTTGTTGGCGGTAGGCCCAACCCAGTCACGTTTTTTTTGGGCGGTACGCCCGGCAAACTCAGGCCCGTTGCGAAACAACAGCCAAAATATATAGAGTGCAAGTATAACCAAGAGTATTGAAAACATACCCTTCCCCCTCAGAAATTATCGGCGCCACTGCCAATGGCGTTGGGGTCGTAAACTGCACTTCCCTGCTATACCTATTTGATTTATCAAAGACTTATTATTTTATTACCACCAAAATTCATTCAACGGCATACTAAACAGCGACATTTTCACGCTTTGTGTGAAGTTCGAAAGCCTACTTTTAGGTTTAGCACAAAAATAGCTACAGCAAAGCGTAAGAGAGGGATTCCGCACCCATCAATGAAGATGAGGCGTTAAGCAGAAGCTGTGACCGCAATGAGAAGAGAAGGATTCAAAGCGGCCATGCATGGGCAAGAGGAGCAACTATTTCTCTAACTTTTCTTCAAATACACCAATCTCTCTGCCCAACCAAATCGCGCGTTCTGTGTGATCGAGCAACTCTTCTTCGCTTACTGGGTGAATAAGCACAGAAAAATCGCCTCGAATCGTATCAAGCCACGCCAAGAACTCTTCACTCAATGATTCTAGGTGAATTTCAAACATCGGCATCTTGTGTGGGCCAACTAACCTTCCAACTAATGGAAACACACGCAGCACATCTTGACGCTCTTGACGGATGATCTCGTTCAAGGCTTGCGCTTTATCTTGTTCTCTTAGGGGAAAATAAACATGAGCGTGGTACATAACTTCTCCATAATCACTTCCACTTGAGCACCACCTACTTTGGATAAGCTCAAGGACTGCCGAGGGTATACATTTGTAATGCCGTCACCCTACCTTGATTCCACTCAGTTGGGAAGAAGTTATGCATTCTCATAAGGTCGAGGCTTCGAGCACAACAAAAATTTGCAATTCATCATCTAGCAACTGTTTGAGTTGATTCATTAATAATGACTCACTTTGTCAAATTTTACAGCCAAATTTTGTTGCAAATATGTTTCATTAACCAGTAATTAAATTCGAATTTAAAAATACCACCAACAAAATAGCAGCATATTACTCTGCAAAATTAGGGTGTAAGCAAAACTTTACTACTGAGCGAAAGTCAAAATGAAGCATAATTTAACAATTTGTTTACACTTATTGTATCTGGCTATACCACGATTTAGTTAGAGGGTTAGATACAGAAAAGCCTTTCTCTGTATCTTGCGGTGAAATAATCGCAGCGATGTTATCGACAAATAGTTTAAGGGACGAACAGATGCCTACCGCTATCGAAAGCACACGCAACCTTAGGTATGGCCTTTGCGCTGATATCAGAGTTTGAGTACCCATACAAACTCTGGTTTTGTATGAACAGCTGCAGTCCAAAAGACCCGCAGCGTCAAAAGGAGCTTGAGATGAACGTTCAGGCATTACCCATGCATCGGTTTATCGACCATCGTGGGGACCTCGTCGGCCAACTACCCAACTGGGCTGACACTGAAACATTGGTCGGGTTTTACCGAGACATGGTATTAACTCGTACTTACGACAACAAAGCAGTTGCCTTGCAACGCACCGGTAAGCTAGGGACCTATCCCTCACACTTAGGCGCGGAAGCCATAGGCATTGCGGTCGGCAGAGCACTTAAAGCCGATGATGTGTTTGTCCCTTACTACCGCGATATGCCTGCGATGTGGTGTCGTGGCATTGGCATGGAAAAGAACCTTCAATACTGGGGTGGCGATGAGCGCGGGAGTGATTTTGCTCCTGAGGGCAGTCCGGTTCCTAGCCGAGACCTTCCCTACTGTGTACCCATAGCGACGCAATGTACGCATGCTGTCGGGGTGGCTTCCGCACTAAAAATTCAAGGTAACCATGAAGCTGCGCTAGTCATGTGCGGCGATGGTGGTACATCCAAAGGGGACTTTCTTGAGTCAATAAACTGCGCAGGTACTTGGAATATTCCACTTGTTTTCGTCGTAAACAATAACCAGTGGGCAATTTCAGTGCCGCGTAGTCTCCAATGTGCCGCCGATTTCTTATCAGAAAAAGCGCAAGGTGCAGGTATACCGGGTATTACTGTCGATGGTAACGATGTCGTCGCCGTTTATGATGCAACTAAAACCGCCCTTGAGAGAGCAAGAAAAGGGAAAGGCGCAACACTCATCGAAGCGGTGAGTTACCGACTGAGTGACCACACTACGGCCGATGATGCGACTCGTTATCGTAAAGAAGATGATGTTCAAACTGCATGGCAATACGAACCTATCGCACGTCTTAAAACGTACCTCCTTAATCAAGGCGCTTGGAGCGACGAACAAGAACAGCAATGGCTAGATTACTGTAAAGAGCAAGTAGAGTTAGCTGTTGAACGCTATCTGAGCTTACCGCCACAAGCACCAGAAACCGGTTTCGATTATTTGTATGAATCGCTACCTCAAGAGCTTCATGCACAAAGAGATGAACTCATCAACAAGGCAATGAGAATGCAGGGAGGCAGACATGGCTGAGCTAACGTTGGTTGAAGCAGTAAACCTTGCCCTGCACCACGAAATGCAACAAGACCCCAATGTTGTCGTATTAGGTGAAGACGTGGGCGATAATGGTGGTGTATTTCGTGCCACTGTTGGACTCAAGCAAGAGTTTGGTCTTAAACGAGTCATCGATACGCCACTCGCTGAAGCCTTAATCGGCGGGGTTGCGGTCGGTATGGCAACGCAAGGATTACGACCTGTCGCCGAATTTCAGTTTCAAGGTTTCGTTTTTCCTGCGATGGAGCACTTAATGTGCCACGCGGCTCGAATGCGTAACAGAACTCGCGGTCGGCTCACTTGTCCCGCGGTTTTCCGTGCGCCATTTGGCGGCGGTATCCACGCTCCGGAACACCACTCAGAAAGCGTGGAAGCGTTATTTGCTCACACTGCTGGATTTAAAGTGGTGATTCCTTCTTCTCCACAACGCGCATACGGCTTACTTCTCGCTGCAATTAGAAGCAATGATCCCGTCATGTTCTTCGAACCGAAGCGCATATATCGCACCGTTAAATCTGAAGTCGTTGATAACGGCGAAGCACTCCCACTCGACACCTGCTTCACCTTACGCAAGGGGCGAGATATCACGCTCGTTACTTGGGGCGCATGCGTCGTAGAGTCACTTCAGGCCGCGCAAACCTTGTCTAGTCAGGGAATTGAAGTCGAGGTGATTGATTTGGCGAGTATTAAGCCAATTGATACCGCGACGATTTTCAGCTCACTAGAAAAAACTGGACGTTTACTCGTTGTTCATGAAGCGAGTAAAACTTGTGGTGTGGGATCTGAGCTATTAGCTCGAACCGCTGAACACGCCATGTGCTTACTTAAAGCCCCACCTAAACGAGTAACTGGAATGGACACCATTATGCCTTATTACCGTAACGAAGATTATTTCATGGTTCAGAAAGAAGACATTGTGACCGCAGCGCGCGAACTCGTGGAGGATTGGAAATGAAGACGTTTAACTTACCCGATCTCGGCGAAGGCCTCGCTGAATCAGAAATTGTAAAATGGCACGTTAATGTCGGTGACATGGTTAAATTAGATCAAGTGATCTTAACCGTAGAGACAGCAAAAGCGACGGTAGACGTCCCTGCCCCCTATTCGGGCCGTGTGGTCAGCCGTCATGGTGAGGAAGGTGAAATCGTCAATATTGGTGCATTACTGCTAGAGATTGATGAAACAGGTGCCGGGAGAGAAGTAACGGCAGAGAAAAAAGCCACTGCTGACGCCGCAACCGTCGTCGGTAGCGTTTCTCACCAAGCGCATCATGTTAACGTTGATGATTTCTGGATTGGTGGCAACCACAACACGACAGAAAGTAACCTCGTTACCGCCCTGCCTTCGGCTCGCTTGTTGGCACAAAAACTTGGGGTAGATCTTAACCTCGTGTCAGGTAGTGGCCCGAACGGACTTATCGTTGATGCCGATATTTACGACGAAGCCGGAAAACAGCGTCCAGGCACCGAAGTTTTGAAAGGCGCTCGACGTACCATGGTATCGTCTATGACCGAGTCGCACGAACATGTTGCCGCCGTAACCATTACGGAAGAAGCGTTGTTGGAAGATTGGCTGCCAAACGAAGATATCAGTATCCGCCTTGTTCAAGCGATTGTTCATGCGTGTCAAGAAGAGCCTGCTTTAAACGCTTGGTTTGATGCCGAAACCATGACACGCTGTGTACACACAACGGTCAATGTAGGAATTGCAGTAGATAGCCGTCATGGATTGTACGTACCAGTTTTGCGCCACGCAGATGAATACGAGCCACAAGATGTTCGTCGTTGGCTCGATCAAACCGTTGAAGGGATCAGAGAGAGAAAAATCGGTCGTGAGCAATTGCAGCACGCGACGATTACGCTTTCCAACTTCGGCGCGATTGCCGGTATTTACGCAACACCTGTCGTCACACCGCCACAAGTCGCTATTGTCGGCGCGGGCCGAATACTCGACCGAGTTGTGATAAGAAATGGTCAAGCAATTTCGGTGAAAGCAATGCCGCTATCCGTAACGTTTGATCATCGCGCTTGTACTGGTGGTGAAGCTGCAAGGTTTACGAAAGTACTTGCAGAGCACCTGCAACGTCCGAGCGAAAAGTAACTTATTAAAATCAAATGATAAAGGCTTCCAGTCCGGAAGCCTTTTGTTTTAGGGAACAAGACTATATCTACAGCTTCTCTAACAGCTCAGGCATTACCACAAACAAATCGCCGACCAATCCATAATCTGCAATGTCAAAAATAGGCGCATCAGGATCGCTATTAATTGCAACAATCACCTTGGAATCTTTCATTCCCGCCAAATGCTGGATCGCGCCAGAAATTCCGACGGCAATGTATAACTCCGGTGCAACAATTTTGCCGGTTTGTCCGACTTGATGGTCATTAGACACATAGCCCGCATCGACCGCCGCTCGTGACGCCCCTACCGCTCCACCTAGCTTGTCAGCCAATTGTTCTACTAAAACAAACTTCTCTTTACTCCCGAATGCACGCCCCCCCGACACCACTACTCTAGCCGCTGGCAATTCTGGTCGCTCACTTTCTGGCGTTTGTTGCGAAACAAACTCACTAAGTTTATTGATAATCACCGTGTCGACTTGAGTAAGCTTAGGGACAACTGGCGTGTCAGATAGCTCTGCGGCATCAAAAGCCGTACTTCTTATGGTCATCACTTTATAGAGATCATTCGACGTGACTCTCGCCAATGCATTTCCAGCATAAATTGGACGAATCACCGTATCGATAGACTCGATTGTCATCACGTCAGAAAGTTGACCAACATTAAGCAACGCCGCCACACGAGGCATCACATTCTTACCAAATGTACTGGCAGGAGAAAGAATGTGTGAGTAGTTTTTGGCTACTTGTGAGATCAAAGGTGCGATATTTTCCGCTAAGCCATGTTCATATCCCTTCGCATCAACCCAGATAATTTCTGCAACACCCTGAACGCAATTCAACTCATCCAAAACTGATTGGCACTGATAACCAATAAGCAACACAGAAACAGGAAGCGATTTATCATCATCCTTAATCTCAAATGCCGCTTTAATTGCACACAGCGTCCCTACAGCCAACGATTGGTTGTCATGCTCTGCGAGCACAAGTGTTGCTAATGGTCGGTCTTCCATGGTCATGCCTCATATAACACGTCAGATCCATTACTTGAGCTTAGTCCACTTCACGTTAACGTCAACTGAGCTATAGTTTTCTGTATAGAAACCAAAACCTGTCACGCAGATGACGATAATAGAAAGGAAGCATAAAGATGGAACGAGAATGCATGGAGTTTGATGTCGTGATCGTGGGGGCCGGACCTGCAGGCTTAAGCGCCGCTTGTCGGCTAGCTCAACTCAGCCAAGACAGTGAAGATGACGCACTTTCAATTTGCGTTGTAGAAAAAGGCTCAGAAGTGGGCGCGCATATTTTATCTGGCGCTGTTTTTGAAACTAGTGCCTTAGATGAGCTTTTCCCCGATTGGAAAGAAATGGAGGCCCCGCTAGCAGCCTCGGTTCAACGAGATGATTTCCTTTATCTTACTACTGAACAAAACCATATTCGAGTTCCTCACATCCTTACACCGCGTCCAATGATAAATGGCGAGAATAATTACGTAATTAGCCTTGCCAACCTTTGCCGTTGGCTCGCTAACCAAGCAGAAAATCTTGGGGTGGAAGTTTTTCCGGGCTTTGCCGCTGCAAGCATCAATTATGATCAGACTGGCGCCGTGACAGGCATTAACACGAGCGATATGGGACTAGACAAGAACGGCCAGGCCAAACCTAACTTTGAACCAGGTATCGAGCTAAGGGCAAAATACACCCTTTTTGCTGAAGGTTGTCGCGGACATCTGGGTAAAGAACTTATTCAAAGGTTCGACCTAGACGCAGGAAAGCAACCACAGCACTACGCGCTTGGCCTAAAAGAGATATGGGAGTTACCCACTGACAGTAAGGATGTATCTGGCAGTGTTATCCACTCCGCTGGCTGGCCCTTGAGTGAAACAAATACCACAGGCGGCGGTTTTCTCTATCACATGGAGAACAACCAAATCGCCGTCGGGCTTATTGTCGACTTGAATTACAGCAATCCTTACTTGAGTCCGTTTGACGAATTTCAACGCTTTAAGCACCATCCTGCTATTGAACCACATTTGAAAGGTGCTCAGCGCATCGCTTACGGCGCAAGAGCCATTGCGAAAGGTGGGCTTTCCTCTCTGCCGAGACAGCAATTCCCTGGCGGTTTATTGATTGGTTGTGATGCGGGGACTTTGAACGTCGCAAAAATTAAAGGCAGCCACACAGCAATGAAGTCCGGAATCATTGCAGCAGAAGCGGTACATACGGCCCGACAAACTGGAGCTTCTGAGCCAGACTACCAGTCGTTGTTTGAATCATCATGGTTGTATGACGAACTCGCCGAAACGCGTAACTTTGGCGCGAACATTCATAAGTTTGGCAGCATACTTGGCGGTGCTCTTTCGACTTTTGAACACAACCTGTGGCAACCACTGGTTAAGAAGCCGTTACCTTGGTCTATCAAGGACTATTCGCACGATCATGAGCAGTTAAAACCTAAACAAGAGTGCCACCCAATTGCATACCCAAAACCAGATGGTGAAATCAGTTTTGATAAGCCTTCGTCGGTATTTTTGTCGGGAACACAGCACGAAGAGAATCAACCTTGTCACCTTGTTCTGACTTACCCTCACATTCCAATTGATGTGAATTTAGGTATGTATGACGAACCGAGTCAGCGCTATTGCCCCGCTGGGGTTTACGAAGTGGTGGAAGTGGACAATAAGTTGAAGTTTCAGATAAATGCCGCCAACTGCGTTCATTGCAAAACCTGTGACATCAAAGATCCTTCGCAAAACATCACGTGGAAAGCACCAGAAGGTGGCGGCGGACCAAGCTATCAAAACATGTAGATACGTTAGTATGTTGACGATCTAACAAATGGATAAACAAACCGATTGGCAGAGCCTCATTACTCCTGCCAATCGACAAAATGATCAAGCAAGAAGTCGATAGCCAATCGCGCTCGTAGTGGTAGAAAGTGACGATTCTGATAAACAATCCAGCTGCTGTTGCCGCTTCCCCAATACGGCTCTAGTATTGGCACCAAACGACCAGACGAAATAGCATCGTTGAAACTACTCTTCGGTAAGTACGCCACACCTAATCCTTCTGCACAGGCTTGCAAGACCGTGTGTGCGTTATTGCTCTTCCATCTGCCCTGCACTTTTACGCCATCTAAAGGCTTGCCGTCTTTTTCAAACAACCAAACGTCCTTATTGGCAATAATGCAGCTATGACGCTTGAGTTGCTCTGGGTGCGTTGGCAAACCATGTTCATCGAGATAACGCTGACTGGCTGCCGCTGCCATGGGACGATCCACCAGCTTTCTCGCAACCAAGCCTGAATCACTCAACCTGCCGTAACGAATGGCAAAATCGAAACCATCTTCAATAAAGTTGACCATGCTGGTGTTGAAGTTAATTTCAACCGTGAGATTAGGATGTTGCTTGGCAAACGCCATCAAGGCAGGCGCTACATGGTTCTCAGAAAACGCACCAGCGGCACTCACACGTAACGTACCACTCAATTGAGTTTGCTGCGTGGTGAGTTGCTCATTGGCTTGCTGAAGCCCAATCACCAACTCTTTACACTGTTGATAATACGCTTGCCCCGCTTCCGTTAGACTCACCATTCTTGTCGAACGTGCTAACAAAGCGACACCTAATCGCTCTTCTAGTCTTGTGACTTGGCGACTGACGTGACTGGTACTGCAACCTAACTGTTTTGCCGCTGCAGAAAACCCTAAGCTCTCAGCAACCGTAACAAACTCATTGATGCCTTCAAAACTGTCCATACTTACCTTTGCTATATAGCAATAATGTTTTGCCAATTAATCATATTATCACTTATTTGTTTAGCAATTAGTATGAAGGTGTTCAACAAATATACGTAAGCCAAAAAGGAAACCATCATGAAAAAAGTACTCATCATTGTGACGAACCATGCGACCCTTGGTGAAACTGACCAAGCAAACGGAACTTACGCGCCAGAGCTCACTCATGCGCTTAGCGAGCTACTAGGTGCAGGCTTCGATTACGACATTGCCTCTATCAAAGGCGGGCAAGCACCACTGTACGGAACCGACATCGAAGGCGACGCAGTCAACGAGAAAATCTTAGCGGATGATGATTTCCAGAACCGCATCAACAACACGATTCCAGTATCACAAATCAACGGTGACAACTACGATGCGATCTTCTATCCGGGTGGCTTTGGTCTTCTTTCAGACCTAGCGAGCAACGAAGATTTTGCCAAGATTTCTGCAAAACACTATGAAGATGGCGGTATTGTGGCAGCAGTTTGTCATGGTCCAGGCGCTCTTCTCCCTATCACGCTTAGCAATGGCGAAAAGCTGCTTGCGTCTAAATCAGTAACAGGTTTCACTCGCGAAGAAGAGATCGACTTCGGCACCATCAACGATATCCCATTCCTATTGGAAGAATCTCTTGCACGCAGCGCAGCGCGCTACTCTAAAGTGCAACCATGGCAAGAGTTTGTAATTGTGGATGATCGTGTTATCACAGGTCAAAACCCAACGAGCGCACACGGCGTAGGCAGAGCGATTGTTGAACACCTAGCTTAAACGCGCCGGAAACTACAACCATCCTAGAAGAGGAAAGCGTGCTTTGTCATGCTTTCCCTTGCTACAGGCGATCGCAAGATGCGCTTATACTTCTACCCCTGCTTCATCTTCTTCTACGATATCCGTTTCTTGGTTCGCCTCTTCCAACCATTGCAGTAAAGATTCACTTGCTAGCACCTTTTGTTGGTAAGCTTTGGCACCTTCCGATAACTCGATGCCGTAAGTTTGGAAACGCAATGCCACAGGTGCATACATAGCATCCGCTATCGACCATTCTCCAAATAGCCAACCGTTTGGATGCAGTTCTGCTTGCTCTGCCCAAATGGCGTCAATACGAGCAATATCTTTAAGCGCACCCTTCGTTAAGTCGACTTTTCTGTGTGCGCGGATGTTCATTGGGAGTTCGTTTCTTAAATCAAAGAAACCCGAATGCATTTCTGATGCAATGGCGCGTGCTTTAGCTCGTTCTGCGGAGTTGCTTGGCCAAGCTTTACCTTGTAAATATTGCTCGTTAACGTATTCCAAAATCGCTAATGAATCCCACACGGTTGCGTCACCATCCACCAAGGTAGGTACTTTCGCGGTTGGTGTAATACCTTCCAAGGTCTTATAAAAATCTTCTGTGAATAATTTGAGCTTGGTGACTTCGACATCTAGTTTGAATTGAGAAAAGATCAGCCATGCGCGAAGTGACCAGCTTGAGTAGTTTTGATTAGCAATAAACAGTTTCATGACGCCTCCATGCGGTTCGTGTTTTGAGTACCCATTCACAATATCTGATTGTATTTAAGGGGACTAACGGATAGTTTTGATGGAACACTTCAACAAAAACGATGGATGAGTTTTAGATATGGATATCGATGCGTTACGCAGCTTTCTGGCTTTTGTCGAAACGGGAAGTTTCACTCGTGCAGCCAAGCAGATCAATCGCACCCAATCCGCGTTCAGTGCGCAAATGCGTAAGCTAGAAGACGAACTCAGCGTCAGTTTGTTTGAAAAAGAAGGTCGCAATCTTGTCTTAAGTGAAGCGGGATTAGCACTACGCTCTCACGCAGAGCAATTGGTTAGCTTGCACAATCAAGCACTGAAACAAGTGAAACGTTATGAAGATAAGCGTCCTCTTCGATTAGGTTGCCCAGAGGATTACAACGACAATATCTTGCCTAAAGTCATCCGCGTATTACAGCAATCTGAGCCCACATGTTCGATTCAGGTCTTTAGTGAGCCGAGCATCACCTTGAGAGAAAAACTTGATGAAGGAAAGCTAGACGCCGCTATTGCGACAAGAGCACCGGACAGTGAGGAAGGTTACTGGCTAGCAAGCGACAAAGGCGTGTGGATTGCTCATCCTGATTTTGACATTGAGAACGCCCAACCTCTCCCTCTCGCCCTATTCCAAACCGACTGTAAATACCATGCGGCAGCAGTAGACGGATTAACCAAACGTGGCACTCCTTATCAACTACTGGCATGTTGCAATACGGCTTCTGCACAACGAGCAATTGTACGTTCAGGCATGGCTATCGGTGCGATGGGCAGTATTAGCGTTAGCGAGGATCTTAAGATCTTAGACGATATGCCATCGCTACCTTCCGTGGATATCGTTTTGGTCACGGGCGTCGAGCCTCATCCGATACTGGATAAAGAATGCTTGGCGCAATTGGTTGAGTTAATGGTTTAACCGGATTAGCTAGCCAATCACAAAGTTAAATTCGCCCGTTAACCGCCCGTCGATTCGTATAGTTTCAAACTGCAGATAATCACGGACTTTGCCTCCCCACCATTCATCGCCAGTATTGCCTTTCAAGTACAACTGAGTGGTCAGAAGTTCTTGATTATCTCGCAACAATTTAACGTGAATGTGCGGTGGGCGAGAAGCATACGGTACAGGGTACAAGGTCTGAAACAAGTAGTGACCATCCGATTGAGTTTCTACCGCGCCAAAACCTGCAAAGTGAGTATCAAACTTATCATTATTTGGCTGCTTAGGGTGATCGTAAACCCCCTGCCCATCGCATTGCCAGATTTCTACTTTGATGCCTGAAACTGGGTTTCCCGATGTATCTACGACTTTACCTTGCAACACGATAGCTTCACCGACCAACCCTTCTGATTGCAGAATCAAGTTTTGACGAAGAGGAATGTTCACTACTGGATAAAATGGCCCTTCAGTTTGTGCTGGCGTCGGCCGCATTGGTGTCGTCGCTTTTAAAGAGGGTGCGAACAACAATGTCCACAGCGCTAAAAAGTGTCTTCTTTCCATGGTGCCACCAATACAATTGCATTGAATTAAGTTTGGTGGAACTTGAGGGATTTGCCATAACGAATATAAAAAATGCCCCTGCAAGAGAGTCATTTGCAAAGGCACTGTGGAACGAGATGATGAGTGTTGATTGAAGGTTTATGCGGCTTCAAACGCCAATGCTTTCTTCTCTACCTGACGGAAAATAAGAGTTAGCACACCATTTACCGTTAAATAAAATGCACCTGCAATACCAAATACCGTCAACGTATCGTAGGTTTGTGCATTAATGCGCTGCGCGTAACCCATCAGATCCATGATCGTAATCGTGCTTGCTAGTGACGTGCCTTTGAAGACCAAAATCACTTCGTTCGAGTAAGCCGGAACAGCACGACGAATGGCGTATGGTAGCAGCACTTTCAGCGTTGCGGTTTTGTTCATACCCAGAGCACGACACGCTTGCCATTGACCGGAAGGAATCGCGTTAAACGCTCCTTTGAACAACTGAGTGCTGTATGCAGCGGTATTCAACGCTAGCGCCAACATCGCACAGAACCAAGGTTGGCTTAACCATGTCCAGAATACACTTTCTCTTACTGCGTCAAACTGACCCGGACCGTAGTACACCAAGAAGATCTGTACCAACAAAGGTGTACCAGTAAACAAGGTGATGATGCCACGACTTACCCAATGCAAACCCGGAGTACGTAGGATCAGAGTCAGCGTCATCATCAAAGCTAAGAGGCAGCCCACAACCAAGGAAGCAGCGGTCAATTGGAGGCTAGTGCCTAAGCCATCCAGCATTTGCCAAACGTGTTGTTCGTTCATGCGGTTGCCTCCTGTCCCATGCTCATACCTTGAATTGAGAACTTCTTATCAATCAGTTTGACGGCACGTTGTGTAATCAAAGTAATGCCTAAGTAAATCGCCGCAGCGGTCGCGTACCATGTAAACGCTTCATGCGTCGCTGCAGATGTTAGCTGCGCTTGCTTCAACAAATCCGTTACGCCAATCAGTGATACAAGTGCGGTATCTTTCAGCAAAACCAACCATTGGTTAGTTAAACCTGGTAGTGCGTGTCTTACTGCTTGTGGCAAAACAATGCGAACAAAAGCGTGTGCTTGACTGATGCCGAGTGCACTTGCTGCTTCTCTCTGCCCTCTTCCAACGGCTTTCAATGCGCCACGTAGAGTTTGAGAAGCGTAGGAAGCGAAGATCAATGACAACGCCACCACGCCAGACAAGAACGGGCTAACTTCAATAAAGTCGCCGGTGATTAAAAACAGAACCTGCGTCGAACCAAAATAGATGAACAACACGACAAGGATTTCTGGCAAACCGCGTACAATCGTCACAAACGCCGTCATTGGCCATTTAACGAAAACGCGGCGAGACATTTCACCACTGGCGAATACCACTGCCAGAATCAAACCGACTAAGAGGCTTGTGAAGGCTAGCTGGACAGTCATCCAACTAGCTTGAACAAGCGATAAAGAGTAACCCGTTAGTGCCATATTACTTACCGAAGTATTTGTTGTAGATTACGTCGTATTCGCCGTTTGCTTTCACTGTTTTCAGTGCTGTGTTCAGCTTGTTCACTAGCTCGTCGTTACCTTTATTTACTGCGATACCGAAACCGTTACCGAAGTATTTAGGGTTAGTGACGTGCTCACCCACGTAAGCTAGGTTGTCTTCTTTCTTGAACCATTCTGCTACGACTGCTGTGTCACCGAATACAGAATCAATACGGCCATTTTTCATATCGATGAACGCGTCTTGGTAGCTTGAGTAAGGAACCGCGGTTACGCCCGGCATTTGCTCAATCAGGTAGCTTTGGTGTGTTGAACCGTTTTGAACACCAACACGCTTACCTTCTAGTGCTTTTTGATCAGCCACTTTTTCTTTGATAGAAACAAACGCTGCTGAGTTGTCATAGTATGCATTCGTGAAATTCACTTGCTCCAAACGCGCCTTAGTAATGTCCATTGCAGAGATTGCCGCATCGTAGCGCTTGAATTTTAATGCTGGGATCAGGCTGTCAAAAGATTGGTTGTGGAAAGTGCATTTTGCTTCGATTTCTTTACATAGTGCATTCGCCAGATCCACATCAAAACCTTGGATTTGGTTGTTTTCATCCATGTATTCGAACGGTGCGTACGTCGCTTCCATCGCGAATTTGATCTCTTCTTGTGCTGCTGCGTTTGCTGCCATAGTTGCAGAAGAAAGGCCGATTAGTGAAGCTAGTAGAATCTTTTTCATTGCAATACTCCGTGTGTACTTAGTGGGCTGACACTCGCAATGACAGCCGAGCTTATCTGTTAAATAGACTGAACTTTAAAAACGTAATTTAGTGATTTAGTGATTTAAGTAGTCAGCAAACTGGGCGGTTTGCGGGTTAGAAAACGAATCACTTGTGCCGTGCTCAACGATGTGTCCTTTTTCTAAATACAGTACGTGACTAGCGATTTTCTTGGCGAAATCCACTTCGTGCGTCACAACTACTTGTGTAATTCCGGTTTCGCTTAAATTTTTAATAATCTTAACGACTTGGTTAGTAATTTCCGGATCAAGCGCAGCGGTCGGTTCATCAAAAAGCAAGACTTCCGGTTTCATCATCAATGCACGAGCAATCGCCACACGTTGTTGCTGACCACCAGAAAGTTGCATCGGCCATGCATCCGCTTTGTCTGCCAAATGCAGCGTCGCAAGAATTTGCATTGCCTGCTTCTTCGCTTGTTCTTTATCCATGCCAGCGACTTTTACCGGAGCCTCAATCAGGTTCTCCATCACTGTCATGTGCGGCCATAAGTTGTACTGCTGGAACACCATGCCTACTTTACGACGAAGTGCTAAACCTTGTTTCTCTTTGATTTCAGTAGAGAAATCAAAAATATCATTTGCGATGTTTAGCTTGCCGTTATCCGCCCCTTCAAGAAGGTTAAGAACACGCAGTAGAGAGCTCTTACCTGCGCCACTTGGACCAAGTAACACCAGTGTTTCCCCGCTTTCACACTTAAAGCTGACATCATGAAGCACTTGTGTCTCACCGTAGGATTTATTGATTCCGCTTACCTGAATAGTCATGCTGACATACCGCATTAATTGTCACTTGGTATTTATATTACTCAACTGGACTTTTTATGCAATAAAAATGTATAAAAATTTAATTTGTTAATTTTTTGTATGATCAGCCACCACCAAGACAGAGTATCTGACTGGTTTGAAGAGTTAGTTTTAACTGAATTTGTTGAAGAAAAATCCAACAACATGGTGACGACCGAAACAAGGTTAAAATGGTGGTTATTTTTGTGCTGACGTGTAGAGGAAGTTTTGAGTCTATGAGGATGATCTATTCCAAGTACATCCGCTCATTTTTGCACAGCATCCCCTGTTAGTTTTCCTGTAAAGTCCTCTATGGCAGGGTCCTGATTACGACTTCGCGAATGGACTATAATTTCTCTTTGTATCTGACTCTTAATTTGAGTCATCTAAGTATTAATGGGATAACTCCATGTTGAAGTCGCATTGTTTTTCTCTCGTTACACTCATTTCTTTGAGCTTGCTTTCTGTACCCAACGTTTGGAGTAGAACAGCAATCGTATTACCTGGGTTGCATGAACAGGGTATTGATCTTCAAGATAAGCCTATCTCTGCTGCCGCTGCACTTGAATGGGAGTTGGATAATGCCGATATCGTGTTTGGAGCTTACAAAGATAAGAGTGATAACGAGCGTGTAAAAGCGCTTGGTTACATGTACAACCAAAAGCTGGAACTTAACTCAGGTTGGCTGGGAAACGATATACGTAACCAAGCAGAACTGAATGGAATTGACTACGAAGATTTCTTTCTCCACTTTTCTGAAGACACTATCCTAGCTGAAGTCGACTCAAGCCATGGTGAAAATACCTTACTCAATCGAAAACCGATGATCGTTGGCTATACCGCCAGCGCTGACCACGCCGGCTTTTGGCTATATCAACCACCGCCATGGGATGCTGATGTATTTGGCCAGGCGAATAATGGTGGAGCCCTCTATGTCTATCACTCAGAGAAGTTCGACCGCTTAGCCTTTACGTTCTCTCAGTTTGCTCAAGGCGGCAGCTTCACGATTGAATACCCTTCTGCTATCGACTCGTTTGGTCGGGTAACAGAATGGAAACGCTTCGCGATTAAAAAAGACAAAACTGAGAACATGACTAAAAACCAAACAGTAAACTGGTCTATTCCTTCGGATTGGGTTCGCGCTACAACGCATGATGGTAGCGGAAAAACTTATGGTGGCGGTCAGTACTTTGGCTCCACCTTTTTACGCGACGGCGGCCGCCTTTACTTTGCGAAAATTACTTGGCATGACGGCAACATAGAAAACCGCCCACGTCTCGAAAACATTCAACTCAAAAATAGCTTCCCTGCCGTCAATATCTCAGGAGCACCAACGGAGACACCGGAAGGTCAAACCATTCAACGCTGGCGTAAAATTCGTGGCTTCGACAAATCTGCAGATCGAAACCAAGACAATTATCTTTCTTGGAATGAATACAAAAACCGTTCGAATAAGAATGCAACGGCCCGATTTCGTTGGGAGTCACGGGTTATTCCATTTGGTCGTATGTGGAATCAAACCTCTTCTTGGGCATTGACCAATCTCGGTAATCCCGTTTTTACCAATACAATGCGCCACTATTACCAAGCTGAATGGGCGAAACAAGGTTTAAATGGTGCGTACAACGACGATACGAATAAGTTACTCGGTGCAAATCAGTTCTACATATATTCCGGAGGCACAGTGGATGAACTTGGTTTGGTGGCGGGTAGCCAAGCTGCTGACGATGCTTACAAAGCGCAATTCTCGGCGTTCTTGAATAAACTGGCAACGCTGGATGAAGATGCGTTAATTGGCCTCAACATAGGTACGGCAAACTTATTCGGTCGTAATGGGCAAAACCACTTGGTTAACGCTGGCTCCTTGTACTTGCGCGAGCACTACCTTTTCCCTGCTACCGGCTTTAGTGGCTATGCTGGCTTGGCTAAATTTTGGGATAACTCTGCACTCGCCAAAGCGGGTCAGAAAGTGATTTATCAAGCGACCACGCGTTATGGTCGAGTTCAATACTTTGGCAACACTGAGGATAACTGGAAACAGGACCAATACTCTGCACTAGCGGTGTTCTACTTAAACTATCACCCTGAGCGCATTTACTTTAATCAGTGGAACAATGGCTACTTATATGGAAGTAATAACACAACAAGTGACAACTTCTGGAAGGCAGGCGTACCAAAGAATATTGCTTATCAACCTAGCTCCTTGCTTGCCGTTGATTTGGGAGAGCCTGCCAATCAAATACCAGAGGGATATCAGGCGACTCCGCTAATGATGTCCACCAGCACGCCCTATTCCGCCGATTACACGGTGATTGGAGATGCTTCTATGAGCAAAGTGGCTCACCCTGACTTGCCTAATGGCGCTATCGATTTGTTACCAACCCATACGTACTTTGCGTATCACTCAGACGATACGGTAGTGATGCATGGCCCTACAGAGATGGTGTTAGCCCGCGAATTCACCAAAGGCCGAGTGCTGTATCGGACTGATTTCTTTGGCAAAAATATCGATTACTTCTCCTCACCGAAGATAACTATCGCACTTCCAGAGCCTATGCGACCTGTAGATCAAGACGGTAACATCGGCGACTATGTTTCTCATATTGAGATTGGCGGCTATGAAGGAGTGTTCTTGCTGTATTAACTCCCTTTCAACACGCCTCACCAAACGCTTCATAAATCACCGTTTTTATGCTTAACGTCACTGAAAAAAACTTGTTCACTGAATCTTTATAAACCGATGTATATACTGAAGTAAATGACAACGACAAGGAAATTCAGTCACATGAAGACGACACCTTCAATGCTCTCTGTTCTGCTGCTATCAGCATTATCTACTCATGCAAATGCGGACGAATGCGGAAAAATAACCATCGCAGACATGAATTGGAATTCGGCCAGCTTAATGGCGCACATCGACCAATTTGTCTTAAATGAAGGCTACCAGTGCGATGCGGAATTGATCCCTGGTGATAGCGTTCCTACAGGCACCTCTATGATTGAAAAGGGACAGCCTGACGTTGCGCCAGAGTTATGGACAAACGGTATTAAAGAAGCACTTGATAAAGGGATTGCGGATAAACGCTTGCGCATCGCTAGTGAATCGCTTGTCAATGGTGGTGAAGAAGGGTTTTGGGTTCCCGCCTATCTGGTAAAACAGTATCCAGAACTCGCGACGATAGAAGGCGTCATCAAGCACGCCAAACTATTTGAACACCCAGAGGATGATGACAAGTTCGCGTTTTATAGCTGCCCTGCTGGTTGGACATGCCAAATCACCTCCGGTCACTTGTTTAATGCATTAGGGTTAAGTGAGCACGGCTTTGAGATGGTTGACCCAGGATCTGGCGCAGCATTAGCTGGCACCATCGCCAAAGCCTATGATCGCAAAATGCCTTGGTTTGGTTACTACTGGTCACCGACCCCCGTATTGGGCAAGTATGATATGGTCAAAGTGGATTTTGGTAGCGGAACAGATTTAGAAGAGTATCGCAACTGTACCACTCAGCCTGATTGCGCTTCACCAAAAGTAACAATGTACCCACCTTCTCCAGTTCGCACAGTAACAACTGAGGCGTTTGCGAGCAAAGAACCCCAAGCATTCGCGTACTTGCAGAAACGCGGATTTACCAACGAGCAAATGAGTGAAATGCTGGCCTGGATGGAAGATAACTACGCAGATGGTGAAGAAGCGATGTTTTACTTCTTTAATACCTACCCTGACTTATGGAAAGGTTGGGTATCTGAAGACGTAGCAATGAAGATCGAAAAAGCACTCTAGTGATTGACGTCTAACTCGTACCAAATAATTTAGCCTCCCATACCATTTGAATAAATAGTATTGGAGGCTAATCAACGATTCGTTAATACATGGTGTGACCATTCAATGTTTCTTTAGGAATCTCTTGCAGAGCGTCCCAATGTTCGACGATTTTCCCATTATGATCAAAACGAAAGAAATCCATCGTCACGTATTCAATATCATTAGGCCATGTTTGGTGAGTGTGTAGTGCCACCAAATTCCCCTCAGCAATGGCTCGCACAAACGTAATATTTTTATCGGGATACTCGTTTTGCATCCGCTCAAAATACTCGATAAAAGCCTCGGGGCCATTTCCAACTAATGGATTGTGCTGAATGTACTCATCACCTACGTAGTCTTCAACTGCCTTTCTTGGGTTACCTCTATAGGCGGTTTCGTAAAACGCAATGGCATTTCTTTTATTCTCTTGCAGATCCATTTTTCTTACCTGTGTTGCTCCATCTTGCGGATAACGGTAATCATAGTCTTTGAACTTCAGTAGTGACCAAACATCGCGCACAAAAAAGGCCGCTAAACAGCAGCCTTCATCACTTCTACTTGGAATCATCGCCTTTCATCGCTTAAACCACACCGCCAGCACCGAGCATAGAACGCTCACTGTTCTCCACCAGCAACGCGGTTGCGGTTTGTTTCAGTGTTTCCCATTCTTGGTCTTCGACAAAGATACCATTTTGCCAAGAAGCTTGTTGCGTGCGGCTTAACTCATCACCTTCAATGTGGGTGGTATACCCTTGTGCACTTTTCTCGATATCGAAATCGTTCACGGAGAGCTCGATAACCATACTATGCAAATCCGTATCATGCCCATCAAACTGATCCGAGAAAAAGACTTCTGGCGCGATTCGTCCACGGTTTAACACATAAAGCGTTCGCTTGGGACTAGAGCCATTGACCCATTGTGCACGGCACGCAATGCCTTTTGCAGAGAGCTTCAACAACTCACTAAAACCTAGCCAACGATTATGGCACTGAGTCAACGTGATAGTAATCGACTTACGGTTAATCATTTTCTCAAGTGCGAAATCCAACACGGCGGGTAAGTGGCACGCCACACTGCCATTGTGCAAATCCATCTCGATACTCGCTGACGTGCTGTTGGTCACCGATACGGCGCAGTCCGAATCTAACCCAAGAAACAGGCTGGCGTTATTAAAATGACGAACTCCATGTAAGCCAACCATTTGCAAGTCCGCCACCATGTTCGCAATGACATCCGCCTCACCACAGTGACGGCGCATGCCAAGAAATGCCTTATTAACCGCGGCCACCAATTCGTTGTGAGAGACGATCATAATGCAAATCCTCCGTTGATTTTTTGATTGTCACTTTGCGCAATTTCGTCACGCGGCGGCATGCTAGGGAAAATCCATGTGTCTGCCAGTTTAGGATCGTGAATTTCATCCAACAGCGGCGCGCCTTGGAAAAAAGTTACTCGAACCCAACGATCCGAGCGTGGATCAAATTTAGTCGCACCAAAGATCGCCAATTTACAACGCAGTAAGTGCATTGGTAACGCATCTTTACGCAGCACATTCATTTGAATATCCCCCATCGCACGGTTGCCTAGCGTCCATACGCGACGTGTGATCGAACGATAAGCCGGTTTTTGCAATAGAAACTCTGCTACGGACATTTCTACATCACAGTCAAGCAAGGCCTGGTACAAGCGATTCACTTGTCTGCCGATATCAAGCGGCAGTTCTTTTTCTTCTCCAGCCTCTTCCCCGCGAACACCAAGCCTTGGCTCTTCTTTGTCTTGTGAACGATACCAGAACCAATAATTGTTCTCGGCCAGTGAGTAATCCGCATCAATCGCCCAGCGGTATTTGTTTTGCAACACTTCCAGTAAGTCTTGGATCTTTTTCCCGCCCGGAATCGATAACGTTTCATCCGTATTCATTTGGCTAGCAAATTCGTCCACCAAAGATGGGTAGAGTTCGATCAAGCAAGAGGTGAGGATTTCTTGGGCTTCCACACTCATTGTTTTCTTATGCTCGACCAAACTCGCCCAGTTCGGATGTAATGCCATTAACGTTGTTAGCTCTGATAGCAGTTGTTTGATGTCTGATATCGCTTGATGATTGAGCCTGTCTTGATGTTCATTGATGGTGATGACTTGCTCTAAATGACGCTGTGCTTTTTGTAGTAATCCTTGCAAAGGAGCATGGAATGAAGCTTCACATGGCATCGCAAAGACTCGCGCTACCGCACGTTCGCGAGAGGTCATCCATTGGTCAACGATGCACGGGTGATTAATCAAGTATGGAGCCATGCCTAAGCCAGTCGCATTGCCGACACCAAGGTAGCGCTGCAAGCCACGATGCAAAGCCACCACGTTGTCGCCACCTTGTTGAAGTGCCAGATAGTGCACCCAATCTAGGCTGAATTCACGCAACATATATACGGCACACATTTGCGCACTAAAAGACTGGCTGAAATCTGAGTTGTTCTCTAACAGTTTGAAATCGGCGATACCAAACTTTCCGTTACCATAAACAGCTGTGGTACGCAGGATATAACCCACTTCCGCTAACTCTTTCGGCTCAGGCTGCTCGCCTTGAGAAAGCGCGCTAACAATGTGCTCAAACACGCGCACACTTTTGTTTGCGCGAGCAAGAACAAGTACGTTGTTTGGATTACGTCCCGCTTCTTGCAGCGGTACATTTTCTCGCAATCTTTCCAACAAAGTAACATCAACATCGCCTTGAACCAGTGCAAATGTGACGTCCCACTTTTCAGCAATTACGCGATCATTACGCTCGTCGTCGGCAATTTCATCACAGAATACCACCAAATGATAAACGTGCTCTGGCGTGGTCAATTTGTAAATCACATGACCATAACCACGAGGACAAAGCTGCCACTCATGCTTGGTTACTTGCCAGTTTTGGCTTGCCATATTACGAATCAGACTGCGAACAAAGCTGATTCGGTTTTGGTGCATTGCGCCAAGCCTTTCGGCTGCCATGACAATCGCTGCATCGCGCATAGTTGCTTCCGTATAAGTAGAACGATGTGCATCCATTTTGCTCACCACCTATTTGTTATTGTAAGAATACTAGGGTTTGTGCGGATGCAGGAGGAAAACACCCGCACAAGCTCCACGTTGTTTGAATTAGATAATTGTTATAGCCCTTGCTCTTTCGCCATTTTGATTGCGATTTGCGGCGCATTCCAAAGTGACGGTAACAGAATCAACGAAACCGGAACCGCGGTAATCACAATGAAAGATTGCAGTTCAGAGATGCCACCAGAGCCAAGAGAAATCAGGATTAGTGCCGTCACACCCATCATTACGCCCCAGAAGGTACGGATGATCGCATTCGGCTCCGTTTCACCACTGATCACGACACTGATTGTGTAGGTCATTGAGTCGCCCGTCGTGACGATGAAGATCGTGGTTAAAATCAGAAATAGAATTGAAGTCAGCATTGGCATTGGTAGTTGCTGAGTCACCGCAAGCAAAGCACCTGGCAGGTTAAAGCCTTCGAACGCCGCACTCACGCTACCCGGTTCAGCAATTTCAAACGCAAGGCCTGAGCCGCCCACAATCGTGAACCAAAAACAGGTGGTTAACGGAGCCACAATACTGATGGTGGAAATGATTTGGCGGATAGTTCGACCACGGGAAATACGCGCAATAAAAATTGCCATCATCGGACCATAACCAAGGAACCAGCCCCAGAAAAATACTGTCCACCAGCTTAGCCAACCTTCATCACCACGGTAGGTCGCCATTGGGATAAAGTTATCCAGCATGCTCCCTACACCTTGAATGTATCCGTTAAAGATAAAATTCGTAGGGCCAAAAAACAGGATGTAAACCATCAATGCCATTGCCAGAATCACGTTGTAACGACTAAGCAGTTGCATGCCTCGGCTTAATCCACTGAGTGCTGACAGGGTGTAAAGAGCAATCGCAAACAAGATGATGATAAGTTGAGTGGTAAAGCCATCAGGAATATCAAACAGCGCATTTAACGCGTAGCTAACCTGCAAGCCTAGAAACCCAATGGGCCCGATGGTGCCCGCGGCTACCGCGATAATGCAGCATGCGTCAATCAATGCACCGAGTTGGCCTTTAAGTGCTCGTTCGCCCAAGACTGGGTAAAGCAAAATACGGGGTTTTAGTGGTAAACCTTTGTCGTAATGTAGGTGCATCACCACGATGGAAGTTAAGCTACCTACAATCGTCCAAGCTAGAAAGCCCCAGTGCATAAAGGATTGCGACAACGCATTCACCGCACCTTGCTGCGGGTTATCTTGCGCGCCGTACAAAGGAGGTGGGCTAACATAATGCGCGATAGGCTCAGCCGCGGCCCAGAAAACGCCACCACCAGCCAATAAGGTACAGAAAATAATCGCCATCCAGCGGAAAGAATCCATTTCTGGTTTTGCAATCCCGCCCAACATCACCTTGCCTGTTCGCCCTGCAGCCAAGCCAAGACCAATAAGAAAAGTGAGAAGCAGCAGTAACTGCCAGTATGGACCAAATACCTGAACTGCCCAGCCAAAGCCAGCGTTAACGATCGTAGATAACAGCTCGCCGTCATAAAGTGCAATAGCAACGAACAACGCGATGAAACCACCGCTATACCAAAAGGCCGGGTTATTCAGTCCTAATTTGTCCGTCGTGTTTTCTGTTGTTGATGTGTTGTGTTTTGCTTTCGACTTGCCCGATGACACGCTCATCGTGGAAGCTTTCATGCTATTGGTTAAATCAGACATACTCTGGCTCCAGAGGTTCTTTGCAGCAGCCAAAGACTGGCTACAAATGTGAGTTTTACGCCTGCCGTATTGTTATTATGTGGGCAGGCGGTTCCTACTTTGGGGAATGCTATGAAAAAGGCTCTAATCCTTCTTTAAGGAAGTTGAACCAGTTTTCACCCAATATTTTTCCAGCCTCAGATTCACTGAATCCGTGACCCATTAATCCGTTGTAGATGTTCTCCATCCCTGCGCTGCCGCAGAACCATGGCAGCGCATCTGGCCATCCCGAGTTACTTGCTGAACCTTCGCCGTAATCCATCGCTTTTGACCAACGCCCGTTGCGCATCCATTCCAATACTTGTTGCGGTTGGTTTAAGCACAGATCACTACCGATGCCTAAATGGTCGACGCCAAACATGTCTGCGGTTTTCGCTACCATCTGGCAGAAATCATCCAGCGTGCACTGGCTGCCATTTGGCAAATGGAATGGATATAAACTGAATCCAATCAAACCACCGCGCTCCGTCAGTGCTTTGATCACGGTGTTGGATTTGTTGCGCAGTGCGTCATGCGCAAACGTCGGGTTAGCATGGCTGATACAAATTGGACGCGAAGAAAGATCGATGGCTTCCAACGTAGAACGCTCCGCACTGTGGGACATATCAATGATCATCCCGACTCGGTTCATCTCTTCAATAGCTTGCTTACCAAAGCGAGTTACGCCGGAATCGTTTTGTTCGTAACAACCTGTCGCCAGTAAGCTTTGGTTGTTGTAGGTCAGTTGCATGATCAGCAGACCTTGGCGGCGCATCACTTCAATCAGACCAATTTCATCATCGATTGGTGAGCAATTTTGCGCGCCGAAGAAGATGCCGACTTTGCCTTCTGCTTTGGCTTTTTCTACATCTGCCATTGAATAAATAGGCATGATGAGGTCCGCATTTTGCTCGAAGCGCAAGTTCCACTCAGCAAAACGCGTTAAGGTTTCGCGCGCAGTTTCGTGGTAGACGATGGTGGCATGAACGGCGGTAATGCCACTCGCCTTAAGCGTTTGGAAATACTCTCGATCCCAATTGCAGTACTGCAATCCGTCAATCACAATCCGTTGTTGGTACATAACCACTCCTTAAACAATTTCTTAGCCTTTCAGTGCGGGTAACTGACACCATCAGCTACCCTGCTGTTCTTAGTAAGGGCGCTGATAAGCGGTTTTCACCACGGTGTAGAACTCTTTGGCGTACTGCCCTTGCTCACGAGGGCCAAAGCTAGATTCTTTACGGCCACCAAATGGGACGTGATAATCTGTACCCGCAGTTGGCAAGTTAACCATGACGCAGCCCGTTTGGACTTGCTGTTTGAAGATCGCGCTATTGCGCAGACTTTGCGTGATAATGCCGCCTGTCAGGCCAAAGCGCGTATCGTTCGCGACTGCAATCGCCTCATCCAAATCAGAAACGCGAATCACGCTTGCCATTGGTGCAAAGACTTCTTCTTGGTTCACTTCCGAGCTGTTTTGTGTGTTCAAGAACAGGGTTGGTGACATATAGTAACCGTCATGCTCTAGGCTCAGACGCTCACCACCGAAAGCCAGCTCCGCGCCTGCTTGGCGTGCGTTTTCGATCCACTCAAAGTTCGCATTCAGCTGGTTACCATCAACAACAGGGCCCATGAACACGCCCTCTTCTAGAGCGTGACCCACTTTAAGTTCGCTCATGCGTTTGATTAGCGCTTCAACATACGCGTCGTGAATTCCGTCCATAACGACAAGACGAGAAGACGCGGTGCACTTTTGACCTGCACCCGAGAATGAGCCTGCGATTGTTGCTTCGACAGCAATCTGAATGTCTGCATCATCTGCCACTACGAGCGCATTTTTGCTACCCATCTCTAGCTGACAACGCACAAAATTTGGTGCCGTTGCCGCTGCAACTTTACGGCCTGTGTCCACAGAACCAGTGAAGCTCACGCCGTTCACATCCTTCGAATTGATAAGGGTATTACCTACTTGCGAACCGCTACCCAAAACGAGGTTAAACGTGCCAGCAGGTAAACCTTGGCGATGGATAATCTCTGTCAGCGCAACGGCACTTGCTGGGGTTAGGTTGGCAGGCTTCCAGACGACGCTGTTGCCAAACGCAAGTGCTGGCGCGATTTTCCAAGCCGCTGTTGCTGTTGGGAAGTTCCAAGGAGAGATAATGGCGATAACGCCGACGGCTTCGCGAGTAACTTCAACGGAGACACCTGGACGGACGGAAGCAGCGCTATCGCCAATTTGACGCAGAACCTCAGCAGCAAAGTATTGGAAGAATTGGCCAGCACGGTATATCTCACCTCGACCTTCAGAAAATGGCTTGCCTTCTTCACGCGAAAGCAAGGTGCCCAATTCGTCACATCGTACAATGAGCTCATCACCAATCGCTTGTAGCACTGCTTGCTTGCGCTCGATTGGTGTTTTTTCCCACTCTGGCTGCGCTGATTTAGCCGCTTGAATCGCTTGCTCTACTTGCGACACACTCGCTTGTGCGAAATCGCCAATGTTTTCGCTGATATCAGAAGGGTTAATATTGGCGATGGTGTCCATGCCCGATTGCCATTCACCTGCTATATAGAGGGATTTTTCTGCTTGAACATTGTTAATAAAAGTCATGGTTCTTTCCTTGTTCTTCCGATTTGTGATGGCAAGCCACTCACTGATCTCTAATTATTCTCGTTGGATTTATTCTGGTTGGCTTGCCGACGCGTAGACAACAAACTCCACCAACATCTCTTCTCGCGCTAACCCTGCAACCACCATGGCGGCGCGATTTGGGTACGGCGCTTCAAAATATTCCGCGTACACTTGGTTAACGGTCTTTAAGTATTCTCTGTCAGTCACATAAATCAGGACCTGCAACACCGAGTCCAAAGACTCCCCTGCACACTCCAGGGTGTGAATGAGATTGTTAAAGGTTTGACGTGTTTGTACTTCGATACCGCCTTCCACAACCGCGCCTGTGTCATCAATAGGAATTTGAGCCGTATACAGGGTTCCGTTGTTGACTATCGCCCATTCAAGCGGCGCTTTAGAAGCAAATAGACTGGTTTTAACTGGGTGTTTTTTAGTAGGAGTGTTCACGTGCCCTTCAACCTTTGTAACAGCTTTGTTTCAATATGGTTAAATGATGCACATTGACAGGCGATAAATCTAACGGTAAATTTTTGACATTTGATAAATTAAACTTATCACTCTGTTTAAAATAACGTAAATAAAGGGATTAAGAGGCATTAGGGATGAGTATTAAGCTTCAACAATTAATGCATTTTGTGATGGTAGTCGAGGAAGGAGGCTTTCGAGCCGCTTCACATCGTGCAAATCGTTCTCAGGCGGCACTGTCCACATCGATAAAAGAGCTTGAAAAAATTCTAGGGCAAACGCTGTTTGAACCCGGAAACAAAACCAAATTGACCCCGTTTGGTGAAATTTGTCTGCCCAAAGTGGTTCAGTTTCTCAATATCTACAGTGCACTAGACAACGATCTCAAAGCAGCCGCTGCCGGACAGCAAGGGAGAGTGCGAATTGCGAGCGTTCCTTCTGTTGCAGCGAAGCTCATCCCTAGCGTGTTGGGTGCCTTTTGCGAACAGTATCCAAATGTAGAAGTAAGCTTGATAGACGATAATGCCGCTGGCGTCGAGGCTCGCCTACTCTCCGGTGAGGTCGACTTAGCGCTCGGTAACCCCTCTCACCTCGATGAGGGCGGCATTGACTTTACGCCACTGTTAGCCGATCCAATAGGCGTGGTATGTTTAAAGGATAACCCTATTGCGAGTCATCCAGAAGGAATCGAGTGGCAAACTTTGTTTGAACAACCCTTTATCCGTAACGGCACTTGTACACTTCTCGATCCAACCCCAGCAAGAGCTCTGAGTCAGCAAGCGCTCTATTCGGTCGAAAATATTACTTCGCTGTTTTCTGTCTTAGAACTTGGGATTGGTGTCACGACCCTACCGAAGCTTGCTTTCCCAACCAATGAAACACGCTTGGTTTGGATTCCGCTTATCGATCCACCACTTGAAAGGCAAATTGGTATATTTACGTTAACCGATCGCACGATCTCGCCTCAAGCTAAAGCATTTCACGATCTTTGTGTGCATTATTTAAACTATCAAAAAGAAGATAAATAATGGTTCGATTAACATGCGGATAATTAAAAGCCTCCATATTCAGAGTGGAGGCTAATTTGTATTTGTGTATTCGCTTCGTTCTATTTTTTGCGACGATTTCGGTTCTTATACACCACGCAAAAGTTACCACGCTTGGTACGACACTTTGAGCAACGTTCGCAATCTACTGGTGCGCGATTGCCTTCTTTCCAACGTTTGATCAACTGTGGCTCAGCCAATAAAGGGCGTGACACAGCAAAAAATTGGATACCTGTGTTTTCTGCAATTTTCTCAATCGCATCAATGTCGCTCAGCCCGCCGACAGTAATCACCGGTATGCTAACGTCCTGACTGATCACGTGACCATATTCGTGAAAGTAACCTTCTTCTTGTAGTGTGTAACCATCGAACGTTTGACCAACAAGTTCGTTTGCTTTGCCGTGAACATTGCCAGATACGATGATCGCATCAACGCCTACTTCTTCAAGTTTCTTACAGACGACGCGAGTTTCATCGAACGTTAAACCGCCGTCAAAGAACTCTGTTGCCGTCAGTTTAACGAGGATGGGAAATTCGCTTCCAACCAGCTTTCTGGTTTCAGAATAAATTTCTAAAAGAAAGCGCATGCGATTTTCTAAGTCACCGCCATATTCGTCTTCTCGACGATTATAGTACGGGCTTAAAAACTGGTTAATTAAATAAGTGTGCGCCGCATGAATCTCTACGCCGTCAAAACCAGCGTCTTGAGCACGTTTACTCGCCAATGCGAATGCCTTTACGATGTAGTCTATTTCGTCCTTTGTCATCGCTTTGCCTTGCGTATTTGTACCACGCTCAGGCACGTCACTCGGAGCGAAGATGACACGCTCACCGACGTTATGGGTGGTTTTGGTGCCACCGTAAGCAATTTGCATCACGATTTTAGAATCTAGTTGATGTACTAGCTCTGTTAGCTTTTTGTATTCTTCAATAAAAGAGTCGCTGTAGATCCCCATCATACCTGCGTTGGGTTTCTCTTCTTCAACGATATTGGCATAACCCGTGACAATAAGCCCAACTTCCCCTTTCGCAAGCGTTTCGTAAATATCGTAAAGCTTTGCCGTCATGTGACCATCTTCGGTCGCCATGTTCTCCCACGTTGCGCTTCGCACAAAACGGTTCTTTAGGGTCATGTTGCCAATGCGGGCTTCGGAAAACAAAATGCTCAAAACCAGTCCTCTTAAAGTTGTCTTTATGTTTTATCTTTTCGCAAGTAAACAAGAACAAAAAAGGAACAGCGATACACAACGTATGGCTGTTCCTTCTCTGAATCCGTGAGACCTGCAAACTACAGGCGCACCTTAATGCCTCGTGGGTGGCAAAACTTTAATCTGGGTTAAGGTTTAGTGAGTTTTTAGATTATGTAAAAGGATGATTCTTAATCGTGTTCATTTCACTGGAGCTAAGATGCTTCGTCACCCACTTTCAGTCGTAAAGCTTTTGTATTTCGCTAGCTGGTGATTCAACTCAAACATTCACATTGTTAGTTTGTATGCTGCCATGGGAACTAGCACTCCCCCCAATGTTTACATTACAAACTATCGATATTGAATTCTCATATGGTAAGTAGAGTTATTGCGCTGTTTATACTTTTTGGCTTAATCGTCGCTATCTCTTGGCATTATTACGCGTCAGCGGAAACGCGCGATCCACTATGTTTTACACACTGGTTGTTTTTGCTTTTAGATATGAATACGTGATAGTGAAGCTAGAGGAGGAACAGGAAAAACAGTGAAAATAAAGGACAATAGAAAGTTAAATGACCTTACTTCCAGGTAAGGCCATTCATGCATTCAGCAGCAAAAGATATTGGCGTTTAGCAAACGCTTAGGTTTGGTTGTTACAGAGCTAGAGGAATCAACTCGACACCAAGCACACCACTGATCCCCATCACCACTAGCAGTGAGACTTTAAACACCGACTTTGACCAAGCGATGTAGTTGTTGTCATCAATGCTGCGAAAGGTCACTTTCGTCCACATAAAGCAAACAACCGCTGCAACCGCTAAGTATTCATACCCGGCTTCACCTAGTAAAAATAACCCCAACGATACTGCTCCAAAAGCCACGACATACGCTTTCATGTGTCGATGCGCTTTATGAATGCCTTCTTTAACTGGCAATACGGGAATCCCGGCTTCTCGGTAGTCTTGCATGCGGAACATGGCAATGGCATACGAGTGCGGCATTTGCCAGAGACAGAACATGGTAAAGAGTAAAATCGCTTCCAAGCTAATGAAGTTTGTTACCGCCAAGTAACCCACCAATGGCGGAACTGCGCCTGAGATACTTCCCACTAAGGTTCCATACACCGAGTTACGTTTGTACCACATCGTGTAAAAGAACACGTAATACACGTAGCCAAGCAACACGACGACAGCGGATAGTGGATTCACTCGGATAAATAACAGTGCGGTTCCTACCAGCAATAAAGCAAGTGCATAAACAAACGCAATATCGATATTGATGTTGCCTTTCACTGTTTCACGATTTCGTGTACGTGCCATCTTTTGGTCGATATCACGATCGAAAATATTATTCACCACACAACCTGAAGCGATGACTAACCCAACACCAACTAACGTCGTAACGAACAACATTAGACTGGCTGGTTCTGTTTTTGCGGCGAGGAAGAACCCCGCCGCAACAGAAATCAGGTTGCCGAAAATAATGCCCGGTTTAGTGATAGACAAATAACTTTTCAGCATACCTTGACCTACAACTTCATGTTGACGTTCATGTTGTAGATGATCCATACCGAGCCAGCGATAAGGATAAGTACAACAATGACGGTAAACATCAGTGATACAAGGTTCCAACGTCCGTCGGATGTTTTTGTTTCCATGTGCAAGAAGTATTTAAAGTGAACAAATATCTGCACTAATGCACATCCAAATAGAATCGCATAGGTCGTTGTATCTGGTAATGATTTCGTCCAAACAAAGTAGAACGGAATTACCGTCAGAATCAGTGAGGCAATAAAGCCTTTCACGTAATCTGACGAACTGGTTTCTACATGTTGATCCATTACATTACCCCCAGTAAGTAAACGATGGTAAAGACACAAATCCAAACGATATCTAGAAAGTGCCAGAATAGGCTTAAGCAGTTAAAGCGCATTGCCATATTGTCGTTCAGACCTTTCGTCGACAGTTGATGATACGCTACCGCTAACCAAATCAGACCAAAGGTTACGTGCAGGCCGTGCGTACCAACCAACGTAAAGAATGCCGATAGGAATGCACTTGTTTGTGGCCCATAGCCTTCTTCAATCAGGTGATGGAACTCATAGACCTCCATACAGATAAAGCCAAGACCAAGCGCGAACGTGACTAACATCCAACGTTTGAGACCAGCAACGTTGTTGCGCTTCATCGCGATAATGCCAAAACCAAATGTGATACTGCTAAACAGCAGCAGCATGGTTTCGACAAAAACGAATGGGAGTTCGAAAATGTCTTTACCTGTTGGGCCCGCAATTGAATTGCTCGACAGCACAGCGTAAGTCGCGAACAAGGTCGCAAACAGTACACAGTCACTCATCAGGTAAACCCAGAAGCCAAATAGCTTGTTGCCATTCGTGTCATGGTGGTGATCATGGTCGTGATGTGCTGCGATATTAGTTTGCATACGTCACCTCCAGATCATCTTTACTTTCGCTGTCTTTCACTGAGTTTTTCTTCGCTTCTTCAAGCTGAGCTCGACGTTCGGCCTCAATTGCTTTGATCTCTTCAACTTCCACGTAGTAATCCACGTCATCGTTGTAGCTGTGCTGAATACACGTCACGATAATACCGACCAAACTTGCCGCCGCTAGCCACCAGATGTACCAAATCATGCCGAAGCCAAATAGGAGCGACCAAGCCGACACGTAGATGCCTGTTGCCGTGTTTTTTGGCATATGAATACGTTCGTATTCCACTTCTTTAGTTGGATCGAACTCGCCACTTTGTTTCTGGTACCAGAAGGCATCCAGCACATCACCTTTTGGTAGGTGCGCAAAGTTGTAGAACGGCGGTGGAGACGATGTTGCCCACTCAAGAGTACGTCCACCCCACGGGTCACCAGTTAGATCACGGTTTTGCTCGCGGTCACGGATACTCACGTAAATTTGGATGAACTGAGACAATACGCCCAGCGCAATCACAACCGTACCTGCTGCGGCAATCGACAACAGTGGGAAGTATTCTGGGTTGATGTCTTGGCTTAAACGACGAGTCATCCCCATGAAGCCCAGCGCGTAAAGCGGTAAGAACGCCATTAAGAAACCAATAATCCAAAGATAGAACGCGCGTTTGCCCCAAGTTTCATTCATGGTGAAACCGGTCGCTTTCGGGAACCAGTAAGTGATCGCAGCGAAACATCCAAACACCACACCACCGATGATAACGTTGTGGAAGTGAGCAATTAGGAATACTGAGTTATGCAGAACGAAATCTGCACCCGGAACAGCCATTAGTACGCCCGTCATACCACCAACAGTAAAGGTGATCAGGAAGCCCACCGTCCACATCATTGGCGTCGTAAAGCGGATGCGGCCTTTGTACATGGTGAATAGCCAGTTGAAGATCTTCACCCCTGTTGGGATAGAAATGATCATCGTGGCAATACCGAAGAAGGCATTTACGTTCGCGCCAGACCCCATCGTAAAGAAGTGGTGTAGCCAAACGACAAAGGCAAGAATCGTGATAACTACGGTAGCCCAAACTAGCGATGTGTAACCGAACAACTTTTTACGTGAGAAGGTTGCGGTGACTTCTGAGAACACACCAAAAATTGGCAAGATCAAGATGTACACTTCTGGGTGACCCCAAGCCCAAATAAGGTTGACGTACATCATTACGTTGCCGCCAAGATCATTGGTAAAGAAGTGCATGCCTAGGTATCTATCCAGCGTTAGCAGAGCGATAGTCACCGTTAGGATTGGGAATGAAATGATGATCAAAATGTTTGCACACAGAGACGCCCAAGTGAAAACTGGCATCTTCATCATTGGCATAGACGGTGTACGCATACGCAAAATGGTCGCGAAGAAGTTCACGCCTGTTAACGTCGTACCAACACCTGATATCTGCAGCGCCCAAATCCAATAGTCGACCCCGACTCCTGGGCTAGCCTCAATACCTGAAAGCGGCGGATACGCCAACCAACCGGTGCGACCAAATTCACCTAAGCCGAGAGACATGTTTGTTAGGATGACACCAACAACAAACAGCCAGAAGCTCAAGTTATTCAGATACGGGAAAGCCACGTCACGTGCACCAATCTGCAATGGCACGATGATGTTCATCAAACCAATGACCAATGGCATCGCTACAAAAAAGATCATGATCACGCCGTGGGCAGTAAAAATTTGATCGTAGTGATGCGGTGGCAAGTAACCTGCTTCACCCGCAGAAGAAAGGAGTTGCTGACTACGCATCATGACTGCGTCAGCAAAACCACGAACAAGCATCACCATCGCTACTGCGATGTACATGAAGCCAAGTTTTTTATGGTCTACTGAAGTAAACCATTCATTCCACAAATATTGCCACTTTCCGGCTTTGGTCACCGCGTAAACTACGGCTAAACCAACCAGCGCCACAACCGCTAGGGTGATGACGATAATAGGTTCGTGGAATGGAACTGAATCAAGAGTTAATCTTCCAAACATTACGATTATCCTTGGTTTTCAGGCAAACAGTTCATTGAACCAGGATGCTGAGTCACAACGTCGGTGAACAAGAACGGAGGAACGCTAGAGAACAAAGTGACTGGCTCTGCGATACTTGGCGCTGCCAGTGAGCTGTATTGCTCCCAATCTTCAATACGATCAGGGCTCGCCTTCACTTTCTGCACCCAATTTAGGAACGCAGCACGATCAGACATTGCTGAAGCTGTGAACTTCATTTGCGAAAAGCCTTCGCCGCTGTAGTTCGATGCAAAACCCTTGTAGTCACCTTCGTGGTTCGCTATCAGGTTGAGCTTGGTTACCATTCCTGGCATCGCGTAGATCTGTGTACCTAAGCGAGGGATGAAAAACGCGTTCATGATGTTGTCCGAAGTCAGTTTGAACTGCACTGGCACGTCTTTCGGGAACGCCACATAGTTCACCGTCGCAATGTTTTCTTCTGGATATATGAACAACCATTTCCAATCGAGTGACACCACTTCGATGGTCATTGGTTTAACATCACTTTCCAAAGGTTTGGATGGCTCTAGTTCATGAGTTGAACGCCATGTGATCGTCGCAAGAATCGCAATGATGATGATTGGAATTGTCCATACCACCACTTCGATTTTGGTCGAGTGTGACCACTCGGGTGCGTACTCTTCTTCAGTGTTAGAGGCGCGGTATCGGTAAGCGAAGTAAATCGTCATTAAAATCACAGGGATTACAACGATCAACATCAGCAAAAGAGCAGTAATAATTAACTCTTTTTCTTGCACACCAATGGCACCTTTGGGGTCAAGTAAAGCTGAATTACATCCTGAGAGCATAAGTATGACGGACGCCAAACTTCCCCTCGACAAGATGCGTTTATATCTTGAGGCTTCCATTAACTTTCTCGATGGTTGTCTGGTTTCAAAGCAGATGCCAATCAAAGTAAATAAAAGCTCACAAATAGCGCAGAGGTAATGTATGAGAACAAGAAAAAACTTCGATAAGTAGTTATTCTACTTACAATTTTTCAACTTCGTCATCAAGCATTTAACCAGCTAGAATGAACCGTTATTTGCTACGATACGATTGGTATCAAGCCAAGAACCAGTTGTTATAGTCATTAGAATGTTTATGTGTTGAGCATGAGTAACGTCGGGCTCAGAGCGAAACAAAACGGAATTGAGTGGAGATCAAAACCACACTCTTAGTGTGAGTTTATTGTTACACTTTGAAACACTATGTTACATTTGGCGCATTATGAGGAGTAAAAAGTTAAAGCTCATTAGCCACAACTGGAAACTAACCTTCCATTAATGGAAGTTACACACTTTAAATCGAATATTAACCTCAACACGAATTTCTCGTGCTTCAACAATTAATTATTTAAAAACAAATAGTTGAAACTTAAAATTGATGAGACTGACTATCAACTTCATTTACGCAGATAGCCTTAATGAGAAGCGGAAACTAAAAAACCAAAAGTGTGATCAGCATCAAATTAATGATTTCACTTAATATTTGAGTGGTATTTACATCTCTTTATTGGATTGCGAGAAATCATTCTCAAGGTAAATCCAAACATAAGTTGTAAATACATTTGGGTTGCGCAGAATTAGCACTCCACAACATAGAAAATGTTGAAATGGAAAGAAACTTATTATTCAGGTCTATCAGAGCCTTATTTAAGTGGTCACTTACATACGAATGCCGCCATCCACTTCTAAAACCCTGCCAGTAAAGTAATCACTCTCAATAATGTATTTTACTGCATGCGCGATTTCGCTTGTTTCGCCCATCCTGCCAACTGGGATCATCTTTTCTAATCGCTCTATGGCTTCTGGTTTCATTTGCTCTGCCATCGCGGTATGAACTACACCTGGTGCAACCGCCGCCGCGCGAATACCGTATCTTGCGAGCTCACGGGCCCATGTTGTCGCCATGGTCGCGACCGCCGCTTTTGACGCAGAATAATTGGTTTGTCCGATATTCCCTGCTCTCGCAACACTAGAAATATTGATGATAACGCCTTGGGAGCCACTCTCAATCATCTTGACGGCAGCTTCACGCCCACACAAAAATGTTCCTGTCACGTTAACGTTCATGACCAAATTGAATTGATCTAAAGACATCTTACTGATCACGCCATCTTTTGCTTTTACAAGTAACCCATCTCTTAACACGCCAGCGTTATTGACTAACCCATTGAGTTGACCAAAATCTTGGATAATCGCTTCAAACGTGGTTTCAACATCGATTTCGTTGGTGACATCCACTTGATATGTCAACGCTTTCGCACTCAGCATTCGACACTGCTCTTGTGTTTCCATTAAGCCACTGGCGTTTACATCCAATAACGCTAAATCAGCGCCAGCTTGAGCAAGGGTAATGGCCATCATTTGCCCAAGCCCCTGCCCTGCTCCTGTAATGGCAATAACACTACTTTTTATGTCCATATTGGTGCACTCCATAGCTCGTAATGTTCTATACCTCAACCAGTCTAAGTTGGCCGAAATGATGCGCATTTTACGTCACCATCTCGGGCTGGTTTGTCACAAAACTCGGTCTAGCCTTTCTTACTCTTGTATAACTCAAATAAGCTTGAGAAATCGAGCTCGCCGTGGCCGCTCGCGTTGTGGAAAGAATATAAGTTGCGCGCTAACGACCCCATCGGAACCGAAGAATGTGTTTGTAACGCCGCATCTAACCCCAAGCCGAGATCTTTTAGCATGAGTTTGCTCATAAATCCCGGCTGGTAATCGTGACTGGCTGGCGCACTGTCCATCACACCTGGGCAAGGATTGTAAAGCTCCAATGCCCAATTTCGGCCAGAGCTTTGCAGCATGATGTTTGATAGCACTTTTGGATCGAGTCCATGATCGATACCTAGGTTTAATGCCTCGCACGTACCAGACATTAAAATGCCGAGCATAAGGTTGTTACAGATTTTCGCCATTTGACCATCGCCTGCTTTGCCAGCATGGAAAACATTTTTTCCCATATACTGCAAAATCGCATTGGCTTTAGAAAACGCTTGATCCGAACCACCAACAATAAAGGTTAATGTCGCCGCTTTAGCGCCAGCAACGCCCCCCGAAACGGGCGCGTCGACAAACAACACGCGTTTATTTGCCGCTTCATTGGCGACTAATCGCGCAGAGTCCGGATCAATGGTTGAACAATCAATCATCAAGGTACTTGGCGAGACAAGATTGAGGACACCTACGCCGCCGTGTAAGTCGCCAAGATACACGGAACGAACGTGAGATCCTGCTGGTAGCATCGTGATGACCGTGCTTGCACCATCCACGACTTCCTCGATAGAGCTCGCCACCACCGCACCAAAAGGTGCAAGTTGCTTTGCCGCTTCGCTATCGACATCAAATACTTGCACGTTAAATCCAGACGCTAATAAGTTTTGCGCCATCGGATGCCCCATTCTTCCTAAACCGATAAATGCGATGGTACTCATGATCATTCTCCTTATTGACCTAGTGTTTGTTCACCCAAATCAGCAAGCGGATGTTCGTCATCCGGCCAAAGTGAGGTAAACAAGGTATCGATGACATCTTCATCGACTTCACTGACACTGTTAAATATCCAGCTCGGCTCGCCATCCCGGTCAATGAGCCGAGAACGGACGCCCTCTTTAAACTCACCTAATAAGGCACTGCGAACCGACAAACTCAACTCTAAACGGAAACAATCTGCAAGCGGTAAGCTGTGGTACTCTTTCACTTGTCTAAAGCAAATATGCGCGGTGATCGCACTGCCCGATGCGAACGTTTGTTTCGCGTTTTCTATCCACTGGCTATTCCCTTCGATAGCCATGATTCGCTGTGCTATCGCATTAAGATCAAAGCCTTTGCACGCTTCCTCTATCTGATCTAAATATGGACAAATTTGCGTGGTTGGTTTGCTATCAATAACTTGTTCTTCCATTAACTGTAGTAGTGCAGTTACCAACTCTTTCGCATCTTCTTTGCCCCACTGGAGCCGCTTTAGCTCATCCAGTAAGGTGGGATACTGCTCTTCCAACAGTGACCAATCGGCCAAACCAATAGTGACAGCGTCACTTGAATTTACCATTGAACCTGTCAATCCGAGGAATAAACCCACTTGCGGATCTATCTGGCTTAAAAACCACGTACCTCCCACATCGGGATACAGTCCAATATTGATTTCTGGCATAGCAAGGCGTGATGTTGTTGTCACAACTTTATGGCTGGTTCCCATAAAAAGCCCCATCCCACCGCCCATGACAATACCTTCTCCCCAACCGATAATGGGTTTGTTGTAAGTGTGGATGAGATAGTCACACTCATACTCCAACGAGAAATAGTTCGTACAGAACTCTACGATTTTTTCTTTACTCTCGTTATGCATGACGTGATACATAGCTCGAACATCACCACCAGCACAGAATGCTTTTTCTCCAGCGCCAGTCAGTACCACACAAGCCATATGTGGATCATCTTGCCACTTGATAAGCTGATCGTTAAGTTGGACCAACATGTCATACGTCAATGCATTCAATGAAGCGGTGTTGTCTAACGTTGCGATACCAATGCGGTGCACGCCATCTAAGCACTCTATTTCACTGATGGTTACCATCCCTGCCATGTGGCCTCCTATCGGTTTTTCCATTGCGGTGGGCGTTTTTCTAAAAAGGCGCGAACACCCTCGACTTGATCTTCCGTATCAAAAAGATTCAGAAACAACTCTCGCTCTTTCATTAAGCCGTGCTGAAGTGGCGCAGAGCGCATATTTTGAATGAGCGCCTTACATGCGGCGACAGAAGATGGCGACTGGTTCGAAACAGATTCAGCAAGCTCCATCGCTTTACTTAAAGCTTCGCCTTTGGGAACCAACTCCTCAACTAGGCCTAGTTCTTTTGCTTTGTCAGCGCTGACTTGCTCTCCACATAAAATGATGCGCTTTGCCCAGCCTTCCCCCACTAACGCTGTGAGGTTTTGGGTACCACCAGCACAGGGCAAAAGTCCGACTTTGGCTTCTGGTAAAGCAAGTACCGCTTGCTCTTCAACGACTCGAATGTCACAAGCTAATGCCACTTCTAACCCTCCGCCCATGGCGTAACCATTAATGGCGGCAATGGAAACACCACGGAATTCAGAGAGCGTTTCAAAAGCTTCACCAAAGCATCGCGCCATGTCTAACGCAACCACTTTGTCACCATCAGAAAATAGCTTGAGATCCGCACCAGCAGAGAAAAACTTTTCTCCACTGCCGGTTAAAACCAGTGCGTAGACCTGCTTATCATTGTTAAGTGTGAGTATCAGCGACTTCAGTACCTTGAGGCTCTCTGCTGTCCACGTATTGGCTGGCGGGTTGTTCATCGTCACCACCGCAACGTGATTAGTGATCGTATGTTGAATGGCTGCTTGGGTTAATGGCATATCTGAATCCTTTCTCAATGAGCAAATACCATACTTTGCTAAAGCAAAGCCGACTCCTCAGAGAGCAAACGACGTGCGATGATTAAACGCATAATTTCGTTCGTTCCCTCCAGAATTTGATGCACACGCACATCTCTGAAATGACGCTCCATTGGATACTCTTTGATGTAACCATAGCCACCATAAAGCTGCAGCGCGTGGTCGCAAACCTGAAAGCCCACATCGGTTGCGAACCGTTTTGCCATCGCGCAATAAGCCGTAGCATCAGGGTCATTTCGGTCGAGCTTGCTGGCGGCATAGCGCACTAACTGCCGAGCAGCCACTAGCTCTGTCGCCATGTCTGCTAATTTGAATTGTAAGGCTTGAAACTGCGCAAGCGACTTGCCGAACTGCTTACGCTCCTGAATGTATTGTGTCGCCTGTTCAAGGGCCTGTTGAGCCGTACCGACGGAACAGGTCGCAATATTTATACGCCCTCCATCAAGCCCTTTCATCGCAAAGACAAAACCTTGCCCTTCTTCGCCCAGTAAATGGCTAGCTGGAATAACGACATTTTCAAAAGTAACCGCTCGTGTTGGTTGGCTGTTCCAACCCATTTTGGGTTCTTTGCGCCCATAGCTGATACCATCTGCGTGAGCAGGAACAACAAATGCAGACACGCCTTTGGCACCCGCTTCTCCGGTTCGCGCCATCACGACCAAAACATCTGTCTCTCCTGCGCCAGAGATAAAGGTTTTGCCGCCGTTGATGACATACTTATCTCCCTTTTTTGTAGCGGAAGTGGTCAGTGCAGCGGCGTCTGATCCTGCGTTAGGCTCAGTTAAGCAATAGGAGCCTAACCACTCCCCCGTAACTAATTTCGGACAGAACTGCGTTTTGGCTTCATCGGTAGCAAAACTGGCTATCATCCAACTGACCATGTTGTGAATCGTCATAAACGCCGTAGTGGACGTACATCCCATGGCCAGTTGTTCAAAGATAATTGAAGCATCCAAGCGACTCAGCCCTAGGCCACCTTGCGCTTCTGGAGTGTAGAGACTGAGAAACCCTAGTTCCCCCGCCTCTCTCAATACGTCTTTGGGGAAAATCTGCTTTTCATCCCACTCCGCCGCCATCGGTGCTAAACGCTCATCGGCAAATTGTTGAGCGGTATCGGCAAATGCACGTTGATCTTCATTAAGTTCAAAGTCCATAAAAGCTCCTTTTATTCACTCAGCGCAGTTGGATGGTCAGATTTGGCCCCGTTGGAATATCGTCATCAAACCAACGCGCCGTCACCGTTTTGGTTTCGGTATAAAAACGCACTGCTTGTTTACCATACGCATGTAAATCACCATAGAAACTGCCTCTCCAACCAGTAAAGGAGAAAAATGGTAAAGGGACTGGAATTGGCACATTAATCCCCACTTGACCGACTTGAATGTCATGCTGATATTTTCTCGCAGCAGCGCCATTAGCAGTAAATATAGAAGTTCCGTTGCCGTAAGGGTTGCGATTCACTAACTCAATAGCTTCTTGCAACGTTTCGACTTCCATACAAACTAAGACAGGGCCAAATATCTCTTGCGTGTAAATCGACATGTTCGCTGTTACACCGCTAAACAAGGTTGGGCCAATCCAGTTTCCATCGGGAAAGCCTTCCACTTCACACTGACTGCCATCGAGTTCACACACTGCGCCTTGTTGTTTGCCATCTTCAATTAGGTCCAATACGCGTTGTTTAGCTTGCTCACTGATCAGTGGGCCATAAGCAGCTTGCTCATCGTCCCAAGGCCCTGGGTGTACTTTCGCCATTGCCTGTTTGAGGTCTGTAATCCATTGTTTTGAATCGCCGACAAATACCGCAACAGAAATTGCCATACAACGCTGCCCCGCAGCCCCTACGGAGGCTCCGATTAGGTTATTCACCACTTGATCTTTGTTTGCATCAGGCATGATCACCATGTGATTCTTTGCACCAGCAAAAGCTTGAACCCGTTTAAAATGTTTAGTCCCTGTGGTGTAGATATAACGGGCAACGGGAACCGAGCCAACAAATGACACCGCTCGAATATCAGGATGAGCCAGAAGAAAGTCGACTTGCTCTTTGCGGCCATGAACGATCTGCAACACTCCTTCCGGCGCGCCAGCTTGCTCAAATAGTTCAGCTAAACGAATAGAGGTCAACGGCACTTGTTCGGAGGGTTTAAGCACAAATGTATTGCCCGCAGCGATAGCGATTGGGAACATCCACAACGGAATCATGGCTGGAAAGTTAAACGGCGTAATGCCGCAACACACACCTAGGGGCTGAATCATTGAGTAACTATCAATATCCGTGGCAACGTTTTCGACGGTTTCTCCCATAATATTGCTGGCAATGTTTGCAGCCTGCTCAACCACCTCGATACCACGCCACACATCGCCTTTGGCATCCGCTAAAATCTTACCCGTTTCATGAGAAAGCAGTGTGGCAAGCTCATCATGATGCTCTTTGAGCAAGTGCTGATAACGCAGCATAACTCGGGCACGCTCGGATATTGCCACTTCCTTCCAAGATTGGAATGTCTCTTTCGCATTATCAATGGCGGCTTCCATCTCGTGCTCTGTGGAACATGGAACGTACGCAATGACATCATTAGTGGCGGGATTGGTTACCTCAACCCAATCCGATGTTTGAGATTCACGAAACTCGCCACCAATAAACAAGGGAACCAAACGAGTCATCATTTACTCCTTTCTAATTTCAATTAAAGCGGTATTTCAATGCCTATCGCCGTGGCTTCTCCACCACCGATACAAAGTGACGCAACACCCCGCATCACTTTTTTGGCTTCGAGATCACCATTGGTGCCTAGCGCTTGTAGCTGACGCAAACTGTGAATCAATGTCACCAGAATTCGTGCGCCACTAGCCCCTATCGGATGCCCAAGCGCACAAGCTCCACCTTTAATATTTACTTTGCTCGTATCTAGTCCAAGTTCCGCCACCGCTATTTGTGTCACAACGGCAAAGGCTTCATTGATTTCCCACAGGTCCACTTCATAAATTGACCAATCTAGCTGGAACAGCAGTTGCTCAATTGCGTAGACGGGTGCCAAAGTAAATTCTGCAGGTTTTCTGGCATGTGTAGAGTGCGCCTTGATGATCGCAAGTGGTTTAAGCCCCTGATGACGCGCAGTGTCTTCATCCATAAGCACAAGAGCCGCCGCGCCATCTGAAATGGCACTCGAATTAGCAGCGGTCACCGTACCTTTTTCATCGAATGCAGGTTTGAGTTGAGGAATTTTACCAAGGTCAATCGAGCGTGGGTGCTCATCGTAGTCCAGCACCGCTTGTTCTGACTTGGTATTGAGTGAAACCGGCGAAAGTTCATCGGCAAACAAGCCTCGCTCTTGAGCTTCCAACGCACGTTTTGCCGACATCACGGCCCATTCATCCATTTGCTCTCTGGTGAACTTAAGCCTGTCAGCGACTTGCTGAGCATAAACACCCATTAAGTGCCCTTCGTAAGCATCTTGTAGCCCATCGAGAAACATGTGGTCATACGCAGACTGGTGCCCCATACGCATTCCCTTTCTCGCCTCCCTCAGCAAATACGGCGCATTGGTCATACTTTCCATACCACCAGCAATGGCAGAGCGAATCGTTCCAGCTTTAATGAGATCGTGCGCTAACATGACGCTCTTCATGCCAGAGCCACACACTTTGTTAATGGTGGTGCACCCTACACCCAAAGGAAGATCTGCCCCCATAGATGCTTGCCTCGCAGGAGCTTGTCCACACCCTGCTGGAAGCACACATCCCATGAACACTTCATCCACCGAAGTCACATTCACTTCGTGCATTGCCGCCTTGATCGCCAGTGCGCCTAATTGAGGAGCAGAGTAAGTTTGCAACTTGCCTTGAAAGCGCCCAATTGGCTTTCTTTTCGCGCTGACAATCCAGATGTCTTTTCCCATGATTCGCATTCCCTTAAGGTATATGTGAACACTTGGCAGACTGATGACACCCTACATAGAATTACTCACCAAGCGCCACACCAGCCTTTATCGCCTTTTTCACTAACAAACTTTCATTCCGCGATTTCTTGACGTTTACGTAAGCATAGCACTAGCCTTTACAATGAGATGAAAAAACACACCAAGCAGACGTTTATATTTCAAAGTTGATGTTCGGCCTTCCCATTTAAGGTTCGATTTCCAGAAACTGGATTTTTATTCGAGGTAAGTATGTTATGGAAAAATACAAGATCAGTGACCTCGCCAAGGAGTTTGATATTACTACTCGCAGTATCCGGTTTTATGAAGACGTGGGTCTGATTGAACCAGAGCGAAAAGGCAATATGCGCGTTTATCAACGCAGGGATAGAATTCGCCTCAAACTGATTTTAAGAGGGAAACGACTCGGTTTTTCGTTGGCAGAAATTCGTGAACTTTTCGAGCTCTACGACATGCAACAAACCGAAGGACAGTTATTGAAAATGCTCAATATCATTGAAGAGAAACAAGCCGTCCTACAGCAACAACTCAACGACATCAGCGTCGTTATGGCAGAGTTGAATGCCGCTAAGGAGCGTTGTATTCAAACACTCAAAAGCAAGCAGACATAAACGCTATACTCAATTAGCAACACCGCTACAGGCTTTTCCACCTTACCTCTGATACCGGGAGACGTTATGAAAAGCACCTATACCCCACTCAATTTCGGACTTGGTGATACCATCGATATGCTCCGAGAACACGTTAATGCCTTTGCTACGGAACATATTGCGCCCATCGCCGCTGAGATAGACCGCGATAACCAGTTCCCGAATCATTTATGGCCTTTGTTCGGAGAAATGGGGTTGCTTGGTGTGACCGTCGATGAAGAGCTTGGTGGTGCAGGCATGGGATACCTTGCTCATGTTGTTGCCATGGAAGAGATTAGCCGTGCCTCTGCGTCTGTCGCTTTAAGCTACGGCGCTCATTCTAACCTGTGCGTCAACCAAATCTTTCGTAACGGCACGCCTTCTCAACGCGAAAAATACCTTCCCAAACTCATTGATGGTACGCACGTTGGCGCCCTAGCGATGAGTGAGCCCAATGCTGGTTCAGACGTGATAAGCATGCAACTGAAAGCGGAGAACAAGGGCGACCATTTTGTACTGAATGGCAGTAAATTACCACCTTCTAAAGAAGGTGGCTTTGTGTGAGCCCCCTAAAAGGGGGCCTTTGTTTAGTCCAGCGCCAA